>NZ_BAAAHQ010000004.1:185673-402994 GCF_039525605.1 Nonomuraea longicatena | reverse complement strand
TGCCACACTGAGAACTTCCTCACTGTGTGTCCCATTTGAGCCTGACACAGAGGGCCGGGGCGGACGATGGAGGTGACCGCGTTCGGGCGGACCGCGTTCGGGCCCGCCGCCGGGTACACGTAGGTGGCCGACTGCCCGGCGTCGGTCAGCGTGGTGATGTTGCCGACCTGGTCGTAGGCGTAGGACTGGTCGTAGGGGTCGGCACCGAGGGCGTCGCCCGCGCCGTTACACGCTCCGGCGGTGGTGGTGTAGGCGGTCTTGAGGCGGCGCAGCCCGTCGTAGGTGAAGCACTCGGACTGCGGCGCGGTGGGAACCGAGTCCAGAACGCGGGTGATGTTCCCGGCGGTGTTGTAGCTGTAACGATCGTCCTGGACGGTCTCCGGCACCGCCGTGTCCGCCTTGGCCTGGGTGTGGACCCGCGACAGCCAGTCGGTGACGGTGTCCCGTTCGAGCAGCCGCTTGAGCTTGCCGCCGGTCCCGTGCGAGCGGGAGGCGAGCTTGCCCGTCAAGGTGAAGGCGGTGTCGTGGACGTACACCCCGGCAGGGGAGCTGAGGTTCTTGGCGAAGCCCAGGTCGGTGTAGCCGTAGGTGAGCTTCTCCGCGGGCAGCCCGCCCGCCGCGGGGAGGTTCTGCTCGCGGACGTTGCCCGCCGCGTCGAACACCGACGTGACCGGATACGTCCCGGCCAGCGCACCCTCACCTGCGGGGACAGTGACCGTGGCGCCGGTCGGCCGGTAGTCGGCGTCGTAGGAGGTGACAGCCTGCGTGTACGGTCGCCCGCCCGTGTAGCGGACGGCGCTCGAGAACAGGCCCTTGGCGACGGTGTCGTAGGTCCATTCGGCGAGCTTGGTCCCGGTGCCCGCCTCGCCCGCCCACTGGCCGGTACGCCGTCCGAGATCGTCGTAGGTGTAGGAGATCTTCTGGCCCTTGCCGTCCACACTCCAGGCCGGTCGGTCGGCGAGATCGTAGCCGTAGCGGGAGGATCCGGCGTCGGGGTCGGTGGCGGCGGTGCGGCGATCGAGCCAGTCGAAGGTGTAGGTGCGGACGTTGCCCTTGGCGTCCGTCATCCTGGTCAGGTTGCCGGCCAGGTCGTAGCCGTAGCCGGTGTCGTGGTGGACGGTGGCGTCGGCCCACTCCTCGACCTTGACGACCTGACCGTGCGCGTCGGTGACGGTGGCGGTCTTGCCGCCGAACGGCGGGGTGACCTCGGTGCGGTCCAGGCCGGGGTAGGAGGTGGTGGTGCGGCGCAGCTCCGTCCCCAGGTTGTGGGCGATGGAGGCGACCGGACGTTCCTGGTCGTCGTAAACCGTTCTCGTCCACTGCGGGACGCCGGTCGGGGCGGCGTTGACCAGGCCGCCGCCGGGTTCGCCCACGCTGTGCGCCGGTTCGGTGACCGTGGCCACCAGGCCGCGTTCGTCATAAGTGGTCGCGGTGACGATCCGGCCGCCGGCCGGTGACGCGGTCTGCGCCTCACGAGGCCGGCCGAGACCGTCCTCGTAGCCGACGGCGGTGGTGAAGACGGTGCCGGTCAGCAGGTGCCTGGTCGTGGTCTTGATCGGGCGGGTCGGCTGGCCGAGCATCCCGTCGAACGGGATGTCGTAGGCGACGGTGGCGCTGGGGGTGCCCGCGCTGCGGGGCTGTCCGGGCTTCCACAACGCGGTGGTACGGCCCAGCGCGTCGTAGTCGGCCTCGGTGGTCCTGCCGTTGGCGTCGGTGACCGAGACCGGCTCGCCCAGCACGTGCGACAGGCGGGTGGTGACCGCGTGGCCGAGCGGGTCGGTCGTGGTGACGCCGCCGGTCGGCCAGCCGACCGGCGGGCTGTAGGCGGTGGTGGTCGTCTTGCCCAGCGGATCGGTCGAGGTGAGCGCCCGGCCGTACTCGTCGAACGTGGCCTTCTCGGTGGAGACCGTCGCCGCGTCGGCGTGCGAGCGGACCTCGGTCGGGTTGCCGTCGCTCGGCTTGTTCGCGGCCGGATCGGCGCCCGCGTCGTACAGCGTGACGCTCCTGCCGATCAGCGTCCCGGCCGCGCAGTCGTCGCCCGCGCGCTCCTCCACGATCGAGGGGAAGTCGACCAGGTGCTGGCCGGGGTCGGTGTTGCGCGCATAGCTGGTGGCGGTGCAGGTGTTGTCGTCGGCGACGCCGTCCTGGCCGTGGTCGTTGACCCGGACCGGCAGGCCGTCGGCGTTGTAGGCGATCCGCTCGTCGGTGTAGCGCCAGGTGCCGCCGGTCACCGCCTCCCGCGACCGCTCCCGGGTGCGTAACACCAGCGCCGGATCCATCGTCCCCGGCCCGTTGCCGGTGGACTGCACCGTGTACTCGTACCGCGTCGAGGACACCTCGCCGTAGGCGCGCGGGCTCAGCGCGGTCATCTTCCACGCCTGCTCCTGCAGCACGTTCCCCTGCAGAATGGGGACGTCGACGACGGTGCCGCCCTCGAAGGAGGCGACCGTCTCACCGGTCCCGCGCAGGAACGTGCGGGAGGTGACCGTGTACTTCGACGGGTCGGTGCCCGCGCCCTCGACGGTGCGCACCTGGCCGTAGCCGCGCCAGTCGGAGGCGGGCGGCGCCTGGTTCGGCTCGGCGAACTGGATCGGGTTCGTCCAGCGCGGGCTGCCCAGGAACTCGTAGGCGGAGACCAGGTCGGGCGAGCCGCCGACCATGTCGCGCTCGACCACCTTGACGGCGAGCTGCTTGTAGTAGCGGGTCCATGACACGTAACCGGTACCCGGGTCGCTGCCCTGGTCGATCTCGTAGCAGTCGCCCACCTTGTCGGCCAGGTAGTTGGAGCCGTCCCGGCCCCGGCCGCCGCCGCACGGATCGGCCTGCCCGTAGGTGACCTCGGTACGGCCGCCCATGCCGTTGCCGATCGCGGCGATGCGCGGCACCATCCGCCACGACACCTGGCCCGCCCAGTCCGACATGTTGTCGTGGTCCATCTTCCCGGCCAGCATCACCGCGTCGAAGTCCAGCGGCGGCAGCGTCACCGGCGTCCCACCGGCCAGACCGGTCTGCTGTACGGTGTCCAGCCACATCACCGGGTCGTCCGGCGGGCCGGAGTCGGTGCGCTGGTGGATCCACGAATGCCGCAGGTCGAGCCGGTCCACCGGATCCCAGCCGCCCGCCGGATTGACCGCCTGCGTCACCATCGAGGTGATTCTGCGCGTGGAGTAGAACGCGACCGCGCTGTTCGTGCAGCCCACGGCCTGCGTGCAGTGCAGGTCGGTCGGCACGTCGCCGCCGTCGCGCGTCCCGGTGCCGAACACCGTACGCGCGGTCGGCACACTCCCCGCGACCTGCGAGTTGTGCCCCCACTGCACCGACTCCAGGAAACCGCCCCGATCGTAGGGCAGCACCTTGAACGTCTCGTGGACGCACGACGGCAGGCAGAAGTAGTTGTTCTCCCGCTGGTAGGTGTAGTCGATCACGTTCTCGTTGCGGTCGGACTCCTGGTCCAGGTTCCACCGCCACACCCCCGTGCAGGTGGGCGGGATCATGTCGTTGAGGTAGCGGTCGTAGCAGGGTTCGCCCGGCTCGTTGCCGACGTACGGCACCTGCCACTGCGCGTCCCGGTTCGAGCCGAACCGCCAGACCTGCCCCCGCTGGTCGGTGATCCTCCAGTACGGGTGCCCGTCCGCGCCGCCGGCCTGCTGCTCGATCCGCCAGCCGAAGTCCGGGACGGTCTTCCACCCGCCCGACGTGCGGTCCTTGACGATCTGCGCCGACCGGCCGCCCGCCGACAGCACCAGCTCCGACTGCGCCCGGTCACTGGTGGAGGCGTCGCCGTCGGTCTCGTCCGGCGACTCCCAGCACAACGCCCGGCCCGAGATGCCGCGCTCGTCGGCCGTCCAGACCAGCGCCGCCGTGTTCGGGTCGTAGAAGTTGTCCACGGCGCAGCGGCGGTAACGGCGCTCGATGAAGCCCGCGCTCAGGTCCCAGCCCACGCCGATCACGCCGGACTGGTTGTTGGTCCACCGCCCTTGCCCGTCCACCGAGGAGGCGTCGTACTGCAGCGACAGGTCCGGGCCGCCGCCGGCCGCCGACGGTGCCTCCGGCAACGGCAGGTTGTAGTCGAACCCGCCGCCCGACGTCCCCGCCTGCCAGGTGCCCGACGGCTTCAGGTCGGTGGCGCCGAAGTTCCCGCTCGGCCCGGTCAGCCCGGCGGCCAGCACATACACCGAACCCGCCGCCGACTGCTCCGCCCGCGCGGCCTCCGCCCCCTTGGCCGCGTTCTCCTTACGGTCCTTGCGGTCCTTGTTCTCCTGGCCGGACTGCGACTTGACACCCTGCTTCTCCTGCGGCGCCCCGGCCGCGCCCTGGGCAGCGCCGGCCGTCTCCACCTCGGCGACCAGTCGCCCCGCCACCAGATCGTTGGACGCCTTGACCACCTCTGGCTCGATCACACACGTCCGAGGGCGGGGCACCTCGATCGCACACGCGGGCACCCGCAGCAACCGCAGACGGCCCGCGAAGTCACCGCCGAAAGCATCACGGAAGCCCGCATAGGAGAACTCCGCCCGCACCCTCGCCGGTGCCGTACCCCCGTCGGAACGCGTCACCCGCGCGGCCACGCCGACACCGCCCAACGCCTTCACCGTCTGTGCCGGCAAGGTCTCCACCCACACCTTGCCCACCCCGGCGCCCTCGACCCGGCTCACCTTGACAGGCAGACCGTCGGCCGCGGCAGGTTTGCCCGAGGCCGGCAGGTCCACCTCGACGCGGCCCGTCTTCGGCCACACCGGCTGCCGCCTGACCGGCTTCGGTGCCGTCTCCTCCGCGCCCTTGACCGTCTTCTTCACCGGGACCGGCCTGGACTCCACCGACCGCTCAGGGGCCGTCGCCGCCGCAGCACGGGCTGTCAGACCCTCCGGCACATCCGCCATGGACAGGATCAACACCGCGACCAAGCCCGCCATCAAAGACGCCAACCACACCCGAACCCGCATACCGAACCCCTTCAAGGCACGCTGACGCAGACCCCGGACTTGGAGGGGCCGAAGCGTGTTAAGCGGACATAAAGACGATCAACCCGGAATCTGATCGACGATCGAAGATCGGTCAAGAACGGGGAGGGTCACTTACCTGATACAGGCAGTCAAGAACGCCTACTGACTCGCGGCATGATTCCCGGTCAACAGATCATTGGAGGTAGCGGGACACCCCGGATGACCTCAATATGTGATTTGGATCACATCGACATGCCCGCGCAGGCACCGGAACCCGCTCCGCGCCAACCGAGAACGCCACACCCAGACCACTGACGGCAGTTGATGCGTGCCAAGCAGAGACGGGGACGACTCGTTCAGCAACGCGGCGAGACGTCCTCTACATCTGCGCCGGTGCCGTCAGGTTGTGTTGACGTTGCGGGACAAGCTGGATGGGCACATGACCTGGCCAAACACCTGCGAGAACCAACCCAGCCCCGGCGCCGAACGCACACCGAGAACCTCGCCGTTCCGGCCGTTGAGACTGGTCTGGCCGCATTCAGAAAGCGGCGAGGTCGCTAGCTTGGGAAAGCCGCCTTGCCGAAGCGGGATCTCATGAACTCCCAGAACGATCGGTAGCGGTGGGCGCCGGGGTAATCGATGCTGAAATCCCATGTCTCCCACTCGCCATCGAGGGTGACGACGTGAGGGTTGAGCATGAGGGTCTGGCCCTCGACATACCTGCCGACGCGGAGGGTGTCGGGTATGTACTCGTCCCGCGCGTGAATGCAGTCCTGCTCGGGACCGTAGACGAAGTACTGCTCGTCTGGGACGGTCGGGTGGACTCCGTCCGGCGCCCAACTCTCGCAGAGTTCCGGATCGAGGTCCCGAGTCCAGCCAAGCTGACACGAGTGCAGCAGCAGGATCATGGCGGTCCCCTTCCACCCGTTGGCCACCGCGAGAAACTCCCGATAGCTCGGCGGCAGACGCCGTCCGAGCCGCCCCTCAAGGCGCGCGATCTCCGCCTCGGTCGCTCCCAACGGCACCGCAGGCGCACGAAGAGACTGATGTCGGGCTGACATGACCTTCAGGAACTCAACCCACGGGTAGCGAGGACTGCAGGTCCGGCTCATGCCGGAGACATTAACGATCACTCCCGACAACGCCGTTATCAGAGCCGTATCGGGGCAGATGGCCCCGATACGGTCTCAGACGGCGCGCCTGAAGGGTGGGGCGGGGTTCAGCCGACGGTGAGGCTGCCGTCGTAGCCGATGCTCTTGGCACCGCCGAACAGCGCGCCGGCGGTGCACTTGAGGCCGCCCCTGAGCAGGTCGGCGCTGAGGTGGGAGGTGTACTTCGCGCCATCGAGCGGGCCGCCGATGACCTGGCCCGAGATGGTCACCTCGCTGGCGAAGTTGCTCTCGAAGGTCAGGTCGAGTCGGCTGCGGGCTCGGCTGCCGTCGCTCAGGCTCCACTCGATGACGCCCGTTCCGTGGCCGGTGCCGCCGCCGCCGAGTTCGCAGGTGAGCCAGACGCCGCTGAAGTTGGCGGTGAGTTTTGCCGCCTCGATGCCCAGGTCGGTGGAGTCCCGACAGGAGCCGTTGGCACCGCGGATCTCGATGTCCTGCTTGAGGGGGACGACCTGGACGCCTGGCTTGAAGTACATGGTGCCTGAGGTGTCGCAGGTGATGGTCCCAGCGGCGTGGGCGGTGGGGGCCGCGAGGGTGAGGCCGGCGATTGCCGCGAGGGCGGTCAGCGGGGCGGCCAGGCGGGCGCGAAGGTGGTGCATGGAACTCCTTGAGCGGGTTGGTCGGGCGCCAGCCGGGTCGTGATGCCCTGATGACCCCCGAGGTTGTCCCTCCCACCTTGATCGTCACACACAGTAACGTCAAGAGAGCGCCTAGTAACTTTACGTGATGGATTCGTTGTCGCCGTCAGGCCGGACATCGGAAGGCCCAACAGAACTGCCCGCACAAGCGAAGACAGATCACTCAATCAGGCCCGGTGCTCGGATCCGTGTCACCAGGGGCAAGGTGGAGCGCTATCGCAGGTCACAGGGGGTGACTGTCGCGGTGCCCAACCTGCGGATCTGTAGGTCTTGTCAGCCATGAACCCGACGGTACGGAGAATCCGGCCCTCTGAAGGTCACAAACACGTACCTCCCCGCCCTCGACGGCGCCGCGCAGCGGATGCGTGGCTGAGAAGCATGCGCTACCACCGGTTTGTTCAGCGTCGCCGCACCCACAGGGGCTCAGGCACCGCCGTGACTGGGGCTGAGCCGGGAACCGCGTGTGGAGCGTGGCTTGGTGGGGCGACAGTTGGGGGGGCTGGCCGGGCGACGACCCGGACTTCGCCACGCCACCCGTGTACATCACGCGCGCGGCCTCTGAGACGGCGATGTCGTGGGCTGTCGGGAGCCGATCCCGCGCCGAGTGTGCAATGCCGGTTCGGCGGCGACCCGGACGGCGAGGCCAGATTCCAGGCGGCCAGCAGTCGGCGCCGCAGGTGGTAGCGGCTCTAGTGGCCCGTCACGCAACCTTGGCCGGGTAACTGGTCCAGCTTCGGATCGGTGAGCTGGCGGCGAAGCTGATCTTCGGTCGTGCCCGGGCGTTGCGCCAGCGGACGTAGCCACCGATCGCCGCGTTCTGCTCGTCATGGGTGCGGTGATCGGTGCCGTTCAGGGCGTAGTAGCGCAACGCGGCGAACTCGGACTCGATCCAGTTCAGCCACGAGCCGTAGGTCGGTAGGAACACCAGCTCGACGTCGTTGTCGGCGGCCCAGGCCCGGACCCGGGGATGCTTGTGCGGCGAGTAGTTGTCCATGATCACGTACAGCCTCTGACCGGGCCACCGCGAACGCAGCGTCTTGAGGAAGGACAGAAACTCCCGCCACCGCTTGCGCCGGCGGATGCGGTAGTAGAGCCTGCCGGTGGCCAGATCCAGCGCGGCGATCATGTGCATGACGCCGAAGTAGCGGTTGTAGGTGGCCCGTAACCGGGCCGGGCTTCCGGCCGGCCGCCACCGCTTGCCCTTTCGGGGCAGCAGGTTCAACGGGCCGAACTCATCGACGCAGATCACTCTCCCGTCGGCGGGCCGCTGGTCGTACAACTCCAGCACCCGCCGCATCTTGTCGATGAAGTGCGGGTCGTCGGACGCCTTCCACGTGGTGGTGGTCTGCCAGCTCACACCGCCCTCGCGCAGGATGCGCCGTAGATGCTCGCGGCTGAGGGCGTCCACCACTCCGCGGGCGAGGAGGTGTTCGGCCAGGGTGCGCAGGCTCCAGGTGGAGTGTCCGGTGATGCCCCACTCGGCGGGGACCGTCCGGGCGATCAGGCAGATGTGCTCACGCACTCTCTCACTGATCGCTCGTGGACGGCCCCCGCTCCATTTTGGGTCCAGCGCGTCGAACCCCCGCTCGTTGAAGGCGTGGATGACGTCACGCACGTAATCCTCGCCGACCTGCATCAACGAGGTGATGTCCGGCACGCTCTGGCCTTGCCCCGACATCATCACCACGATTGCCCGGCGCAGTTTGACCGGGTCCTTCGCGGTCCGGGTGATGCGCTGGATCTTCCGGCCCTCCTCCATCGACAGGGGCCGGACGAACACATTCGGTGGACGAGCCACGACTACCTCCCAGCTTTCGGAGGCAGCCAGCCTGCCGGGTTCACTGGCTGAGATCAATTACCGGGTCAACGTTCCGGGACGGGCCACTAGTCGGAGATGTCGACGGCGTCCTTGCAGGTGACGTTGGCCGCCTGCTCGTCGGTCGCGCGGAACTCCTCACCGCTGTCGAAGGCCCCCGCCATCGGCACTCGGGCACGGTAGCGACCGTCCCAGCACGGCCGGTGCGCGTAGACGTGCTCACGTTTGGGCGGCTGGGTGAACTTCTCGCCGCCGACCTGTAGCCACGTGCCGGTGAACCGGCCTTCCTTGAAGTCGAGTTCGATGTTGGTGAGCTGGGTGGCGATCACGGATGCCGTTGGTGCAGTCCTGGGCGACGCGCACCCGTATGGCCATGTAGACGCACTTGAGCGCGGCCTGCTCGTTCGGAAAGTCGCCGCGGGCCTTGACCGCCCGACAGATGCGGGCGTTGACCGACTCGATGGCGCTATCGACCCGCGCGACGACTGGAAGGAACTGCTCAGCAAGCCGGAGGTGCGTGACGCGCGGGTGCACGACGCTCGACATACGGCGGGCACGTTGCTCATCGAGCAGAGAGTGCACGTCCGGACGGTGCCGGAGATATTGGGGCACTCGAATATCCGGCTGACGCAAGGCACACGCACGTCGCCTCGCCGATGGCCGAGGACGGCATGCAGCGGATGGGCCATACGCTCTGGGACGGAATGAGACCCAAAGTGAGACCCGGCAACGAATCAGGGCGTCCCCTCCGAGGAGGAAACGCCCTGGTCAAACTGCGAGCCGCCTTCGGGATTCGAACCCGAGACCCCTTCATTACGAGTGAAGTGCTCTGGCCGACTGAGCTAAGGCGGCGCTGTCCTACAGCGTGATGAAGTCTACAGGAGGTCGAGGGGTCTTCGCTCCGCCGATCAACACGTGCTTCCGTCGCTCGGGGCGGTCAGTGAGATCAGATACGTGTCCACGTACCTGTCCACGCAGGGTGACGTGCCGCCATAGGCGGTATGTCCGTCCGCGTCGTATGTGAGGAGGGTGCCGGATGCCAGCTGGTTCGCCAATGATCGGGCCCATGGATGGGGTGTCGCCGGGTCGCGGGTGGTTCCGATGACGAGGATGGGGGGCGCTCCTTGCCCGCGCAGTGGCCTGATCGGGCGTGGGGGTGCGGGCCAGTAGGCGCATGGGAGGGCGCTCCAGCTGATGTAGGGGCCGAACGGTGTGGTGGGCGGCGCGGCGTACGCGGAGGGGTCGCGAGGGTGGGGACCGTCCAGGCAGGTGGTGGCCATGGCGGCTTCGGTCTGGTTGGTGTAGGTGCCGTCGGAGGTGCGTCCGATGAGGCTTTCGGCGTTCTCCAGGAGGCGGGTGCCGTCGCCGGAGCGGGCGGCGCGCAGGGCTTGGGTCAGCGCGGGCCAGGAGGAACGGTCGTAAAGGGGGGTGAGTGCGCCGAGCGTGGCGAGGGCCTCGGTGACAGGGCGGCCGCCGTCGCTGGTCAAAGGCACCCGGTCCGTACGGCGAAGCAGCCCGGTAAGCGCCTCGACGCTGCCCACCGGGCACTCCCCCTGCGTCCGGCAGTCGGCCGCGTACGCACGGAACGCGCGCTCGAACCCTTCGGCCTGCTCGGCGTTGTGGCGGAGCCGGGACATCGACGGATCGACGCCACCGTCGAGCACCAGCGCCCGCACCTTGCCGGGGTACATGTCCGCATACAGCGCACCCAAGAAGGTTCCGTATGACTTGCCGAGATAGGTGAGCTTCGCATCGCCTAGGGCCTCGCGCAGGAGGTCGAGGTCGCGGGCACTGTCAATAGTGCTCATGTGGGGCAGCAACCGGGCAGAACGCTCCTGGCACGCGTCGGCGAACCCTCGTGCGGCCCGCTCATACGCCCGCCTCTCGGCGCCGGTGTCCGGAGTCGTGTCGATGGCGTGAAACGTGGTGAGTCGTTCATCGCTCAGACAGTCGATCGGGGCAGACTCTCCCACGCCTCTTGGATCAAATCCCACAATGTCGAACCGCCCGCGCACCGCAGCGCTGAAATGCGCGGGCGCCGAGCGCGCATACTCAACCCCGGACCCTCCAGGACCGCCCGGATTGATGACAAGCGATCCGATTCTCCGCCCAGTGGCAGGAAGCCGGACAAGACTGAGATAGAGCCGCTCGCCCCCCGGATCACCATGATCCAGCGGCACGGACAGCCGCCCGCACTCGAACCCGTCCCCGCAATCGTTCCACACGACCGCACGCCTCGGCCCGCTCTCCACCGGACGTTCGCCCGCCGCGCAACCACTCATCGCGACCATCGCCGCCACGATCCCGCGAACCCACACCGTTGCCCTCCGTCCCGCACAAACCCCACAACCATCACTCCCCTTCACGGCCCAGCCACCCCCACCCTCCTCCCACCGTCCCCGGCAAAGGGCCTCTCCGAGCACCACTCTTCCCACACCCGGCCCACCGCAACGCCGCCCCTTGACCCCGGGAAGGGCAACCCCGCAGCACACTTCGCCACGACCACCCACCACCGCTTGGCCGTACACAACCCGAACCACCCCAACCCGGCCCCAGCACCCACAAGGTGAAGGCGGCACGGCGGCTCTTCAGCGCCTCGGTGAAAGAGAAAAGCGGCCACCAGCCAATTGCCTCCCGTTCTGCCCTCACGCAATCCGGGGGTCCACACGTAATGTGGCTACGGTAGGCACCGCCGAGGCTGGTAGGAGGCGATCTCCACCCCATGGGGATGATCATGGCCGTGAGCTTCACACGCTACGGAAGGCTCTACTACCTCGACCCCGGCGGTCACGAGCCCAAAGTCGGCGACAAGGTACTCGTCCCCACCGATTCCGGCCCAGAAGTGGCCGAATGCATCTGGGCCCCCCAATACTCCAGCGAGGATATCGACGGACTCCCCGTCTGCGCCGGAATCGCCACCGAAGAGCACCTGGCCCGCGACGAGACGAACAAGCGTCAACGCGCCGAAGCCCGCAGCATCTGCAAACGCCTGATCAAACGCCACACCCTCCCCATGAAGATCGTCGGCGTCGACTACCTCGACAAGGACAACGTCTACACGGTCTACTTCTCCGCCCCCCACCGGGTGGACTTCCGTGCGCTCGTCCGCGACCTGGCCCGCAACCTCCGCGCCCGCGTCGAACTCCGCCAGATCGGCCCCCGCGACGAGGCCCGCCTCCAGGGCGGCATCGGCCCCTGCGGACGCGACCTGTGCTGCGCCACCTTCCTCAAGGACTTCGAGCCCGTCTCCGTACGCATGGCCAAAGACCAGGACCTACCGGTCAATCCCCTGCGCATCGCCGGAGCCTGCGGCCGCCTCATGTGCTGCCTGAAATACGAGCACCCGCTGTACGTCGAGACCCGCTACCGCATGCCGCGCACCGGCAGCCGGGTGGCCACCCCGCAGGGCGACGGAACCGTCGTCGGCCACAACGTCCCGTCGGACACCGTCCTCGTGCGACTGGACGACGGCGGTCGCCGCTGCGCCTGCCCCTCGGCGTCGGTCTGCTCCCCACGCCAGCAACACGACAAGATGTACGGCCCCGACACCCCATAACCCGCAGAGCCCGCATAACGCGCGAACACCTGAACCCGCCAGGAAGCGGCGCCGTGCCTGCGGTCAGGCTGTGGCGTCCTGCCTGTAGCCAAACTGTGGCGCGGGCATGGCGCCGCCTGGCACCGACCTCAGCGAAACCGGTTCGTCGCGGCGACCACGTGTGCCTGCATACCGCTCCCACCGTGCCCTTCGTCGACCACCACCAACTCGCTGCCCGGCCAGTTCCGGTGGAGTTCCCAGGCCGTCACCAGCGGTCCGCTCACGTCGAGCCGACCGTGCACCAGCACCCCGGGGATACCCTCCAGCAGCCCCACCCGCTCGACCAGGTCGTCCTCCTCACTCAGAAAGCAGTCATTGCCCCAGTAATGAGTCACCAGCCGCGCGAACGTCATCCTGAAGACAGGGTCCTGCATGCGCGAGCTGGGCCGAAACGCAGGATCCAGACTCACATGCGCCTCCTCCCACTCACACCAGGCGCGGGCCGCCTCGTCCCGCGTCCGAGGGTCGGCGAGGAGCTTGGCGTAGGCGGCGGCCAGGTTGCCATCACGATCCTGCACGGGTACGGCATCGCGGAAACGCTCCCATTCCTGCGGAAAGATCCGCCCCACGTCACGCGTGATCCATTCGAGCTCCTTGCGCCGACTGGCCGTGACCGCGAACAGAATCACCTCACTGACCCGATCACGATGCTGCTGCGCATAGGCCAGACTCAGGGTCGAACCCCACGAGACCCCGAGCAGTTGCCATGTGTCGATGTTCAGATGCTCACGCAGCAACTCCATGTCCGCGATGAGATGCCGGGTCGTGTTGACGGACAGGTCCGTCTCCAGCAGCCCGGCATCCGGAGTGCTGCGTCCGCACCCCCGCTGGTGGAACAGCACGATCCGGTACGCCTCAGGGTCGTGATACCGCCGCCAGTTCCCCGAGGCCCCACCCCCGGGCCCACCGTGCACGATCACCGCCGCCTTGCCCGCTGGATTGCCGCTCACCTCCCAGTAGACCTGGTTGCCGTCACCGACATCGAGCATGCCTTGGTCGTAAGGCTCAATCGGGGAGTACATATCGGCCAAGGTAGCCCGGTTGGCACGCTCATCGCCTCGCTCCCCAAGTACGCCGAGCGCCGACACGACCAGCGTTTCCGCACGCCGCTCACCCCGGCACCCGTACCGAACGCATCCACCACGAACGCGACCACCCGCAGACAAGGACGCGACAGCCGAACATGGAGCGACCGGCACCTACGCGCCACGGGCGTGGTCGCCACCGCAGACAACGACCTTGACGGTCACTCCGGCCGCCTTCCGGAACCGACGCCATAGATTCACAGGCCCGCCCGCATCTACGTGGGTGAGCCCCGAGGAGAACCTTTGCGTACTGGCGCCCTGACGTATCCAACTCTGTCGTATTTGTGAGTGGTTCGGGTGCTACAAATTCCTCTGGCCTGGCGTGCTCGTCTTGTTGATCAAGAGGAGGCAGAGTAGCGATTCGACGGCGTCGAACGGTGCCGCGCTGGTCGTCGGCGACCGGGAGCTGGTGGCGGCCAGTAAGGGCTGGTGCCCAGACGTCGGGAGGCGGATCGGGCGCGTGGGCGTCGGGCCCGATCCGCATCAGGTGAGGCGTCGGAAGGGATCAGCCGTTCGGGTTGGCCGCCGGGCGGATCGTCTTGCTGATCCAGTCCGCGTAGGCGGGCACGTTGACGTACAGGCCCGGCCCGTCGGAGCAGGGCACACCGGCGGCGCCGGGACCGGAGGTGACGCCGATAAGTTCCCACTCGTCGCCCTTGCCGCGCTGGAGTTGCGGTGAGCCGGAGTCGCCGTTGCACGCCATGGCGTCGGGCATCTTGCTGATCGTGCACAGACGGGCGCTGGACGCGTAGCCGGGGCCGCACTCGGAGGCGGCGCCTCTGCGGGTGTCGAGCTCCTGAAGGCGCAGGGACATCTTCCAGTCCGCCGGCTTGCCTTCGACGGTGGTGCCGAAGCCGATGATCCGGGTGGCGGTGCCGGGCCGTCCCGGCCTTGGGGCGATCTTGATCGGCTGGGCCGAAACGGGCCGGTCCAGGCGGATCAGCGCGATGTCGTTCTTGTTGGGGCCACCGGTGCGGCTCTGAACGAACTTCGGGTGGGTGAACGCCTGGGCGAAGCGGCGAACCTCACCGCCGGACTTGCGCTGGTCACTGCCGATGCGGACCGTTCCACCGGGAATGGATCCGACTTCCATGTTGAGGCAGTGCGCCGCGGTCACCACCCACAGCGGATCGATCAGCGCCGCGCCGCACACACCGTCTTCGAGGCCGGCGATCGGTGCGGAGATCGGGATCGATGCCATGAACGGGTAGGACTCGCTGGAGTCCTTGCCGTTGATGATCGCTCCGGCGCTACCGGCCGTCGCGGCCAGACAGGCCGCGCCTGCCACGGCGACGATGGCGGAACGTGACATAGCACGACGGAAAGATTGCACGCCAAACAACTTGCTTAGCCCTTCTCTGGAGGTTTTGAGACATGCTCACCTTATCTGTCCGTGATCGTCCCGATGATCACGCCAGCACCCCAAAATCAGGTAGGGATAGCCCCAGCAGGGCGGACCCCCTCACATTAGAGTTCCAGCCCTACGGCGAGGCTTCGTCGTTAGAGATCGCGGCGGCGGGGCTTTGTCGTAAAGATGGCGGTGTCAGCGCAGGGACAGCATCAGGGCTTCGACGGCGATCTGCGGGTTGACGTTCGCGTCGAGGCGGTCGCGGCACTGCAGCACCGCGTCCACCCGCTTCAGGGTGTCCGCCGCCGTCGATCTCTTCGCCACCTGGTCCAGGTCGAAGCGCAGATCGTCGTTGGCCAGCTCCACCCCGGCCCCGAACTGCATCGCGAGCACGTCGCGGTAGAACGACACCAGCTCCAGCAGCGCCGCGTCCAGTGAATCGCGTTTGATGCGCGTCGCCCGGGACTTCTGCCGGTCCTCCAGTTCCTTCAACGCCCCGGCCCCACCACGCACCAGCCCCCGGTTGAGGCCCTTGCCCGTGGACCCCTCCCCGTACAGCTTCCGCAGTTCGGCGGTCTCGTTCTCGTTGAGCGCGGCCGTGGCCGCAGCCGCCTCCTCCTCGGCCGTCTTGACCAGCCGTTCGGCCGCGGCGATGCACTCACCGACGCCTGTCAGCGACCGGGGGATGGCCAGCACGGCCTCGCGCCGCGCCCGCGTCCCCTCGTCGAGCGCCAGCGCGCGCGCCCGCCCGACATGTCCCTGCGCGGCCCGCGCGGCGAACTGCGCCATCGGCACCGGGACGCTGTCACGCGTGGCGAGTACGTGGGCGACGGCGGCGGCGCTCGGCGTGGTCAGCGTGACGACCCGGCACCGCGACCGGATGGTGATCATCATGTCGTCCGGCGCGGGCGAGCACAGCAACCAGACCGTGCGCGGCGGCGGCTCCTCGATGGCCTTGAGGACGGCGTTCTGGGCGGATTCGGTCGCCCGGTCGGCGTCCTCGAACAGGATCACCCGCCACCGCCCCTGCGTCGGCGCCCCGGCCGCGCGCAGGATCAGCTCGCGGGTCTGCTTGACGCCGTAGGACAGCCCCTGGGGACGGACATGTTCGAGGTCGGGATGGGAGCCGATCAGCACCTGGTGGCACGGGTCGCAGTGGCCGCACCCGCCGTCCGGGCACAGCAGCGCGGCCGCGAACGCCCGCGCCGCCTCCTCGCGGCCCGTCCCGGGCGGGCCGGTGAACAGCCACGCGTGCGTCATGCCCGCGCCCCTGCCGCCCGCGACCGCCTCTGCGGCTGCCGAGGCGGCACGCGAGAGTACGGTTACCGCCCGCTCCTGGCCGACGAGATCATCGAAGACGCCCACAGCCCTAAGGTTAGTCGCGGATCGCCGGCATCGTCCCCGTGATGTCCTCCGACTCATGGGGAACGGGGTCGGGCAGGATCTCGCGCATCCGATCCTGGATCAGGCGGGTGATCTCCTCGGGCGTCAGCGTGCCGTCGACCACGAAGTAGCGCTCGGGCGCCTGGGCCGCCAAGGTGCGGAACTCCTTGCGGACCTTCTGGTGGAACTCCAGCGGCTCCGACTCGATCCGGTCGGCGGCCCCGCCGAGCCGGGTGAGCCCGATCTCGGGCGGCGTGTCGATCAGCACGGTCAGGTGCGGCATCAGCCCGCCGGTGGCCCAGGCGTTGATCTCGGCGACCTCCTCCGGGGCCAGCGCACGCCCGGCGCCCTGGTAGGCGAGCGAGGAGTCGACGTAGCGGTCGGTGATCACGATCGCGCCCCGCTGCAGCGCGGGCATGATCACCTTCTCGACGTGCTCGGCCCGGTCCGCCGCGTACAACAGCGCCTCCGAGCGGGGGGACAGGCCCTTTTCCGCCGCGTCGAGGAGGATCGCGCGCAGCCGCATGCCGATCTTGGTCGAGCCGGGCTCGCGCGTCTGCACGACGTCGAAGCCCTGGTCGCGCAGCCAGATCGCGGTGAGCCGCGACTGGGTGGTCTTGCCCGAGCCCTCGCCACCCTCGAAGGCGATGAACAGCCCGGCCACCTGCTGTTCGGTCTGCGGCTCGTAGCGCTCGCCGCGCAGCGCCGCCACCAGGTCGTCGGAGAGCTTGACGCCCTTCCTGTCGTCCATGTGGCGGAAGCTGAGGAAGCCGACGACGGTCGCGAGCACCCCGCCGAGCAGGAGCACCAGGCTGGAACCGTCGAACAGGTAGCTCAGCCCGGCGAAGTTGAGTTCGTGCCGCCCGAACAGCGCCGCCAGCGGGCTGGCCACCGCCACCACGAGCAGCAGCGTCACCCGGGCCATCGACTGCAGGAAGGAGAACGTGCGGCCCCGGACGGAGTCCTCGACCTCCAGGCCGATCAGTGTGTAGCCGATGATCCACGCGACGCCCGCACACGCGCCCAGCGCCACGGTCAGCATGACCACGATCACCAGGTTGTGGACGATCGCGATCGCCACGAGCACCAGCCCGGCCGCCACGATCGACAACCCGAACAGCCGCCGTCTCGACAGTCCGCCGAGCAGCCTCGGGCCGAAGAACAGGCCGATCGCCATGCCGACGAAGACCGCGCCGAACACCATGCCGTAGGCGGCGTCGCCGCCCTGCAGGATCTCGACGTACACCTTGGCCACGCCCACCACCGCGCCGCCCGCCGCGAAGGCGCCGAGCATGCCGATGACCAGCCCGCGCACCAGGCGGTTGGCGCCGATGTAGCGCCAGCCTTCGACGATCTGCTTGACGACCGAGGGCGCCGAGGTCGTGCCCGCGTGCCTCGGCATGCCGCGCAACGTGAAGATCATCACGGCGGAGGCGATGTACGCCAGGGAGTTGATCACCAGTGCCAGGTCGGTCGTCGGCACCGACGCCAGGAACGGCAGCAGGTTGTGCAACAGGTCGCCGATCACCGACAGCACCGCGAACAGCAGTGCCGCGATCGGGGCGGTGCCGTAGGCCACCAGCAGGTTGAGCTGGTTGGCCTGCTCCAGCCGGTCCTTCGGGACCAGGTTGGGCACCGTCGCGTCCTTGGCGGGCACCCAGAACAGGTTGACGCACTCGACCAGCAGGGTGGCGATGATCAGCCACTGGTAGCTGCCGATGAACACGATCGACAGCACGACCGCGAACCGGGTGAGGTCGGCGACCACCATCGTCAGCCGCCGGTCGAACCGGTCGGCGAACGCCCCCGCCAGCGGGCCCAGCAGGATCGCGGGCAGCATCTTGGCGGCGAACACCCCACCGACGGCGAGGAACTGCATGGACAGGTTGCCCTGGTTGAGGTTACCCGCGATGGCGGTGAGGGCGAGGATGTTGAGCCAGTCGCCGAGGCTGCAGACCGACATGGCCATCCACAACCTACGGAATGGCGCGATAGCCAGCACATGCGCTGGGTTGCGTCGGCCAGGGGCGGTCATAGTGTCAGCGTATCCAGGGGGTCGCCGGGCATGGGAAGTGGCAAGAGTCGCCGGGTACATCGGCGGCTCGGGCCGAGATTATTACGTCCGTCAGGGGGTGCACACCGATTCTTCCAATCCCTCGGTATAGGAACGGTCACGTGGTGCGTTCGGGACGGGTGCGGCCAGAGGAGGAGCGTGGCCCTGGAGGCCCCCCGCCACCTGCGGCGGGTGGCGGTTCCCAGGCTTCGCCGTGACCCATCAGGGGCTCCCACGCGGCCTGCACCGGCGGCGGCAGGGAGAGTTCCGCCCAGAGCTCGGCCAGCAGCACGCCGTCCACACACCGCGTGATGTCTCCCGGCGAGCCGTCGCACAGCACCGCGCTGTAGGCCGCCTGCCGGTCGGCGCGGTCGGCGAGGTTCCACCAGTGGCCGGCCGGGAACTCCGCCCGCCCCAGCGCCACCTCCACCCTGAGCCTGGGCAGCCGGTCGGGCACCCAGAAGCCGTCGGGATGCGCGGTGAACTCCACCTTCGGTTCCAGCGCCAGCCGGAATCCGGCCGCGTCGAGAATGCGGCCCGCCGTCTCCAGCGTGGGCGACTTGCGCCCGTGTTCGTACGCCGACAGCGTCGTACGCGAGGTGCCGCAGGCGTCGGCGAGTTCGGCCTGGTTGAGGCTGGCCGCCTCCCGCGCGCCTCTGAGCAGCAGGCCGCCCTGCTCGGCCCAGAACCGGACGTCAGGCACCGAGGTCTTCACGATCAGCCCTCCCGATCGAGTATCCGATTGGATACTACGCGCGGGAGGGCGTCGGTGTCAGGGAGTTAGGAAAGTTCCAGCAGGGTGATCTCCGGCGACCCCCACGCCGAGGTCGCCGTCCGCAGTGGCGAGGTCAGGAGAGTTCCAGGAGGGTGATCTCCGGCGGCGCCCCCACCCTGATCGGCGGCCCCCAGAAACCCGCGCCCCGCGTGACGTACACCTGCGTGCCCTTCACGGTGGCGAGCCCCGACACGACCGGCTGCTGCAACGGGACGGCCAGGTTGAACGGCACGATCTGCCCACCGTGCGTGTGACCGGACAACTGCAGGTCGACGTCGTACTCCGCGGCCTTGTCCACCTGGACGGGCTGGTGTGCGAGCAGCACCGTGGAACGACCGGCCTCTCGCCCGCCGAGCGCCTTCTCGAAGTCCGGCCCGTCGTTCTGCTGGGCGCCGATGACGTCGTTGACCCCCGCCAGGTCGAGAACCGCGCCCTGGTGGGCGATCTCGACGCGTTCGTTGCGAAGCGAGCGGATGCCGAGCCGGTCCAGTTCCTGGATCCACTCCTCCGGCCCGTTGGCGGTGTAGTACTCGTGATTACCGGTCACGAAAAAGGCGCCATATCGGGATTCGAGGCTGCCCAGCGGCTTCGCCAGCCTGCCGAGTTCGGCGACCGTGCCGTCGACCATGTCCCCCACGATCGCCACCACGTCGGCCTCAAGCTCGTTGATCATCCGGGTGATGCGCTGCGCGTGCCCGATACCGGTCAGCGGCCCCAGGTGGATGTCGCTCACCACCGCGAACCGCAGCCCCTTCAGCCTCGGGTCCAGCTTCGGCAACACCACCTTCACCGGCTCGATCACCGGCGGCCCCAGCGCGGTGGTCATACCGTAACCCACCGTGCCCATCGCCCCCACGCCCGCCACGAGGGCGGTCGTCCGCCCGATGAACAACCGCCTGCTCATCTCCCCCGGATCGGACGCGCCCCCGACCTTCGCGTCCGGCGCGACGCCCGCGACCTCCGTGTCCCGCGCGATGTCCACGATGTCCGCGACCTCTACGACCTTCGTGTCCCCCGCGATGTCCGTGACCTTCACGGCAGCCGCGGCCTCCACGACGTTCGTGTCGGCTCCGCTCTCGGCCGCGCCGACCTTCACCGCCACCGGGTCAGCCGTACGCGTAACGGATCTCGCGGCACGTTTGCGCCACACCAGACTCCACACCGCGCGCGGGATCTCCAGGACCACCAAGATCACGGCCAGGTAGAACATCATCCCGAACCAGATGTAACCCGGCCACGCCGCCCAGCCCGCCCCGGCCATCAACCGCGAGCTCACGAACGTCACCATCACCAACAGGCCGAGCCCGGCGAGTGCCCAAGTGAGCACCCCCCGAGCCCGGCTCCCCCGCGCCGTCGTCGCCTTCACCAGGCGCTGCCACATGTAGTAGTGCACCGCGACGACCACGGCCACCATCATTACGACGAATGCCACGGCGCCATGCTATGCGGCGAACCCTGAGAGGGTTCTCAGGACTTGGTGGCCGGCTTTTTCGCCGGAGCCCGCTTGGCGGGCGCCTTGCGGGTGGTCGTCTTCTTCTTGGCCGGAGCCCGCTCACGCCGCTCGGCGAGCAACTCTGCGGCCCGTTCCGTGGTGATGGCCTCGACGGTGTCGTCCTTGCGGAGGGACGCGTTGGTCTCGCCGTCTGTGACGTACGGACCGAATCGTCCTTCCTTGACCACGATCGGCTGCTTGGAGACCGGGTCCGCGCCCAGCTCACGCAGCGGCGCCTGAGCCGCCGCCCGGCCCCTGCCGCGCTGCTTCGGCTGCGCGAACAGCTCCTTGGCCTGCTCGATCGTGACCGTGAACAGCTCGTCCTCCGAGGCGAGCGAACGGGAGTCCGTACCCTTCTTCAGGTACGGCCCGAACTTCCCGTTGTAGGCCGCGACCTGCTCGCCCTCCAGCTCGCCGATCACCCGGGGGATCGACAGCAGCTTGAGCGCGTCCTCCAGCGTGATCGTGTCGAGCGTCATCGTCTTGAACAGCGAGCTCGTGCGCGGCTTGGGGGCATCCGCCTTCTTGGTCCGCTTCTTGGGGGCCTCGTCCTCCGCCGCCGGGGCGGGCAGGACCTCCGTGACGTACGGCCCGAACCGCCCGTCCTTGGCGACGATCATGTTCCCGGTGACCGGGTCATGGCCCAGCTCGCGGTCGCCCGTCGGCCGCGAGAACAGTTCCTCGGCCTTCTCCGAGGTCAGTTCGTCCGGCGTCATGTCCTCCGGGATGTTCACCCGGGCGCCCTCGCGGTCCAGATACGGCCCGTAACGGCCGACCCGGATCACGATGTCGCTGCCCCTGATCGGGAACGAGCTGATCTCCTTGGCGTCGATCTCCCCGAGGTCGGTGACCATCTCCTTCAGGCCCTCGTCACCGTCCGCGCCGTAGTAGAAGCGCTGCAACTCGGGCACCCGCTCGGCCCGGTCGTTGGCGATGTCGTCGAGCACCTTCTCCATGTCGGCCGTGAAGTCGTAGTCGACCAGGTTGCCGAAATGCCGCTCCAGCAGGTTGACCACGGCGAACGCCAGGAACGACGGCACCAGCGCCGTGCCCTTCTTGAAGACGTACCCCCGGTCGAGGATCGTGCCGATGATCGAGGCGTACGTCGAAGGACGCCCGATCTCCCGCTCCTCCAGCTCCTTGACCAGCGTCGCCTCCGTGTAGCGCGCCGGCGGCTTGGTCGCGTGGGCGGCCACGTCGAGGTTGCTCAGCGCCAGCGCGTCGCCCTCGGCCACGTTCGGCAGGCGCTTCTCCGAGTCGTCGCGGTCGGTCGCGGGGTCGTCCGCCCCCTCCACGTACGCCTTGAGGAAGCCGTGGAAGGTGATCGTGCGGCCGGAGGCGCTGAACTCCACGTCCTCACCGGACGCCGACGCACCGGCGACCTTGACGCTGACCGACTCGCCGACCGCGTCCTTCATCTGGGAGGAGACCGTACGCTGCCAGATCAGCTCGTACAGCCGGAACTGGTCGCCGCTCAGCCCGGTTTCGCCCGGGGTGCGGAACTCCTCACCCGACGGGCGGATCGCCTCGTGCGCCTCCTGGGCGTTCTTCACCTTGCTGGAGTAGACGCGCGGCTTGTCGGGGACGTAGGCGGCGCCGTACAGCTTGATGGCCTGCGAACGCGCGGCCGCGATGGCGGTCTCGGACAGCGTGATGCTGTCCGTACGCATATAGGTGATGAAGCCGTTCTCGTACAGGCGCTGCGCGACCTGCATCGTGTGCTTCGCCGAGAAGCCCAGCTTTCGGCTGGCCTCCTGCTGCAATGTGGTCGTCCGGAACGGCGCGTACGGCTTGCGCGTGTACGGCTTGCGCTCCACCGAGCGCACCGCGAACGAACTGCCCCGCAACCGTCCCGCCAGTTCGGTGGCCGCGGACTCCGACAGATGCAGCACGCCGGCGCTCTTCAACCGGCCGTCGCTGGAGAAGTCGCGGCCCTGCGCGACCCGCTTGCCGTCGACCGAGGTCAGCGTCGCGGTGAAGTCACGCGGACGCTCCTCGGCCTTGCCTGTGTCGAAAAGCGCGGAAAGGTCCCAGTAGTTGGCGACCGTGAACGCCATCCGGTCGCGCTCGCGCTCCACCACCAGTCGCGTCGCCACCGACTGCACCCGTCCGGCGGACAGGCGCGGCTTCACCTTCTTCCACAGCACCGGGCTGACCTCGTACCCGTACAGCCGGTCCAGGATCCGCCGCGTCTCCTGGGCGTCGACCAGGCGCAGGTTCAGATCGCGCGGGTTGGCCACCGCCTCCCGGATCGCCTGCGGGGTGATCTCGTGGAAGACCATCCGGTGGACGGGCACCTTCGGCTTCAGCACCTCGCGCAGATGCCACGCGATGGCCTCGCCCTCGCGGTCCTCGTCAGTGGCGAGATACAGCTCGTCGGCATCCTTCAACAGCTGACGCAGCTTGTTGACCTGCGCCTTCTTGTCGACGTTCACAACGTACAGCGGCTCGAAGCCCTGCTCCACGTTCACGCCGAGCCGCGCCCACGACTCCCCCTTGTACTTCTCGGGGATGTCGTCGGCACGCTCCGGCAGGTCACGGATGTGACCGATGCTGGACGCGACAATGTATCCGCCGCCGAGGTACTTCTCGATCGTCTTCGCCTTGGCGGGCGACTCGACGATCACCAGGCGTGTTCCGCCGGCGTTGCCGTTGTTGGCTGGCACGCTGCTTCCTACCTCGCTGTTCGTTCGCGCTTCCCCCTGCCGGAATCCGGCACAGATCTGCAAGGTAACCCGGAATGCGGGTTTTTCCTTCCCCCGGGTTACCCACTGGCTTTCGGGTCCACCCACAAGCACGCAGAATAAGGCTCGACGAGCGCCCACGCGCCCTGACTCACCCTGGAGACTAATCGTTGTGCCCGACTACTCCTACTTGGATATCTTCATTCCGCGTGGCATCTCCCGTGAAGCCGCACGTCAGCTGCTGACAGAGCACGCTGAGTACGGCCAGTGGGAGCTCTCCCTCGTGCGCCTGTACCCGGACGGTAGTCGTCGGGTACGGCTGCGCCGCAAGATCATACGAGTACGCAGCACGCTCAGAAACTGACCCCCATGCAACCGTCCTCACCCTTGCTCCCATTCCCTGTCCCATTCTGGACATTCGCCCGGAGCTTGGCGAGGTCTGTGGGATTCGACACGCTCGGGTGGGCAACCTCGGGTGGGCAACAGGGCGTCGTCACGGCGAGTCGCCGGTACGGCGGGTGGCGCCGGGCTCGGCCGGTGCCGGGGGCGGTGGGCGGCGGGTTGGGGGGCTTTGCCGTAAAGACTCGTTGCACATGGCTTTGCCCGTCCCGGGGCCGCGCCCCCCGGAACGGGCAAAGCGTCTGTCGCTACCTGCTCACCGGCTGTGAGAGGCGGCCGTATCGGTTACTTCCGGCCCAGCCGGAAGCGGCGCGTAGCGGCGAACAGCGTCGTCGACGCCGCGAACATTCCGCCGAGCACCAGGGCGAACAGCGAGGTCGAGTTCATCCCCGTGACCCCGGCGGGCGTCTCGGCGCTCATCAGCCCCAGGCTGCCCACCGGCAGGGCCTCGGTCGCGGACGTGAGCGCCCCGCCGACCGGGGTGCCGGCCGCCAGATCCGCCACCGGCAGGGCCTCGGTCGCGGACGTCAGCGCGCCGCCCACCGGAGTGCCCGCCGCCAGATCCGCCACCGGCAACGATCCAGGCGCGGACGTGAGCGCCTCGCCGACCGGAGTACCGGCCGCCAGATCCGCCACCGGTAGCGACCCGGCCGTGGACGTGAGCGCGCCACCGACCGGGGTACCGGCCGCCAGGTCGCTCAGCGGGCCCAGCGCCGACAGCGGGCTGCCGCTTCCGGGAGGGGTGACGGCGGCGGTGCGCATCTTGCCCTGGCCGGGCTTGACCGGCTTGGCGGGCTTGACCGGCTTGCTGGGCTTCACGGCGGGCCGGGACGGCTGACCGGGCAGACCGGGCAGACCCGGCAGCGCGGGCAGGCCGAGCGTCTGGGACACATCGCCCACCACGGGCAGCGGAGGCAGGCTGCCACCACCGCCGCCACCGCTGCGCATGTGCTCGGTGATCCCCGTGGCGCCCTGCAGACTCGACAGGCCGGGAACCGGCAGCGCGGGCAGTACGCCGGTGGACTTCGCGACGCTCCCCTTGCGCGGCTGCGCGAAGTGGTCGAAAGCGCTGTGGTGGTTGACCGGCCGGCCGACGTGCGCGCCACCGAGGCACCCGGCGGCCGCGTCACCGAGGACGGCGACGGCGTTGCCGCACACGTTCACGGGCGCGGTGATCGGCGCGATCACCTGGTTGCCCGCGAGCACACCGGACTGCCCCGACGTGTGGTTGCCGCCGCCACCGACGCCGCCGTGCGGGTTGGCGCCGGCGCCGCCGCTGCAGTGGGCCTCGGACAGTCCGAGCGCAGCCACGGCGTTGCCGCAGGCGTTGATCGGCGCGGTGATCGGAGCCACGACCTGGTTACCGGCGCCGACCCCCGAACGCCCGTTCGTGACGTTGCCGCCCGCGCCCTGGCCGCCGTTCTTGACCGACGCACCGCCCTTGCACCCGGCGAACGCGTTGCCGAGCACCGCGATCGCGTTACCGCACACGTCGATCGGCGCGGTGATCGGCGCGATCGCCTGGTTGCCGGCGAGCACACCGGACTGCCCCGACGTACGGTTGCCGCCCGCACCCGACCCGGCGGCGGTGTTCTCGACGGTGGCGCCGCCCTTGCACCCGGCGGGCGCGTTGCCCACCGCGTTGCCGCAGGCGGTGATCGGCAGGCTGACCGGCGCGATCATCTGGTTTCCGCTGCCGACGCCGAACCGGCCGTCGGTGTCGTTGCCCGTCGAGCCCCGGTGACGCGGCGCGCTGTGGTAGTTCGGGCGAGGCTTGTGACCGCCGTTCTCGACGGACGAGCCGCCCTTGCAGCCCGCGAACGCGTTGCCGAGCACCGCGACCGCGTTGCCGCAGATGTTGATCGGGGCGCTGATCGGCGCGACCGCCTGGTTGCCGCCGAGGACCGAGCTGCGGCCCGACGTGGTGTTGCCGCCGGCGCCCTTGCCGGTGTTCTTGACCGACGCGCCGCCCTTGCACCCGGCGGTCGCGTTGCCGAAGATCGCCAGCGCGTTGCCGCAGGCGTTGATGGGCGCGGTGATCGGCGCCGTGACCTGGTTGCCGCCGAGGACGCTGCTGTCACCGGAGGTCCTGTTGCCGCCCGCGCCGCCCTTGCCGGTGTTCTTGACCGTGGCGCCGCCCTTGCAGCCCGCGTCCGCGTTGCCGAACAGGGACACGGCGTTGCCGCAGGCGTTGATCGGTGCGCTGATGGGCGCGTTGACCTGGTTGCCGCCCAGGACGCTACTGTCGCCCGAGGTCCTGTTCCTGATGCCCTCGCCGCCGTGGTTCTCGACGCTGGCGCCGCCCTGCGAACCGGCGCTGGACGAGCCGAGCGCGCCGACGGAGTTGCCGCTGATGTCGATCGGGAGGGAGACAGGCAGGTTGACCTGGTTGCCACCGCCCACGGATGAGTTGCCGGAGGTGTCTGCGACGGCCGTACCGCCGCCGAAGGACATCACCGCTACGGCGAGCAGGGCCGCCGGGGCAGATGCCTTAGCCCACGTACGCATAATGAATGCTCCTAGTGGTTCTTTAGGGGGAATACCTGACGGTTCGCGGGCAGCCCGGATCAAGCGCCCTCCCGGCACTGGGGAGGGCCGCACAACGGAGATCTCGGTCGCGAACCACGGAAGAACGACTGACTCGCTCACGGAGGGGATTCAGCCCACGCTCCGCCGCCGGCGCTACTGCGGCCGGACTCTCGACGCGTTCGTCAGTCGGGTGAGAAAGAAGGGTCGTCCGCCGCTGTGCGGACGACGGGGGGCAGCACGCACGCCAGCGGGGCGCGCTGTGCCGTCAGCCGAGGATCGTACGCCGACCTCTCGACGTCCCCCATGCCAGGCCCGAAGGGGCCAGCACCTCCGAAGTTGGGCGCCAGACCATTGGCACCCAGGTTTTTGGAGGCAGATGAAGGTGCGGGCATGCCGGGGGTCGACTGGCTCGTAAGCCCGTCGACCTTGAGGCCTGCCATCGCTTCGGCGTTGTCCGACGCCGCCGCGGTGTCGCCTGCCGTGGGGAAATCGCCCGTGATGGGCCCGGCTGCGACGTGAGAGGTGTCCGCCGCCGCAGGGGCGGAGGTGAGCATTCCGAAGAGAACGGCGAGCAGCCAACCGGCGGCCAACAGGACGCCTACCGCAGTTGCTCGTGCGACGACCTGCCGGGCACCGGCCGCGAACCGCGCCATCCGGTTCGCCCGATCGGCGATCGCGCTCTTCTCGGGGTCGATCACGGGCACGGCAACGCGCCGCGCGCCGAGGGACATCGCCCTCAGTCGCTGCGCCGCAGTGCGTGCCACGTGACCTCCCAAATGCCAGAACCGACCTCGCTGGAGGAGACCGGTTCGTGGACTCACCCCTCAACGGTCCGTAACCGTAGCACCACCTATCGTCGTCGCAAGGGGCTTTTCAGAAGAGATCCAGGAGCCGGTCAACCGTCATCACCATGAACCTCCGCAAACCGGGTGCGCCGTTCCACGGAATGCCCCGAAACGACCCATGACTCGTCCGTGCACTTCGGCGGCCCCAGAGCCGGCCCCGACCCCACGGGGGCGGCTCACGGAAACCTGGTATGACGCACCCCGAAGAGTTTGCTAACCTTACGGAGCCGACGCGGGATGACGGTCTCGCGTGCAGGCACCAAGTCCGGGTGGCGGAATAGGCAGACGCGCTAGCTTGAGGTGCTAGTGCCCGTTAAGGGCATGGGGGTTCAAGTCCCCCCTCGGACACGCACTCTGGTACATGCTGGGCCTCGCTTCGACTGCGACAACCCTCTCCAAGGGGTCGTAGACGAGGTGGAGGCCCATCTGTTTGTAGAGATCGTTCCTGTCAGCAGGATCGGCATCTCTGAGGATCTCGGGGAACGCGGCCATCGTCGGAATCATCTCGTTGATCTCCTTCTCCGTGATCTCACGCTTTCTGTCGAGCGCCCGCAGGCGCCCCTTCGCCTGCACGCGCTCGGTTCGGGTCTCAGCCATCCACTTGCCGACCTCCTGCGGGTCACCGCCCGCGTCCAAGGTCACCCTGTAGCGTGCCATCCGCTGATCGCAGTCCTTGATCGCCTTGCGGGCTGCCTCGATGGCAGAAACGTCCAGCTCGTTGTTCTGCGCCGCCAAGAGAGCGTGGACAGTCTGTTCGAGCGCGGCAGGGGCGAAGATCCGGCCGAGCCAGGGATCCAGCTCAGCGAGGACGTGGTCCTCGCGAACGTAGACGGTCCGGGGATGCTCGATCTTGTTGGCCAAGGCGTACTCGACGGGAAACTTGCACCGGTAATGAGCACGGCCGTTGTTCCAGGTGCCTTCCATACGCCGCTGACACACACCGCAGCGCAGAAGATGGCGCAGGACATATGGATGTGGGGTTCTCCGAGGCTTACGCTGAGTTGCCGGCCGCCCCTTGGCCGACAGCATCGCCTGCGTCCTCGCGAACGTCTCCGGATCGACGAGAGGCTCGTGGACGACGGCCTCCGACCAGACCCACTGCTCGTCGGAGTTCCACTTCAGCTTGGTCACATGCCCTTGGGTGACGTCGTTGACGTCAAGGAGTTCTTCCTGCTTGTGCTGCCGGTTCCAGACCTGCCGACCCGTGTAGCGGGGGTTCAGCAGGATCGCCCGGACAGCCGACTTGGACCACGCGAGACCCGAGCGATGCCGATTACGCGCCCTGTCGTAAGCGGACGGGCACGGGACACCCTCCTTGGTCAACCCTTCGGCGATCAGATAGAGACCCTGGCCCTGAACGAACTCCGCGAAGATCCGCGCCACGTTGGGAGCCGTCACCGGGTCGGGCTCCAGACGGCGGAGCCGCTTGCCGTCGGCTGCCTTACTCGGGTTGGGGTGAGGTCCCGCATCCGCCAATCGATACCCGTACGGCGGGCGTCCGCCCAGAAAGCGACCTTCGATCTTCGCCTGCGCTTCCATGGTGGTGCGGACGCGGATCTTGATCCGGTTACGCTCGCCTTTGCTGATTCCGCCGAACATCAGCATGATCAGCTCGTGGGCTTCGTTGGTGGGATCGATGGGTCCGCCGACCTCGGGCACCCACAGAGGCACTCCGTAATGGTTGAAGAGCTCGAAGGTGTTGCCGAACTGGTTTCCGTAGAAGGCCCGCTGCGGCTCTCCGACCACAACGGCGTCGAATCCCCGGTTGAGGTTGCGCAGCTCGCCGAGCAGGGTCGCGGCCTGTGGCCTCCGTTGTGGCGGGATCGAACGCGACTTGTCGATGTCGAAGAACTCGGCGACGATCACGCCACCACGGGTCTCGATCAGCGCTCGTGACCGTGACAACTGCCAGTTTCTCGACGAGGCGGGGTCCTGGTTGTCCTCCGTGGAAACCCGGCCCCAGAAGGCGAAGGGGATCATTCAGTTGTCCTCTCTTCCTGCTGACGTTTTGTCAGCTCTTCGTGGCATTTCAGGAGAATCCGCAGGAGTGCACGAGCCGCTCCGGCGGTCAGTGTCTGACACGTCTCAGGAACCTCCACCCGCAGTTCCCGCTCGTCGACCGGCACCTCCTGCCCGCCGAGCGAGCGGGTCAGGCGGCCGTTGACCAGGATGTGGATGGGCTCGACGATCCGCCCGGAGCCGAACGAGACCTCCGCGTGCCCGCCGAGCAGCGCGGTCTTGTCGGTGTTGTGGTGCAAGATCGCGCCGAAGGTGTCCAGGCAGTAGCGGCTGTAGGCGCGTGAAAGGGCTTCGGCGACCCCGTCCGCGAGGGTGTCGGGGGTGCCCGGAGCCCTTGCGCTCGACGAGCTCGACCGGCATCCCGTCGAACGCCGGGTATCCGGTGGCGATGGTGGTGATCATGGAGTGCCTTCCTGGGACGCAGACGGGATAGGGGACGAGGCCGCTCGGATCAGGCGGCGGCCGATGAGCAGCAGCCGGGCACGTTCGAGGTGGTAGGCGGCGATCCGTGCCAGTTCACGCAGGCCATACACGGCACTGGCACTGTCGAGGAACAGATAGGCGGCCAGCAAGCGGCCCAGTGCGACCTCGACATCGCGACTCCCTGCCCGAATCGCCTGGGCAGGGACGGCCACGCTGAGGCGCATCCGCGCCACACTCACCCCGTGGCCGACTCCTTGCGCCAGGAACCAGCCCAGCCGGGTCTCCCGCCGGTAGGCCGGGTGCCCGGTCAGCGCGGCCGGTTCGATCACCACCTTCAGGCCGTGCCGGACGGCGCGGTCGACGAACTCCAGGTCTTCGCAGCCCAGCAGCCACCGCCCGCGCCGTCCCAGGTCGAGACGGAACCCGCCGACCTGCGCGAACACCTCGCGCCGGACGAGCAGGCTGGCAGTGGTGATCCAGTACGGCCAGCCGTAGGCGCGGCGCCTGTCCGGCCAGTTCACCGGCCCGTGACACTCGCGCAAGCCGTCGGTGAGGGGCAGCGCCTGCCCCTCGGGATAGTGGGTGAGAGTACGGCCGCCCACGATCGAGGCCCCCTCCTCGACGGCGGCGGCCACCAGGGCCGCCAGCCAACCCGGGTCCGGGACGACGTCCGGGTCGAGGAACGCCACATAGTCGCCGGTGGCGGCACGGACGCCGCGATTACGCGCCCGGCTGGCCCCCGCCCGCGACTCCACGCTGATCCGTACCCGGAACGGCCACCGCTGGCTGTGCACCGCACGGGCGGCGGGACCGCGGGCCCACACCGGGTCGTTGTCCACGATGACGACGTCGATCAGTCTCAGCGGGTAGCTCTGTTCGACGAGCGCGTACAGCAGAGCCCGGACGCAGCGGCCGTTGCCGCGTGCGGGCACCACGACCGACACACGCGGAGTCGCGTCGTGGTCGCAGACGGGCTGAAGCTCGGGTGTGGGAGACCGGTGCGCACGGGCAGCGTTCATGGCGGGTTCTTCGGTACGGCTGGTCAGTCCCATGTGTCCGGATCCCAAGGTCGCCAGCCGTCCCGCCAGTCCTCGATGAAGGCCCACAGCACTACGGCAAGGAGGAAGAGCAAGGGCGACAGAAGCAGGTACATCACTGTCCTGCTCACGATGAGAGCGGTCATTGGACGCCCACCGCCCGCCGTCGTCGTGCGTCGGGACCAGGGGTGAGGACATCGCAGATCTCCCGGAGCTGGGCGAGACTCAGCGGCGGCATCGCGGCCACGGCCTCCGCTTCCGCCCAGTGCGCCGGATCACCGGTGGAGACCAGAACGCCGGTCAGCCCCGGCGTCGAGCAGGTCACCAGCAGCGCGGCGCCAGCAGGGGACAGTCCCGGCCGGATCATCTCCACCAACCCAGGCGAGACAAGCTCGTCGCCGTGCGGCGCCGATGCCCACACCTGCAGCCCGGCGGCGGCGGCCTCGGCGACCGGGCCACGCCCGTCCACGGCGGCGAGGCGGGCCAGGTTGAGCGGCATCTGGATCGCCACCAGGTGTGAGGTCCCGCCCTCGGCAGCCCATTCCGCCGCCCACACCACCTCGGTCACGCTGAAAGCCCCAGCGCAGAGGCCGTCCGAAGAGAAGCCGTCCCAGGTGGCCACGCCGTATCCGCCGATCTGGCCACGCCGGGCCGCGCACTCCAGGACCTCGAAGGCCAACGCCAGGTGCTCGGCCAATGGGCCGTTGTCGTCGGCGGCCCGCTCGGGGTTGTGCAGGTAGACCAGATCCAAGCAGTCACGGCGCAACTCGCAGCCATTGACCGAGAGCTGGTAGTCGACGTACGCGGGCTCGATGCTGTGACACCTCGCCGCGTCGACGGCGCTGAGCACACCCGCGCGCCGGGCCCGCAGAGCCTGCTCAGGGGTCATGTGCCCGATCTTGGTCGCGACCCGCAACCCCGAGTGGGCGGCCAGGACCGGCGCGAGGGCCCTGTGGGCACGGCCCTCGTTGTGGACGGGGTCGGTGTCGACCAGCCTCGCGCTGGCCTCGGCGGCCATCACCGCCGCCGAGGCCGGATCACACCGGCCGGTGCCCAGACCGACTACGGGCCTCACGACGCTTCACCCATGGCTGGCACACCGCAGTCAGAGGGCTCACTCTGGAAGGAAGGCATGAGCTAACCCAAACTCCGGCCCGCGTGAACCGCCAGGGGGCAAGCTGGGACGCGCAGGGTTGTCCCCGTCCTGAGCTGGGAGCCGAGCATGAACGAGGTGCCCGAATGGGCGGCTAGGTTGCGCAGGGAGCGGTTGAGGCCAGACCGGATGTGGAGCCTCACCCGGATGGCGCACGAGCTGATACGCGCGGCAGCCGGGCGCGTGCCGACCTCACATCCGGCCAGCCTGCGCCGCCAGATCCGCAGATGGGAGAGCGGTGAGAACTACCCGATCGAGGCATACCGCGTGCTGTACAGTCGCGCGTTCGGTCTGGACCCGCGCGAGCTATTCGCCAGCCCATCCCCGATCATGGAATACATGGAGCAATCGGACAAATCTAGGGTGGGTGTAGGCGGCGCCCGCCAGACAGCTGACGAGATCCGCGACACCAGCGCCCGCATCGTAGCCCTCGACATCCGGGTTGGCGCCGGTGACATGGTGGACACGGTGGTGCGGGTCGCCGCACACGCCCATCGGGCCGCGCACGCGTCAGCAGACCGGGACGTGCTCGCGGCGGCGGCCGAGGCACAGCAGATCGCCGGATGGGTTGCTTTCGACGGCGACCGGCAGGACTTGGCGCGACGGATGAGCCTGGAAGCCTTGCTCACCGCGAGGGCCGCAGGCGACCGGCAGATGGAGTACTTCGTGCTCGGCCAGCTTGCCATGCAGGATCTTCACCTGCAGCAGCCAGCCGAGGCCTCGCAGATTTGTGACGCTGCTCTTAGCGAGAGCAGCGTGCAGGGCAGCGTCCGCACCATGTTTCACATGCGCGCTGCTCGGGCCGCCGCGCAGATGGGCGAGTACAGCCGGGCACGGAGCCTGATTGGCCAGACCCGCGCCTGCTATCTTGACGGCCCGCGTGCCGGAGATCCTGCGTGGGCCTGGTGGCTCACTGAGGGAGAGATCTCCTGGCACCACGCCATGATCTGTGTTGACGCTGGTCAATGGGGGCGGGCCGTCGAGCTGTTCGCCGTCGCTGCCGAGGCCGAGGTCGCCGCCGGGTACGACCGTGGAGCGTCCGTCTCCCATGCGAGTCTGCTCTGGGCGCTCGCCCACGTCCGTGACTGGGCTGAGGCGGAGACGGTCCTGACTCGTGACGTGGCGCCCCGCCGGGGCCTCGCTTCATCAGCCCGCGCCGACCGTCTATTGGTGGACGCCGCCCGCCTGCTGGACGCCGCCCGCGAGCGGCCCAGTCTGCGAGCCGCGGCTCGACAGCTCCTCGCTGGCCCGTGATCTCGACCCTGTAGAGGTCTGCCTTCCTGTACACGGTCTTCGGGAACAATCGTCCCTGGTCAGTGGCTGGCCTGGTGTCTGGTCTACGGCCAGCAGGAGTTCGCCGCTGTATGCGCCTGGTGTTCAGGCTGATGCTGCGGAGGTGTCGGTCGTGGTGGCCCACCTGGCGCAAGGGGGCGACGCCGACGCCTTAACGAGTGAGCCGTCAGGGTTGCGGTTCGGGTGCGCCGAGGATCGGGTCGGCAGGAGGCGAACAGTCCGGCAGCCTTGGATTCCAAGACGGTCAGATGCCGTCAGAGCGGTGACCAGCCCCGATCGAAGCCTGCCTCTGCCTGGTACGCCTCGGCGAATGCCGCCGCGTCGCCGTCGAGCAGATGCAGGATCTGGCAGGGCCTACCGATTCGATCGGCGATCTCCCCGACTCGCCGCATGACTTCGCCCTGGCACTGCAGCATGGCGACGTCGCGGAGCAGGACGTCTCCGTCACGCATCTTCTCGGAGACGACCCGGCCGTCGGGGGTGCGCCGTGTCCGGGACAGGTGCTCCGCTGCAGAGACCCCGCGCCCGCCTGTCCTGCCCACGTCGGCGCAAGCCCATTACGTGGCACGTCACCGTGACGGTGGGGGCGGTGCGCGCCGGGACCGGCCCGGTCGGTTTCATCGGTCGCCGGGCTGTCATGGCCGAGCTGGAGGAGTGGCGGGATGGGGGCAGCTGGCCGGGGCTGGCGGCGCATTTGCTCCACGGGCTGGGCTGGCAGGGTAAGACCCGGTTGGTCAGCGAGGTGGCGTCCCAGTGGCAGCGGGAGGGGTTGGTGGTGCTGGCGGCCCACCACAAGCGTGAGCGCTCCACACCGGATGACCTCGAGGGTGCCCGCCTTCGACGGGGCGGCCCGGGTGTTGGTGGTGGACTACGCCGAACGGTGGGACACCGCCGATCTGCTGACCCTGTTGCGCGACTCGCGTCTGCCTGGGCGGCTGCCGGTGCGGGTGCTGCTGCTGGCCCGTCCAGCGGGCACGTGGTGGCAGAGCCTGGCGGGCCGTATGCGCCGCGATCTGCAGCTGGTGCCCAGCAGCCGGGAGCTGGGGCCGTTGGAGCAGGAGGAAGGTATCACTCGCGGTGGCCTGTTCGATGCGGCTCGAGACCGGTTCGCCGAGCTGCGGCAGGTGCCAAGCCCCGACGCGGTGCTCCCACCACCGGCGGTGGAGCGGCACGAGGCCTACCAACTGGTGCTGGCGGTGCATATGGCTGCGGTGCTGGCCCGTGCCTGCGGCCAGGCGCCGCCCGCCGATCCGGTGGAGGTGTCGGCGTTCTTGCTGGCGCGCGAGCGCGATCACTGGGAGGCGATGCACGCACGGCGGGACAACCCGGTGGCGACCTCGCCGGATGCGATGGCGCAGATCGTCTACACGGCCACCGTGACCGGCTGGCTCGACTACGACGTGGGCACGGCGGCCATTGAGCGGGCCGCCGTCGCCTCGCGCGAGCATTCGGGCAGCTGCTCAAAGAGCACGCGTTGTGTTACCCGCCCGCAGTCCTGCCGCACGGACCTCAGCGGCTGGCATCGGCGTACCAGAGCACGGTTAGCGTGCTGGAGCCGTTGTATCCCGACCGGCTGGGGGAGGACTTCATCGCCCTGTCCACCCCGGGCATGACTGTGGGTTTCCGGTCGACCCCTGGGCCAGGGCCGCGTTCTCCCGGCTGCTCGCCGCATCGGAGGTCGCCGGCGCTCGGCCGGGAGCTGGCCACGAGGTGCCGGTGTGGGTCGGCCATGGGCTGATCACCCTGATCGAGGCCGCCCGCCGATGGCCGCACCTGGCCCGACTCCAGCTCTACCCGCTGCTGGCCGCCCACCCCCACCTGGCCCTGCACGCGGGAGGTGCTGCGCTGGCCAGCCTGGATGACAGCTGGCGCCGAGCAAGCGGTGAGCGGCGCGGCGCATGTCCTCGTTGCGATCCTCACCGACCTTGGAAGGCCGGTGCTGGGGCCGCATCCCCCCACCCGACGACACCGCGCACGGAGTGTTGCGATCCTCACCGACCTTGGAAGGCCGGTGCTGGACGGGCTCCGGATCGCGGTGGTAGTGCAGTTTGAACTCGGCGTTGCGATCTTCACCGACCTTGGAGGGTCGGCGCTGGGCCCGAGTCGGTCGCCCGTTTTGACGACCGCCACGTGTTGCGATCCTCACCGACCTTGGAAGGCCGGTGCTGGTCCTGGGGTACGCAGTGCTGGTACTCCTTCGCCTTGTTGCGATCCTCACCGACCTTGGAGGGTCGGCGCTGGTGCCGTGGCCTGCGGCGGCCGCTGTCGGGCTGGGCCTGCTGTTGCGATCCTCACCGACCTTGGAGGGTCGGTGCTGGCTTCGACAGGCCGTGCGGCGGCACCATGAGGAGATGGTTGCGATCCTCACCGACCTTGGAGGGTCGGTGCTGGCGCTTCGCTGTGGCCGTGGTCACCGGCCAACCGATAGTTGCGATCCTCACCGACCTTTGAAGGCCGGTGCTGGCGGGTGTGCTTGATCTGGGTCAGCCGCTCCTCTTCCTTGTTGCGATCCTCGCCGACCTTGGAGGGTCGGTGCTGGAGGCGACCGCCGCCTCGTCGTTGCCGACGATCCACATGTTGCGATCCTCGCCGACCTTGGAGGGTCGGTGCTGGCCGGGCTGCTCCTGGTCGTCGCCGTCGTGCTCCTGCTGTTGCGATCCTCGCCGACCTTGGAGGGTCGGTGCTGGGAGCGGGATCAGCGGGCCCATCGCCCCCATCTCCTGTTGCGATCCTCGCCGACCTTGGAAGGTCGGTGCTGGACGGTTAGCCATGCGGTAGTGCAGCTAGTGGGACGCGAGTTGCGATCCTCGCCGACCTTGGAGGGTCGGTGCTGGCCGGCCAGCGGTAGCGAACTCGTCGTCACGCAAGCAGTTGCGATCCTCGCCGACCTTGGAGGGTCGGTGCTGGGTGATCGGCGGAGCCTGGTCCGAGACCATCCAGCAGTTGCGATCCTCGCCGACCTTGGAGGGTCGGTGCTGGACCTTCTCGACGGCGCCTCCGCCGTAGACCGCCTGGTTGCGATCCTCGCCGACCTTGGAGGGTCGGTGCTGGTTGCAGGTCTCGATCGTCCGGCCCTCGTACGTGACGGAGTTGCGATCCTCGCCGACCTTGGAGGGTCGGTGCTGGGGTCGCGTACCGGCGCGGGTCCGGCACCTTCAACGGGTTGCGATCCTCGCCGACCTTGGAGGGTCGGTGCTGGGACCATCACCCCGTCGCCGAAGCCGAGCACCACCCCGAAGTTGCGATCCTCGCCGACCTTGGAGGGTCGGTGCTGGGTGATGGGCTCATGCCAGCCAGCATCCCATCGGGTGCGATCGTTGCGATCCTCGCCGACCTTGGAGGGTCGGTGCTGGGGCAGGTCCATCGGGTCGGGCTCGTGACCGGTGAAGGGCCGGTTGCGATCCTCGCCGACCTTGGAGGGTCGGTGCTGGGCGGAGGTGGAGGTCCTGCATAGCGAGCTGAGAGAGGGTGTTGCGATCCTCGCCGACCTTGGAGGGTCGGTGCTGGCCAGACCTGTCAGGGTCTCCACGCTGGTAGCGCGTCGTTGCGATCCTCGCCGACCTTGGAGGGTCGGTGCTGGCAGATGCTCCGCGCAACCGGGGAGGGTCTACGACCAGGTGTTGCGATCCTCGCCGACCTTGGAGGGTCGGTGCTGGGGGTGACCATGGCCGGGACGCGGTACCGGTTGTAGGCGTTGCGATCCTCGCCGACCTTGGAGGGTCGGTGCTGGGCCATCGCGGCATGCAGAGCCGGTCGGATCCGGGCGTTGCGATCCTCGCCGACCTTGGAGGGTCGGTGCTGGACGTGCCCCTCGAAGAACGCCTCCTGGCCGCAGGACAGGTTGCGATCCTCGCCGACCTTGGAGGGTCGGTGCTGGGCCAGGCCCTCATCGAGCGGTGACCTGTGCCAGACCGGAGTTGCGATCCTCGCCGACCTTGGAGGGTCGGTGCTGGCTGCGAACTGCTGATGTCCCGCCTGGAGCGGGTCTACGCGTTGCGATCCTCGCCGACCTTGGAGGGTCGGTGCTGGGAGAGCCCGGCGTCGAGCCCGGCGTAGCCGCCCGAGTTGCGATCCTCGCCGACCTTGGAGGGTCGGTGCTGGCCGAAGACCGCCGTCGCGACATCGTCCGCAAGACCAAGTTGCGATCCTCGCCGACCTTGGAGGGTCGGTGCTGGTGTCTTCGAACAGGGAAGTTGTCATGCCGTCGTCTACGGCACCCTAATCAAAGGAGCCAGATGTCCCTTTATTGCCCACTTGGACGTAGGAGCAGATGGCGTGTCGCGTGCTCACTTGGGGTTCCTAGATCACTTATCAGGGGTGTGCGAGATCGAGGTAACGGGCGCGTTGGCTAGATCACCAACGGCCCTCGCGGATCTGTCTCCCGGGGACGGCCGAGATGTTCCACGTCGTCCAAGGCATGGCGGCCGAGATGGTAGATCCGGACACTGTCGCGCTTGGCATCAATGGCTGCGTGGAGTGCCGCTACCAGGCGAATCTTGTCCACTTCGCGACATACCACTTCGAAGACGGATTTCTGGACGCGGTGACCGTACCCTTCGCAGATCTTCGCGACGCGCCTGAGGCGGGCCTGCCCTTCCGGGGTCGTCGTTTCGACATCGTAGGTAATGAGCAGGTCCACGTCAGTTCACCGTCCAGGGCGCATACGCCTCCAGGTCGCCACGGAGATGACGAGCAAGGAGACGAGACTGCACGAGCGGCAACACCGCCCCTGGAACCTCACGGCCCAGGAGTGCGTGTGGCCAGACGCGGAGCCTGCTCTGTTGCCAGGCAGTGAGGACAGATCGGCGGCCGGCGTCTGTCAGCCTGAGCGCCGATCCAGGGAGAGGTTCGAAGTCGGTGTCCGTGATCTCGCCGCGGTTCAACAGTGTGAGCGCCAGGCGATCGGCGAGCAAGGGGCGGAACTCCTCCATCAGGTCCAGCGCCAAAGCGGGCTTACCAGGCCGGACGCCGTGGATGAAACCGATGTACGGATCGAGCCCGACTTGTTCCAAGGCTCCGTGTACGGCCACACGGAGCATGCCGTACAGAAAGGAAAGAAGGCAGTTGAGCGGATCAGTGGGCGGGCGGCGAACACGTTCGAACGGGTCGGGCGCCGCTGGGCACATGCTGGGGACCACTGCGAAGTAGTCGCGTGCGGCGTTGCCTTCGACGCCCAGCAGCCTTTCAAGGTCGGGAGCCAGTCCCGCGCCTTCGAGTGACCGGCTCAGTCGGGTGGCGGCGTCGCGGAGCCTGCGTTGCCGGGTTCCGGCGGCGTCTCGTGCGGCCCGGAGCAGCACCTGACGGCTGTTGTGGATCTTTCCGGCGACCATACACCGGGCGATGTCGAGGCGGTGAGTAGCTGCCTCATGCGCTCGATGTTGCGCTCTTCGTAGAAGCGGATTGCCTGCCGTCGGTCCGTTCAGGCGGGCTCGGAACCGACCGTTCGAGGTGAGCCAGCTGACGCTTCGTCGGTCGTCCGCGCATCTGAGAAGAAGGTCGTCGGTGACGGTCACACCGCCGAAGACCACCACGTGGTCGATCCGCACCAGCGGCAGGATCCTGCGTCCGGGCTGGCCGGCCTGGACGATGCGGACGGTGTCTCCCTCCAGGTGAAGGCTGGTACCGGGCGTCTGCACGTAGAGCGTGTTGAGCAGTTCAGTCATGCCACGTTCCCAGTGGACGAGGAGCGAAGAGATCAGTTGGCCGCCGCTCACCGCCGGTTACTTCGGGAAGGCAGTCCTCACGTATCGAGCAGCGGCGGCAACGGCGATCGTTGTGTGCCGGAGGCAGCCGATCGGCGGCCAGTAGGCGGCGCATCCGTTCGGCGGCCTGGAGGACGGCGTCCGTCAGGGCTGGGTCGATGGTGACCTCGTGCCTACGCCGTTCGGCCGCCGAGTAGATGTAGCCGGCCGGGACGGTGAATCCGGCTTCGACCAGGCATAGAGCCTGCCCACCGACCTGGAGGTCGGCTGGTCCGCCGGGCCGGTACCGGCCGACCTTGTACTCGACGGGAACTGCGGTGCCGTCCACGATCTCCACCAGGTCGCAGACGCCGTGCAAGCCGTACCGTGTGCTCGCGACCGGCAGTGAGCGGACGCTGACCATGCCGCGTCGGCGGCGGGCACCGGGCAGGTCGACTGCCCTGTGCACGAGGTCACCGCGTGCGGTGTCGGCGTTGTCGGCCCAGGTCGCCTCTACGTGGATGAGGGCGGCTTGGCGTCGGCAGTACGCGACATGCTCCAGGGCGGACAGGGGGATGCTGGCCGGGTCGGTCAGACCCACAGGTCGACACCGCGCCAGGGGGAGATCCCCGCCGGCAGGTCGGCGAGGTCGAGATGGCGGAGATAGTCGCCCCGCTGCCGGGCGGGCTTGTCCGGATCGGCGAGCGACAGCCGGAGCCGCTGTGTGAGGCTGACTGCGGGTGCTCTGCCGAAGGCATTGTCATGAGTGAAGACGAAGAGCCCGCATAGGGTCATTTCGCCGCGCGTGGCCGAACGGTCGTGGTCGAACATCATCGTCATCGCCGTCCACAGGGTGGCCAGGTCTTCGCTCGTGACCCCGGTCTTGAGGCCACGGCTGGCCGAGTAGAAGGCATGTGCGCGGTACAGGCCGTAGGGGACGGTCCACTTCGACCCGAGTTCGGTGCTCTCCCCTTTGTCTATGTCCGTCTGCCGGGTCTGGGTGACCCGGGTGATGGTGTGATCGACGGGCTGGATCGCGTGGATGCTCCGTCCGAACGTGAACTGCCATGGGCCGCGGATCTGACCTGCTCCGGCGGTCTTCTTCCCCTCCTCCTTCTGCCCGGTGCTCAGGACTGCGCCGAACATCCGGATGTCGAAGTATCGCTCGCACAGCCAGCGCTGTTTGTCCGCCACGGAGCCGCCCGCCAAGGCGGTGCCGGCTTCTTCGATGCGGGTGTTCAGCGCGAATCCGGCTTCGACGAAGATGCCGTAGCGGGCATCACCGGGTTTGATCTCGGGGATGACGTCGCGGATCTTCCGCTTGAGCGACACGTCGGTGACGAGGCCCTGGCCGCTCTCGTCGTCGGTACGTGGCCGATTGCCCGCGTCGGGATCCCCGTTCGGGTTGCCGTCGGTGACGTCGAACAGCATCACCACGTCGTGGCGGAGGGCTGGATCGAGATGAGCGCTCACGCGGACTCTCCTTGCTCCGAGGGGTTGTCGTCGGTTCTCTTCTTCGCGGCCGCGGCCTTCCTCGCCGCGAACTGCTCGTCGCACTGCTGGTGGTAGCCGAGGACGAACGCCGTCTTCTCCGCGAGGTTGGTGCCGTGCGGCGGGCCGCCCGCCTGCGCCAGCCGGCCGTACAACTCGTCGAGGCGTCGGGACGCCCCTTGCGCCCAGCCGGGCTGCTTGCGACGCATCCGCCTGAGCCAGGCGCGGGAGCTGTCGCTGCCCGCCATCAGCGCGGCGGCGGGGCTCGTGGTGGCCCGGCTCCAGTACTTGTCGGCGAAGGTCGTGTTTGGCGGCGCGTCGCCGTCGGCACGCGCGGCCGAGAGCTGGATGTCCTCCAGGACGGCGAAGATCCGGCCTGACAGGTACGCGGGCTGGTTGTTGTCGGGGTTCAGGTTCGGCATGTAGAGCTCCCGTTCGGGGTCGGGCAGCCGTCGGCGGAGCGCCAGTCGCAGCAGCGCGGCGCGTTCGAGATCCACCCGGCCGTCGGCGCCGATGCGGCGGATCAGATGGGCCAGCAGCTTCGGCGGCAGCGGCGCGGCGAGCAGGGCGCTGCGCAGCAGGCCCCCGTACAGGTCCGGCGGACGGTCGGCGCCCGGCGCGCCGACCTTGGCGTATCCGCCTTTGGCCCCGTTCTTGCCGACGATCCACCGTCCTGTGGCTGCGACCAGGCGTCGCAGGCCAGGTTGACGAACTTCGCCGGACCAACCGTCGAACATGGCCAAGTCGGTCGCCCATGCTTCGAGGTTCGCCTTGATACGCGGAAGCGGTTGTTCGATCCACTGGCGTACGACGACGCGAGAGACGTTCCCGCCGATCGCGACCGCGCAGAAGGACTCCTCACCCACCTCGTCGCCTACTGTCGGCGCCCGCCCGGCGGCGGCGCTCAACAGCAGGTGGGCGGCCAGACGTGGGGTGGGCGGATCGAAGAGGGAGTAGAGGTCGAACTCCGTGGCACCTGTCGTCCACCAGATCAGGCGGGTGTCCTGACCTACGACGGTGCCCGACCACTGGTCGTTCAGCAGCCGCTCAAGGGTGTCCATGGCCCGAAGGGCGCACGAGGCGCAGATCGGGGTGTGGACCAGTTGCTTCTGAAGGTCGAACCCGTGAGCTTTCCTGTTGATGCTGACCAGCGACGCCTGCTGAGTGGCTTTGGGTACCAGGCGGGCGGGCAGTTGCTGCGGGATGGACTGCAGGAGCGGCCCGGTCAGCCCGCACACCAGGCACAGTCCGCTACGTCCAGAAGACTTCTGCCTGCTGGCGACCACCTGCCAGAACTCTCGCGCGGACTGCGTGTCGTGCAGAAAGGTCCCGTCCACCCGAACGGCGATCCGCGAGTCACGGGACCAGTCCGGGTCCCGGCGGATCTCCCGTACGTGACCGCCGGTGAGGAATCGTCGCAGCGGCAGCCCGGGGCCGTCGGGGTCGGCGGCCACCCACTGATCGACCAGTTCCCGGCATTCCCGGTGCATCCGCTCGACCCGTGCGGGGTTCTTGGTCGCCGCGTCCACCCAGCCGAAGAGGTACTCACCTGTGTCGACGGCGAGCGTCGGCGCGATGTTCACCGTCTTGACGATCGAGGGGACCGTGTGGACGACGCCGCTCTTGGTGCGTGGGTCAGCCGGGTTGACGAGCGAGGTCAGGTACGGCGAAGCGGGGCTGCCGTCGGAGTTGAGCTCCAGAACGAACTTGACGGGTTTGTCCTGATAGTAGGGCGGGATGATCCGCCCGGGATCCTGCGCCTGTTCGACCAGGCGTCTCAGCAGGCTCATCACCTGCCGACCAGTTCGACCGGGGCGGGAAGTCCGTGCCTGGGTACATGCAGGACACCCCCTTCAAGGCGGGCGGTGAACCATTCCATGACGACGGGCGGCCCATGGTGGATGGTGTGGATCATCAGGCCCAGGTCCTCGCTGAGAGCGATGGGCGGGCTGTCGTCGGGATCACCGAAGTCGGCGCTGAACTCCTTGGTTCCCAGAAACGGCTGGTGGAAGCACGCTCCTCTGGTGACCCGCCGCCGAAACTGGTCGCGGTACGCGGCGGCGTTGTGCTTGGCTCCCGGCTTGACCTCGATGTGCGCGTGGATCCGGTAGGCGACCTCGCGCAGGCACACCGCGTTCCGCTGGTCCCGGCGTGCGGAGCTGTCCACGCGTTCCCCTTTCAGCGCACCGTCGAGAGAGACGACATGATGCGTCTCGTTCCGGCGGACGGTGAACTGCCGGACGGGGTTGAGCACTTCGATGGCCAGCACGCGATAGAGCATCTGCGGCTTCCAGAAGATCGCTTCCAGTACGCCTCGCGCTGCGGTGGGCGTCATGACCGGGTATGTGACACGCTCGGCCTTCAACTCCGGCCGGGAGAACAGCGCCGCCTCTCCGCGAACCTGGACCACCACGGGCGGAACCCCGTCGGAGGAACGTTCCAGGTCGAGAGGGCGAGGGGGTCGACTCATCGCACAACTCCCTTGCTCGTGAACGTGGTGATGCGGCCGCGAACAGCGGCCACATAGGGGGAAATTTCACGCCCGAAAAGGGCATTTCGATCCTCGCCAGGAAATCCATCTGGCGCTAGGCGATACGAGGGAAGCGTACTTTGCCCTATTCGGCCGTGAAGGCATAATCCGAGATTTTCCACGGACGGCTCAGACGAGAAAGCTCTCGACGTGGGGATCAAGATCGATTCCGGTGACGGGGTCGTACTCCCCCAGCCATTCGGCGAGAACCCCGTTCCACGACAGAGGGCCTCCAGCGGGTTGTGGTGATCCAATGATCGGACGAAGTAGTGCTAAAACCCCCGGAACTCGCAAAGCGGAAGTGTGAAGTGAGGTCATGTACGGCTGCAGGGCACGGACATCGGCCGCACAAGGCTGCGGCGCCGTACGCAGCCGGTGGATCGCCAGGTCTGCCAGGGCTTTCTCTTCGTCGTCTGCTGCTCCTTGCGACGTAACCACGGCCACGCCGGCCTCATCGATCATCCGGAAGCGGTCGCGCGTTGTGCGGAAGTCGAGCGCTGCCCGTGCTCCCTGCAGCAGCATCCCTCGGCTGTCATGATGCTCAAGGGCAAGCGAGCCGTAGACAGCCTGGTAATAGTCGTCAAGCGCCTTCAGATCATCGGGCTCGGCCTTGGCAGGCCCGAAGTAGAGGGAGGTCGTGTCGACGAGCGTCCGGTAGCTCGGTGGCTGCCCGGCATCCGACGCGGCCACGATGACCACCCGTCCTGGGCCCCGCAGATTGCCGTCCCGATTCGCGCGACCAGCAGCCTGGAGCAGTGAATCAGCCGGAGCCATCAGGCGATAGACCACGGGGAAGTCGATATCGACCCCTGCCTCGATAAGCTGGGTCGACACGAGTTTGACCGCTTCCCCCCTTTCGAGACTCGCACGTACTTCCGCGAGCACTCGGCGACGGTGCGCAGGGCACATTCGCGTGGACAGATGCCAGGCCGGTTTCGCGGCCGTCCGCCAGTTCTCGAATACGGCCTTCGCATCGGCAGTCGTGTTGACCACCACCAGGACCTGGTGGAGCAGACCCGCCCGAGTCGCGACCTCGGCGAGCGTGGGCCGAGGATCGACCCACCACTCGAACTCGACCCGCCGCAGCTTGTTTACCAGCGACTGCGGCTCAGCGATGATGTCATGGGCCTGGATGTCCCGGAACGGGCGCAAGGACCAGAACGCGGGTTGAGTCGCGGACGACAACACCACCGTCACCCCGAAGTGCGTCACCAGCGTGCGCAGAGCGTCCAGAATGGGCACCAGAAGCTCATGCGGCAGCGCTTGGACCTCGTCCAGGACGATGACCGACCCGGCAAGACGGTGCAGTCTGCGCATCGCCGCAGGACGGCGGTCGAAGAGCGACTCGAAGAGCCGCACCATGGTGGTGACGACGAACGGAGCGTCCCAGTTCTCGGCGGCGAGACGCTCCCAGCCTCGGCCCGCCTCGTCGTGATCGACACCACTGTGGTGTTCCAGCACCACGCGATCGCCGTCCTCGTCGAGAAGGCCGCGATAGACATCGGCGTTCTGCTCGGTGATGGTCAAGAAGGGGACGGCGACGACGATCCGGCGCTTACCGTGCAGAGCCGCATGGTGAACAGCGAACGCCGCGCAGGAGATCGTCTTTCCGGAACCTGTCGGAGCCGCCAACCGGAACATCCCAGGAGCGCGAGCCGCAACCGCGACGCAAGCCTGGTAGACGTCATCGCGAATGCCGTCGATCTTCGCCTTCCGTCGGCCGGCATCCGCCAGCATCGCCCGCCGTCTCCGCTCGAACCTGTCACGAAGGACGGAGAAGTCGGTGTTGTCACGAACAGACGGACGAGACTGAGCGGCGAAGTGAGCGGCCGTGTCCAGGAAGTCGGCGTCGCACAAGGCGCTGAACACCAGCCGGAGGCCCATCTCCGCAACATGCGGATCGTTCTCCCACGCCTGGGGCGCACGCGGCCTCTCGGCCCCCATGAGTTCGGGCAGAAGTCTCGTTATCGCCGCGCGGGCGTCGGCCTGCGCGGCTGTCTGATCCGGAGTCGCCGCCTTCAACCATCCGCGCAGACTCTCAGGATCCGTCAGCCCTCCGTGATGACCCTGGACCGCCATCGCGAATTTGCCGAGGCCGCGTTCGGCGGCCATTAGGACACCCAGGCGTTTGTGATCGTGCCCTACCCGCTGGTCACTGCCTTCGACCTCCAGCAGACGTTGCTGCCAGCCGCAGGCCGCCTTGCCGGTGTCGTGCAAAAGCCCCAGCCACCAGGCGATCCGACCAGCCCCGAAAGGCTCGGCGAAAGTCGCGGCCAGTGCTGCGGTTCCCCGAAGATGGTCCGTCAGCTGGTGTCGCGTACCCAGCTGATTGACGCTGTGCGCCCAGGGGCCATCCATCGCATCTCCCGACTACCGACGGTCAGGCAACAGTAGAGAACACCTACGACAAATCCGGATTAGCAGCCCTCTGCTGCTGAGACCCATAGCGTTTGCGATCCTCACCAACCCTGGAGGGTCGGTGCTAGGCCTTCGCCGGCGCAGGCGCCTCCTTGCCGAGCTTGAGGTTGCGATCCTCACCGACCTTGGAAGGGCGGTGCTGTGCGTGGCCCCTCAGCGGTCATGAGGAGGCCGTCGCGTAGAAGGCGAGCGAGGGCATCAGCCGGCGGATGCTGTCCGTGAGCCTGCGCAACCTGGAACGCAACGGGCTGATCACCCGCACTGTCTACCCCGACTCCCCACCCCGGGTGGAATACGCCACCACAGCTCTGGTCGAGGACATATGCGCTCCGCTGGAGGCTCTCGCGGCATGGGCCCGCCAGGCCTACGACAATCGCCATCGACCCCTCGCTCGCCCTCCGGGCACGACCGCACCGGCCCCGCAGTAACCGCGCAGCGGCATCGGGGCGGTCACGGAGTTACACAGCAGCAGATTGGTCATGCTCCGCGAGCTTTCCCTCAAGTCCGGTCCGCTTGATCCAGCGACCCCACCGAGCACTCCGCGCGAACCGCTCAGCGATGACCCGGCCCGGCGGAAGCGTTCCATCGGGAAGCCGATTCGCCTGGGCCCACTTCCAAGCGGTCCGACGGAGATCCACCACCGCGCTCCCATCAGAACTCACCTCAGCGGAGAGATCGTGACCATCGGCTCCATACAGTTCCCGATCTGCTGGCACCCAATCTCGCGCGACATCTCGTTTCGTGGCGGAGGCCTGGCGGATCTGGGACATCAGCAGCTCGTAGCTGCCGATCAAAGCGGCACTCGGCCACGCCGCGATGACCCGGCCGATCAGGCTCGGCTCGGCCACCGCGATGTTCGCCCCGAGGCTGGCCAGGCTGCCGACCAGCAACATCACCCACGCCAGGAGACCTCCGCGTGAGCCGTACCGGTTGGCCAGAAGGATGGACATCGAGGCGACGCCGATCGTGCCGTCCACCGCGAGAGGGATGAGCACCGCCGCCAGATGATCCTCGCCGTGCCGGAGACAGAGCTCATGCATGTGGCGGAACGACACGACCGCCGCGATACCGGCGAGAAGGACGACCCCCGTGATCGTCGTGCGCTGGATGCGGCGCACGGTCCCCATGTTCGGCTCCATGGCTGCTCACCCTTCCCGACCAGGGAGAACGAGCGTGGTGGAAGCGCTGAACGGCATGTACGTATCGAGTGTGTCGATCCTCGGACACCATCAGGGCCTCGAAGAGGTCGAGGGCGTAGGCCAGGTGAGCGTGGGCCAGTTCGGGACGGCCGAGCCTGGCATGGGCCCAGCCGAGGTTGCGGCGGGTGTGCGCCTGGCCGACACGGTCGCCGGACACCAGGGTGGTGGCCAGGGCGGCGCGTTGCAGCTGGGACTGCTCCTGCCAGCGGCCTCGCCGGTCCAGGAAGTCGTGGACGGCCCATGCCGACTGCCAGGTGACGAAGGTTCGGGACATGAGGAGGTGATGTTCGGCCTGGAACCAGGCCACCGCCTCGTCCGCGCCGGAGAACCTCTCCGGTGTGACCCCTGCCAGGGGAGTGGTGGTCAGGATCGGGAATCGGTGGGGGCTCAGGGCGAGGGCCGCGGCCTGGGCGGAGTGCGCGTAGTGGTCGTGGAGGCGGGCGGGCGCCTCCTGGCGTTCGCGGCCGATGGTGAGCGCGGCGGCGTAGGCGCGCAGCAGGTCGTCCATGCTCGTCCGTCCGGGGGACGGTTCGGTGACCAGGTTCGCGCGGCCCAGTTCGTCGAGCAGGTGCCTGGTGGTTGGGCGGGTCACGCCCGCGAGGCTCGCGGCCGCGGGTACGCCCAGGTCGGCGGCCGGACAGAGCGCCAGGAGGCGGAGGAGACGTACGGCTGGCGCGGAGACGGTCCGTAACGACCACGAGAACACGGCTCGCAGGCGGAGCGCGGGCTCACCGCCGTCAAGCGCGTCCAAGGGGTGCGTCTCCCGGAGTTCGGCGGCGATGGCCGCGAGCGGCGAAAGCGGCGCCGCGCCGGGACGAGGAGCGAGCGTGACCGCCTGGGCGGCGCCAGGGCGAGCGGTCGCCGCAGCGGAGCCGCCCGGAGGGAAGCCGGGATGGGTGGCGGCGATGACGACATTCCCCCGCCGCCCAAGGGCCACTGGAAGCCTCCGGCGTGGGGCCGCCCCGGCTGCACGACCTCGCGATGCTTCAAGGACGTGGCCGACCCCGATCACTCCAAGGCCCGCTCCGAGCCGATCTCTCCGATCATGCAGGAACTCATGGCCCGCCAGGCCTGCGCGAACTGGTGGGAGTGGTGCCGGTGGAGCGGTGAGAAGTTCACCGAGAAGCACAAGCGCATCCAGGCCCTGCACGCGGGTGAGGGCGGGATCGAGTTGTGCCCGAAGGAGGTGGCCGCGTGCGCCGGGGTGCCCAACCCGGGCAACTCGTCGGTCATCCGCCTGGGCATGGTGTACTCCTCCGACCGGGACGGCTGGCAGAAGGCCGCCGACACACTGGCGATCATCGGTTCCGCTCCCTTCACCCCCACCCGCACACCGAGAGGACGACATCACCAGGCGCCACGCGGCCTGGCGACCCTCGGCCTGGAAGGGCTGCGGATGGGCACCGGCCTCGTCGCCCACGGCATCGTCGACGGCAAGCACCAGAAGATGCCGGCCTCCTACTATTTTCCGTCCCTCCTCTACACCCAGGCCAAGTCCATGGCCAGCGGCGCGGTCGCCGTGGGATCACCGATCGCGGGCGGAGTGCTGCGAACCGGCGACCGCGCCTACCTCAACCTGCACCGCCCGGGGGTCGCCCGCGCCCTGCTGGACGAAGCCCTGGAGCGCGGCCACGACTTCGCGACCGCCGAGTCGATCGAGATCGACGGGTGGGAGCTCGTCGACGGCGCGCTGGGACGGCTGCGTCCCGTTGCGGAGCCGAGCACGTGGCCTTGTAACTTAGGTAAGGCATACCTAAAGTAGTCGCGCCGTCAAGATTGCCAAGTGCCCGGAATTCAGCTTAGGCTAACCTTAGTTACCCTCTGAAACTAAGGGACGGGAGCAATCGATGACGACCGGCGGTCGCCCTCCTCGGATCGACCTGGACGACATCGTCCGAGCCGGTCGCGAACTCGGCCTGAGCAGACTGAGCGTGAAGGCCGTGGCAGCACGACTGGGCGTGACCTCGACCGCGATCTACCGTTACGTCGAGGGGCGCTGGGACCTCGACCGGCTGGTGGGCGAGAGCATCCTCGCGGAGCTGGAGTTGCGCGACACCCCCGACCACGACGTGGAACGGCATCTGCTGTCGTTCGCCCTCCAGCTGAGGGAGTTCGCCCTCGCGCACCCCGGGCTGGCGCAGTACATGCAACTGCTGTTCCCGCGCGGCGAGAGCGGCCGGCGGCTGCTGGCCGCCGAGGTCGAGGCCCTCGGACGGCGCGGCTACGCCCCGGACGCGGCGATCATCCTCGGCAGCGGAGCCGCCACCGTGGCGATCGCGCTGGCCGTCTCCGAGGAGAACAGCCTGCGCGCCGAACGCGAGGACACCCCCGGTCTGGAGCGGGCACGGCACACCGCGATCGAAGGACTGGCGGGCCACAGCCTCCTCGGTGCGCCCCACAGCACACTGCCGCAGATGGAGCGCTCCAGGTATGTCCGGTTGCTGCTGACCGCCGTCGTCAGGGGACTGGTCGAGGCGGCGCCGCCGGGGCGTCCTGCGGACAAGGTCATCGCGGGCCTCGCCGCCATGGGAGAGGGACGGTGATGGGCAGGCGCGGATTCCAGGGCGCGGTCGTACGCGGATTCGGCGCACGCGACCACGAGGCCACCGTGCTCGGGACGGAACAGATCACACCGAACTTCCTGCGGGTACGGCTGACGTCGCCGACGCTCTTCCAGGACGCGGCCGCGTCCCCCACGGCCTGGCTGCGGTTCTGGTTCCCCGACCCCCAGGGCGGGCCCACCGAGTTCCAGCGGGCGTACACCGTCTCCGAGGCGGACGAGGCGAGCGGCGCGTTCGCGATCGACGTGGTACTGCACGAGCCGGCCGGCCCGGCGACGCTGTGGGCGCAGCGGGCCGAACCGGGCCACACCGTCATGGTGACCTCGATGGGATCGTCGCAGTTCGACGTACCGGAGGAGTTGCCCGCGGGGTACCTGCTGATCGGGGACTCGGCGTCGATCCCCGCGATCAACGGCATCCTCGGTGTCCTGCCCGACGAACTGCCGGTCGAGCTGTACCTGGAACAACACGACGAAGCCGATCTGCTCATCCCGCTCGCCACGCATCCCCGCCTCCTGCTGCACCGGGTACCACGGCGCGGTCCCGGGTCGCTGTCGGCGGCGATCGAAGCCCGGGACTGGTCGGACTGGTACGCCTGGACGGCCCCGGAAGCGGGCTCGCTCAAGCACCTGCGGGCCCGGCTGAGAGACGAGTTCGGGTTCCCCAGATCGCAGACACACGCCCAGGCGTACTGGACCCACGGACGGGCGATGGGGAAACTACGGTCCCCCCGGACGGCACCCGAAGAAGCCGCGCCGGCACCGGCGGAGACCGCGCGAGCGGCCCGGGGCAGGTGGCAGGCCCAGGCCGCAGGACGGCTGCTGGCGCCACTGCGCCCGGTGCTGATCCTCTCGGGAGTGCTGCAGGCCATCGTCACGCTCGTGCAGCTCTCGCCGTTCGTCCTGCTGGTGGAACTGGCCCGGCGCATGCTGAACGGAGCGACGGAACCCGAGCTGTGGGCGGTCGGGGTGTGGGCGCTGGCGCTGCTGGGCACCGGAACGCTGCTCGGCGCCGCGCTGATGTTCTGGCTGCACCTGGTCGAGGCGCGCTTCGCACACGACCTGCGGCGACGACTGCTGGGCAAGCTCGCCCGGCTGCCGCTGGGCTGGTTCACCGCCCGAGGATCCGGGTCGGTGAAGCAACTGTTGCAGGACGACACACTCGCGCTGCACTACCTCGTCACCCACGCGGTCCCGGACGCGGTCGCCGCCGTCGTCGCGCCGCTCGCCGTACTGGTGTATCTGTTCACGGTGGACTGGCGGCTCGCGCTCCTGCTGCTGCTGCCGGTGCTGGTCTACCTGGTCACGATGGCGGTGATGATCGTCCAGTCCGGCGCGAAGACGGTCCAGGCCACCCGCTGGGCGGAACGGATGAACGGCCAGGCCGGGGCCTACCTGGAGGGTCAGCCGGTGATCCGTGTCTTCGGCGGTGCCGCGGCCTCCGGCTTCCGCGCCCATCTGGATGGGTACATCCGGTTCCTGGGCGACTGGCAGCGGCCCTTCACCGGCAAGAAGACCGTCATCGACCTGGCCACCAGGCCCGCCACCTTCGTGCTGCTCATCACCGTGCTCGGCACGGCCCTGGTCACCGCAGGTTCGATCGATCCGGTGTCGCTGCTGCCGTTCCTGCTGCTCGGCACCACTTTCGGGGCCCGGCTGCTCGGCGTCGGCTACGGGCTCGGCGGGCTGCGCGCCGGGATGCTCGCCGCCCGCCGCGTCCAGAACGCGCTCGACGAAGCCGAACTGCGCCTGCCTGCGAAAGGGCCGGAAGCGGCGCCGGGACCGGTCGTGTTCGACCGGGTCGGCTTCTCCTACCGGCCGGGCGTCCCCGTCCTCCACGACATCCGTCTCACCCTGACGCCCGGCACCGTGACGGCGCTCGTCGGCCCTTCGGGGTCCGGCAAGTCCACCCTCGCCGCGCTCCTGGCCCGCTTCCACGACGTGGACGAGGGCGCGATCCGGGTCGGCGGAGCCGACCTGCGCGACCTGACCGCCGACGAGTTGTACTCCCGTGTCGGGTTCGTCTTCCAGCAGACGCGACTCGTGCACGGCACCGTCCGCGACAACATCGCCCTCGCCGTCCCGGAAGCCACCGCCGAACAGGTCGAGGCCGCCGCGCGGGCCGCGTGCGTCCACGACCGGATCCTGCGACTGCCCGCCGGTTACGACACCGTGCTCGGAACGGACGCCGACCTGTCCGGCGGGGAACGGCAGCGGCTCACGATCGCCCGCGCGATCCTCGCCGACCCACCCGTCCTCGTGCTCGACGAGGCCACCTCCTTCGCCGATCCCGAGTCGGAGCACCTCGTGCAGCGTGCCCTGAACCGGCTCACCTCGGGCCGGACCGTACTCGTCATCGCGCATCGCCTGCACACCGTCACCGGAGCCGACAACATCGTGGTACTCGACGCCGGGCGCATCGCCGAGACCGGCACCCACCGGCAACTCCTCGCCTCGAACGGCCGATACCGGCGACTCTGGGAGGCCGCCCGATGATCCGCACCCTGCTTCACCTCATCCCCGCCGACCGGCGCGGGCGGGCGGGCGCGCACCTCGCGCTCACCCTGTTCGGCGTGGTGCTGCGCGCGGCAGGCGCCGTGCTGCTCGTGCCGCTCGTCGCCGCGCTGTTCAGTACGGCTCCGGCCGGGGCATGGCCGTGGCTCGGGGCGCTGGCGACGGTCACCGTCGTCGGCTGGGTCAACGACGCGATCACCGCGCGGATCGGCTTCGACCTCGGCTTCGCCCTCCTCGACCACGCCCAGCACGACATCGCCGAGCGGCTCACCCGCATCCGCACGACCTGGTTCACCGCCGAGAACACCGCCACCGCCCGCCAGGCAGTCGCCGCCACCGGTCCCGACCTCGTCGGCCTCGTCGTCCACCTGATCACGCCGGTGATCAGCGCGATCGGCCTGCCGGTCGCGATCGGGCTCGCCCTGTTGCCCGTCTCCGGCCCGTTGGCCGTGGCCGCCCTCGCGGGCGTGCCCGTGCTGCTCGGCGCGTTCTGGGCCGCCGGGCGGGTCAGCCGTACCGCCGACCGGGTGGCCGCCGAGGCCAACAGCGCGCTCACCGAGCGGATCGTCGAGTTCGCCCGCACCCAGGAGGCCCTCCGCTCGGCGCGGCGCGCCGAGCCCGCGCGCAGCCACGTCGGCGCCACCCTCGCCGCACAGCACGGCGCCACCGTCAGGCTGCTGCTCATGCAGATCCCCGGGCAACTGCTGTTCAGCATCGCGAGCCAGCTCGCTCTCGTGCTCCTGGCGGGCACGACGACGATCCTGGCCGTTCGCGGCGCGCTCACCGTCCCCGAGGCGATCGCGCTCATCGTGGTCATCGCCCGCTACCTCGAACCGTTCACCGCGCTCGGCGAACTCGCCCTGGCCATCGAGACCGCCGCCATCACCCTGCGCCGCTTCCGCGCCGTCCTCGACGCACCCGCCGACGGGCGTGCCGAGCGCACGGCCGGAGAGCACGATTCCGCAGGGACCGCACCCCGCGTCACTCTGGAGCACGTCGGTTTCCGCTACGGGCCGGGCGCGGTGGTGTTCGACGGGCTCGACCTCACCTTCGAACCGGGCACCACCACCGCGATCGTCGGTCCGTCGGGGTCCGGCAAGAGCACTCTGCTCGGACTGCTGGCCGGGCTGCTGGAGCCGACCGCCGGCCGGGTCCTGATCGACGGCGCGAGCACCGCCGCGGACCGCCGCGGCCTGGTCAGCGTGGTCTTCCAACACCCGTACCTGTTCGACGGCACCGTCGTCGACAACATCCGCGCCGGCGACCCCACGGCCGCACCCGAACGAGTCGCCCGAGCCATGACGCTGGCCCGCGTCGACGAGCTGACCGGCCGTCTCCCGGACGGGGAGCGCAGCCTCGTCGGGGAGGCCGGCTCCGCGCTGTCCGGCGGCGAACGCCAGCGGGTGAGCATCGCCCGCGCGCTGCTCAAGCCCGCCCCGGTACTACTCGTCGATGAAGCGACCAGCGCCCTCGACACCGAGAACGAACGCGCCGTCGTCCAGGCGCTCACCGCCGATGCCACGCCGCGCACCCGCGTGATCGTCGCCCATCGGCTCGCGAGTATCCGGCACGCGGACCGCGTCCTCTTCCTGGAGGACGGCCGCGTCGTCGAGGACGGCACAGTCGACGACCTCCTCACCGCCGGCGGGCGCTTCGCCCGGTTCTGGCAGCGACGCGAAGAGGCCACCGGCTGGCGAATCGCCTCCGGCGCCGACGCGCTTCTCCCCGTCGCACGACCGCCGTCGTAGCGCGCCGGCTTCCCCGTGCCGGCCATGTGCAGCTGCTCGCCTCCGCCTCCTGGAAGCGTACGGACTTCGCCGCCGACCACGACTACAGCTTCTGGAAGCGCGTCCGCCCCACCGGGTGAGGGGACCAGACGAAACCACGCGGTCAGCGCGTCGGTACGGCCGGGAGAGATCTCACCTTGATCACCGGAGAGAGGAACAACGCCCCCACCACGGCAGCCGACCCGGCCGCGGCCACGGTCAGCGCGCCGTACGCGCCCAGCCACCCGGCCAGCAGGCCCGCCGCCAGCCCACCCAGGGCTCCGCCGCCGAACAGGAGCGTACGGAACACCGCGGTCATCCGTCCCATCATCGATTGAGGGGTGGCGGCCTGCCGCAGGCTGACGATGATCACCCCGGCCACGCCCAGCCCGAGGTAGGTGACGAAGAAGGAGGCGACGAACATGCCGACCATCACCGGCGCGGGGCCCGTGGCGGCCACGATCAGCGTCGGCCCGAGCAGCAGGGCCGACTGCGCCACCAGGTAGACACGCCCCAGCGGGAAACGCCGGAGAATCCTGCCGGACAGCAACGCCCCGATCAGACCGCCCACCGAGGCGGTGGCGAAGACGGCCCCGAGTGTGGCGGGTGTCAGGTGGAGGTCGCGGGAGCCGTACAACAGGAACATGGTCCACACCGTGACCATGGAGAAGTTGCAGCAGAAGCCGATCAGCGCCAGCGCTCTGAGTACCGGGTCGCCGAACACCCAGCGCAGGCCGGCGCGCAGCTCGGCCAGGGCGTCGCGGCGTTCGGCCGGCTCGGGGCGGGGCTCGGGGGTCCGGATGAGCAGCAGCGAGACGAGGGAGACGGCATAGGAGCAGGCGTTGACGATCAACGCCATCGGCGCGCCCACGGCGGTGACGAGGGCGCCGGCCAGTCCCGGCCCGGCGACGTCGGCCGCCGAGGAACTGGCGCTCAGCTTGGCGCTGGCCTCGACGTAATGCTCGCGGTCGCGGACCAGGGCCGGCACGAAGGACATCCAGCTGACATCGAAGAGCACCGAGGCGATGCCCACCACGCAGGCGATGCCGAGGAGCAGGCCCAGCGTCAGGGCGTCCAGCCAGTAGAGGACCGGGACGAGAGCGAGCAAGATCATTCTTGCGAGGTTGGCGCCCAGCATGAGCGGTCTGCGCCTCAGCCGGTCGGTCCACACCCCGATCAGCAGAGCCAGCCCGAGGAAGGGCGCCAGTTGCAGGAAGCGCAGGAGCCCGACCTGCTCGTCAGTGGCGCCGAACGCCGTCATCGCGGCCAGGGGCAGGGCCAGGGTGGTCACCTGCGTGCCCATCAGGGAGACGCTCTCGCCGAACCAGAAGGTCAGGAAGTCCCGGTTGCGGAGCAGGCCGGTGCGCGTCAACGGACGAGTTCGGCGACGGTGTCGGCCACGAAGGCGATCTCCTCGTCGGTGTTGTAGTAGTGGGGCGAAAGGCGCAGGCACCAGTCGACGTTCTTGTCGCCGAAGTCGAACTGGGCGAACTCGCGGAAGCTGAGCGCCGAGTTGATGCCGCGGGTGTCCATGGCGGCCTTGAACGGCTGTGGTTGCCAGCCACGGATCTGAAAGGTGACCAGTGCGCCCAGGTTCGCCCCGTGATCGACCACGCGAACGCCGAGGATGGCCGTGAGGCGTTCGCGCAGGCGCGCGGCCAGCGCGGAGCTTCGGCGGGCGATGGCTTCGAGGCCGACCCGGCGGGCGTAGGCGGTGGCCGCCGCGCACCCGAGCACGGTGGCGTAGGGGAACTCCCACTCCTCGAACCGGGCCGCGGTCGCGACGGGTTCGTAACGTCCCGGCGAGGTCCACCGCGAACCGTGCATGTCGATGAACAGCGGCTCGTAGCCGGCGGCCAGCACCCGGTCGGAGACGTACAGGAATCCCGAACCGCGCGGGCCGCGCAGGAACTTGCGGCAGGTGGCGGTGAGCAGGTCGCAGCCGATCTCGGCGACGTCGATCGGGAGCTGGCCGACGGACTGGCAGGCGTCGACGAGGTAGAGCAGGTCCAGTTCGCGGCAGTGGCGGCCGACCTCGGCGACCGGCTGGATGAGGCCGGAGTTGGTGGGGATGTGCGTGACCGCGACGAGCCTGGGCCGATGCCGGCGCAGGAGCGTCGCCATCGCCTCCACGTCCACCCCGCCTTCGGGCAGGTCGGGCGCGTGCACGACCCGCACACCGAATCTCTTGGTCAGGGACAGGAAGGCGATCTGGTTGGAGATGAAGTCGTTGCGGGTGGTCACGATGACGTCCCCGGCCTCGAACGGGATCGAGGACAGGGCGGTTGCGTAGGCGTGGGTGGCGCTGGCGGCGAAGGCGATGTTCTCGGGCCGGGCGTTGATGAGGGCGGCGATCTCGGTGTAGAAGTCGCGGACCTGTTCGGCGCGGGCGGCCGCCGCCTCGTAGCCGCCGATCCCGGCTTCCAACTGCAGATGCTCGACCATCGCGGCCAGGACGGGTGCGGCCAGCAGGCCGCAGCCCGCGTTGTTGAAATGGACGACCTGCTCGCAGCCGGGTGTGTCGGCTCGCAGCTCCAGAAGTGATTCCGCACTCCAGCCGGAAGCGCTACTATTGTCTCTCATGTCGGACAGTAGCACTTCTGATGCTTTGGCCGCGAGCCTCCGGCGTGAGCTGGACCGGATGAAGCCGGGCGAGCGGCTGCCGAGCAGCAGAGACCTCATCGAACGTTTCCGCGTCGGGCCCGCCACCGTCTCGCGCGCGATCGCCCTGCTGGTCGCCGAGGGCGCCGTGGTCACCCGGCCGGGGTCGGGCACGTTCGTCGCGCCTCGCCGTACCCATGCGGACGCGGCGGCCGGTGACACCTCGTGGCAGGAGATCACGCTGGCCGGCCGCGAGTACGACCCGGGAAACGCGGTGGAGGCGGCTCACCCCGCACCCCAGGACGGCATCGCCATGTCCGGCGGCTACCTTCACGAGACGCTGCAGCCCACACGGGCGCTGAGCGCCGCCCTGGCCCGCGCGGCACGCCGTCCCGGTGCCTGGCATCGTGCCCCGACCGCCGGCCTGCAACCCCTGCGCGCGCTGTTCGCCAAGGCCGCCGGCAGCAGCGTGAACGCGCAGGACGTACTGATCACCGGGGGCGGGCAAGGGGCCCTGTCGATGCTCTTCCGCGCGCTGGCGGCACCGGACGGCCCCGTGCTGATGGAGTCACCCACCTATCCGGGCGCCCTGGCCGCGGCACGGGCGGCGGGACTGCGCCCGATCCCCGTCCCCATGGACGGCGACGGCATCCGCCCCGACCTGCTGGCCGACGCCTTCGACATGACCGGCGCCCGCCTGCTGTACTGCCAGCCCACCCTGCACAACCCCGCCGGGACGGCACTGGCCGCCGAACGCCGCCGCCAGATCATCCGGATCGCGCGCCAGGCGGGCGCCTTCCTCATCGAGGACGACTTCGCCCGGCATCTGAGCCATGGCCGCCCGCTCCCGCCACCGCTGATCGACGACGACCCCGACGGCACGGTCGTCTACCTGACCTCCCTGACCAAACCCGTCTCCCCCAGCCTGCGCATCGGCGCCGTCATCGCCCGCGGCCCGGTCTCACGGCGCCTGCTCGGCATGCGCTACGTCGACGACTTCTTCACCGCCCGGCCGCTGCAGGAAGCGGCGATCGAACTCCTCAGCGCCCCCGCCTGGGACCGCCACCTGCAGAACCTGCGCGCCGTCCTGCGCGAACGCTGCGCCACCCTCGCCGGCGCCCTGGCCCTCCATCTCCCCGACTGGACACCCACCCACATCCCCCACGCCGGATTCCACCTGTGGGTCCGGCTACCGACCGGCCACCAGGCCACCGCCGCAGCGGAAACCGCCCGGACCCGCGGCGTCCTCGTCAACGCCGGCGACCGGTACTTCCCCGCCGAGCCGCCCGGCGCCTTCCTCCGGCTGAGCTTCGCCGCCCCCGCCACCACGGCAGAACTGACCGATGCCGCGAAACGTCTCAGCCGAACGGCCTTTTGAGCTGGCGCCCGGAAATATCACGATTAGCCGGATTTATCGTAAATAGAGAGCTTGTTCAGGACGCACGATGGGATGCGGGGTTATGGCCATAAGCAGGACTTTACCCCGAATATTTCTCACGTCTACCGGCGAACACCATGAGTTGATAAGTCATGATATGTACATGACAATCAGGTGAGTCTACTATCACGTCTCACAGAAGGCTATTTATGGATCAATGAATTGCGGAATCGAATCCTTGTCGGAGGCAAGCTCCGAAATCAAGGAAAGGGTTCAAAAATGTCTGGGAAAGAAGGGTTCATGACTGTCCTCGCCGAGCCGACGGCGACCGTACGGACCGAGACGCGCGCGCTGATCGGCGCGGGAGAGGCACCTCACTGCCCTTCGCCGGGATCGGAGAAGGGCGCCGGCCTGCTCCTCCTCGCGCTGCTCCTGTCGGCCGACCCGACGCAGGACGAGCCGATCGAGGACGCGTTCGGCGGGGTGCTGCAGAACCTGACGTGCGCGGCCGCGTTCTGAGGCCGTGACCCGATGCCGATCACGCCGACGCCGGGCATCCCGCCGCAGGGCACGGTTCTGCCTACTGTCCGCCTCCTGGCGGGCACGCTGAGGCAGGCGCTGATCCCCGAGAACGGCGGGTTCCGGCTGGCGCGGGTCCTGCCCGATGGACGGCAGGCCGACGCCGGACTGGCCGCGGTGCGGGTGCTGGGCGCCGACGTGCTCACGCCGTTCGTGGTGAACGGACTCACGCTCACCGCGCAGGACGCGGCGCTGATTCGGACTGCGGTGCGGGCCTACCCCGCACCGCAGGCGCCCGCGTCCGAGGTCTCGCTGTGGGGAGTGCGGGACGCGGCACTGGTACGCGCGCTGGCCGCCTCGGGAGTCGACGCCACCGGCTGGGAGGGGCTCGCCCCGGCGGAGTCGCCCGCTCGGCTGCTGACGTTGCCGTGGGTGGCGATGGCCGCCGAACTGGTGCGGATGACCGGCGCGGCGCCCCCGTTCGCCGAACAGGACGTACGCGCGCACCTGGCCCGCCGCCACCTCGACGTGGGGCGCGGGCTGGTCCGGGCGTTGCTGCGCCGAGACCTGCTCAGCGCCGCCCGCCTGGCCCGCTGGCTGGGGCCGGCCGACGCGCGGCTGACCGCCCCGGTCCTGGACTACCTGGAGATCGCCGGGACGGACGACGCACGCGTGACGCTGGAGACCGCGATCACCAGGCGCCTGATGACCGGCGCGTCCCCCGAAGCGTGAGCGAGGGAGCAGGAACGTGGAAACGGAGATGGACACGGCGGTGGCCCGCACGGCCCGGCAGGTCGCCGAGGCGGCGCTGTCCTGGCTGGACGGCATGCGCGGCAGCTTCGCCCTGCCCACCGATACGCCTGACGACCATGTCCTCGGCGACGCGCTGAAGGCGCTGGCCGAGCTGACGCTCGCGACCGCCCTGGTACGCCGTGAGGCCATCGCCGGACCACGTTCCGCCGACCTCGCCGACCGGCTGCTGGACTTCTGCTGGCAGCAGGTCGGGCAGGGTGAGCTGTTGTACCGGCTGCAGGCCCGCACCCCCGCGGCGACCTACCCGATGGAGATCTACGCCCCGTTCGCCGCCGCCGGCTACCGCCACGAGCGCCTGGACCGGCTGGCCGCGCAGTTGTACGGCCTGCGCGCGTATCGAGTGGTCGAGCACGTGCCCAACCGGCGCCTGGCCCTGGTCTCCGCCGCCGCCAAGATCGGCGTCGCGGTTCCCGACGACCTCGCCGCGCTGACCGGCCAGACCTGGCTCGGCGGCACCCCTGAGCCGTGGATGCTGGACCCCAGCAACGCCTACGGCGTCACGCACACCGTCTTCCACCTGACCGACTGGGGCGCCCGGCCGGAGGGACTGCCGCCACAACTGCAGGACTACCTCCACCAATGGCTCCCGGCGTGGGCGGAAGTGTATTGCGAGACCAGGCTGTGGGACCTGCTGCTCGAAATGCTGATGGTCGGCACCTGCCTGGGGCGGCCGTTGTTCTCCAGGGCGATCTGGGAACAGGTCGCCGCCGCCCAGCGCGCCGACGGCATGATGCCGAACGGCATGACCAAGCCGCCCGCCGACCCGCACCGCGCCTGGCGCAATCACCACCATCCCACCATCGTCGCGGTCGCGGCCGGAACCCTGACGCTCTCGCGCGCCGTCTCCCACGCGGCCACCGGCGCTCGAAGCAAGACGTGAACGACGCTCACTCGCTGGTGTCGGGAACCGTCCATGCGCTGGTCGGGTCCGGGCACGCCCCGGCAGCGGTCGGCGTGGCCCTGCGCGGCTCAGACCAGGCGGTCGTCACCGCCGGCAACCTCGCCCGCCCAGCCCCCGGAGCGGTCGAGGCAGGGCCTGGGACGCTGTTCGCGCTGGGGTCGATCACCAAGACGTTCACCGCGTTGCTGCTCGCCGAGATGGCCGCCACCGGCGCGGTCGCCTGCGACGACCCCATCCGCGCCCACCTGCCCGCCGAGGCCGTGCCCCGCAACGGCGCCGCCGCGATCACGCTGGGCCAGCTCGCCGCACACCGCGCCGGTCTGCCGCGCCTGCCCCGTGGACTGCGCCGCCGCAGCCTGCCGTACCTGCTGTCGGACCCCTACGCCCGGTACCGCGTCGAAGACCTCCACCGGGCCGTCTCCCGTCTGCGCCCGCCGCGCGAGGCCCCGCAGGTGCGCTACTCCACCTTCGGCGTCGGCCTGCTCGGGCATCTCCTCGCCCGCGCCGCAGGCACCCCCTACCCCGAACTCCTCGCCGAACGGGTCCTCACCCCGCTCGGCATGCGCGACACCCTCGTCCCGCCGGAGGAGACGCTGACCCGCCGGGCGGCGGTGGGGCACCGCCGTGGCCGGCCGGTCCCGCACTGGCGATTCGACGCGCTGGAGGCGGCGGGCGCCCTCTACTCCACCGGCGCCGACCTGCTGCGCTACCTACAGGCCCAGCTCCACCCGGACACCGTCCCGGAGCCGCTGGCCACCGCGCTCCTGACCGCTCGACGGCAACGCCACGAGGACGGCGGCGCGAGCCTGGGGTGGAACGTCCGCGAGATCCGAGGTCGCACGCTGCTGTGGCACAGCGGCGGCACCGGCGGTTTCACCGCCTTCGCCGGCTTCAGCCCGGACTCCGCAGCGGGCGTGGCCATCTTGGCCAGCACCGCTCCGAGCCTGCGCCAGCCCGTGATCCACGCCGCCCGCCGCCTGTTCCGTTCCGTGGTCTTCGGCTGAACCGGCCGCCCCTTTGATCTTCCCCGCGACGACACGGTCCGGAGCACCGCGCCCCATCGGAAGCAACGCCGGTTCCGGCGAACCTCGCATGCCGGGCGAGTGCATCTTCACGAATGCGGACCCACCTCCAGGATCTTGCGATAGGGACGCCTCCGGGCCTGCGCGATCTCCATAAAAACGGATATATCGCCACACTCATATCCACCTCTCCCCTTTCTTGTGAAAATATGCATAATTCCACCTATCGACACAGCCACCAAAGGCTTGCCTTTCTGTGAGCTGACCACCGCCAGAAAGACACACATTTTCTCACCGAATAAGAGTAGTACAGGAAAGGTGAATTAATCGCCGACTGAGTTAATTTGATCGTCACCACAAAAGATCTCAGCCCGGCGGATAATCCACAGGAAGCCCTTACATGTAGGTGCAGAGCTCTTCGTGGGGAAGGGCTTCATCATTTCATGGCAAGAGGCGAGGAGATTGGAGAGGAACGGTGGCCGAGGAGCCAGCGGACCTCGTGCGTGCCCTGTTGCAGGGCGGACCTGACAGCCTTTCGCGCGCCGACCGGCAACGCCGCGTTGCCGCCGACGAGCCCGAGGTGAAGATCCCGCGAGGCCACTGCACCGAGCATTTCCGCAGAACCGTGGAGATCGCCCGCATCGGTGAGCGCGAGTATCGGATCTACCGCTGGTCGTACCGCACCTACGTGGCGGAGTAGCCCCCGACCAGGCAGGTGGGATCAACACCTTCGGCCGTGCCGAACCCATTCCGACCGCACCCGATAAGCGGCCGTGTCGTTACGGGATCAACCAACAAACAGCCAGGAGATCAGTCGTGTCTGCGTCAAATTCCGAGCCAATAGCGATTATCGGAATCGGCTGCCGATTCCCTGGAAAGGTGGATACACCGTCCGGACTGTGGGATCTGGTGGCCGAGGGCCGCCAGACGGTCGGGCCGGTGCCTCCCGGCCGCTGGGACAGCGCGCGGCTGGCGACCGTACACGACCCTGACATGGTGTCGCGCGCCGGTCGCGGCTGCTTCCTGGACGGGGACGTGTGGGCGTGGGACCCTGCGGCGCTGTCGGTGGCGCCGGCCGAGCAGGATGCGATCGACCCGCAGTTCCGGCTGGTCACGGAGGTGGCGTGGGAGGCCGTCGAGCACGCGGGCATCCCGATCGACCGGCTGCGCGGGTCCAGGACGGGCGTCTACATCGGCACGTACGCCCCCGACAACCTCTTCCGCCAGGCCCGGCCCATCGAGGACGCACCCGACAGCCTCTACCTGTTCGGCAACTTCACCGCCGGTGCCGCCGGAAGGACGGCGTTCGCGCTGGACCTGCGCGGTCCGGTGATGGTGGTCAGCACCCACTGTTCCTCGGGACTGGTTGCGGTCGACACCGCCTGCACGGCGCTGGCCACGGACGGGTGCGACACCGCGCTGGCCGGTGGGGTCATGTTGATGCTGTCGCCGCTCACCCAGTATCTGGAGGCTCCCTGGCTGCTGTCGCAGCGCGGCGGTTGTTTCGCCTTCGACGAGCGCGCGGACGGATACGTGCGGGGCGAGGGCGCCGGGATGCTGCTGCTGAAGCGGCTCGCGGACGCGCGGCGGGACGGTGACCGGGTGCTGGCGGTGATCCGGGGCTCGGCGGTGAACAACGACGGGCAGTCGTCGCGGCTGACCGCGCCCTCGACGGTGACGCAGCAGGAGCTGTTCCGGACGGCACTGGCACGAGGTGGCGTGGATCCGGCGGGCGTCGGCCTCGTGGAGGCGCACGGGCCTGGCACCGCGGTGGGCGACCCGGTGGAGTACACCTCGATCAACGCCGTGTACGGGCGCGGGCGCGGCCGGTGCGCGCTGGGGTCGGTGAAGACCAACATCGGCCACTGCGAGCCGGTCTCCGGGGTCGCCGGCACCATCAAGGCCGTCCAGGCGCTGCGGCACGGCGTGATCCCGCCCAACCTCAACTTCCGCACCTGGAACCCCGCGATCCCCCTGGACGCCGACTCGCGGCTGTTCGTCCCCACCGAGCTGACACCGTGGCCGGTGGAAGACGGACCCCGGCAGGCCGCCGTCTGCTCCTACGGCGTCACCGGGACCAACGCCCACCTGGTCCTGGAACAGGCTCCGAGCGGACGCGCCAAGCCGCAGGCTCCGAACCGGCACGCCAAGCCGTCCGTTCTGGGTGAAGACCGGGCAGAAGCCAAGCCGTCCTCCCGCCAGTCCCCGGCGGCACGGCAGACCAGGCTTTTCCCGCTGTCGGCCGCATCGACGGCGGCGCTGCGCCAGTCTGCGGCCCGGCTCGCCGAACGGCTGACCGAGCCCGACACCCCGGACCTCGCCGATATGGCGCACACCCTCTCCGTGCGGCGTCAGCACGCGCCGTTCCGGCTGGGCGCGGTGGCTTCCACCGCGCGTGAACTCGCCGACCGGCTCCACGGCTTCGCCGACCAAGGCGAAGCGGACGGCCTGGTCCACGGCACACCGGTGCTGTCGGAACAACATCCCGGCCCGGTGTTCGTCTTCACCGGCCAGGGCTCCCAGTGGCCCGGAATGTGCCGCACTCTGCTGGCAGACGAGCCGGTGTTCGCCGACGTGATCGACGATCTCGAACCGCTGATCGCGGCGGAGTCCGGGTTCTCGCTGCGCGCCGTACTCACCGAGCCCGGCCAGGCGACCGGGGTGGGACGGATCCAGCCGGTCCTGTTCGCGGTCCAGGTGGCGCTCGCGGCCCTGTGGCGGTCCTGGGGCGTGCGCCCGGCGGCGGTGATCGGCCATTCCATGGGGGAGGTGGCCGCCGCCGTGGTCGCCGGGGCACTCTCCCCGGCGGACGGCGTCGCGGTGATCTGCCGCCGTTCCGCGCTGCTGGCCGAGGTCACCGGTGGCGCGATGGCCTCGGTGCTGCTGCCCGCAGCCGACGTCGAAGCCGACCTCGCCGAAGCAGGCGCCGACCGGGTGTCGGTCGCGGTGATGACCTCGGACGCCGCCACGGTGATCTCCGGAGATCCGGCGCAGCTCGCCGGGCTCCTCGAAACCTGGCACGGCCGGGAGGTGGCGGCCGCGCTCGTCGAGGTCGACGTCGCCTCGCACTCGCCGTACATGGACCCGATCCTGGACCGGCTGCGCGCCGCGCTGGCCGACCTGCGGCCACGCGAGCCGGAGATCGCCTTCTACTCCACCGTCACCGGCGACCCGCAGGAAGAACGGCTACTGGACGCCGGATACTGGGCGGACAATCTCCGCCAGATCGTACGGTTCGCCACCGCGACCGCAACCGCGCTGGACAACGGGCACCGGCTGTTCATCGAGTGCAGCCCGCACCCGCTGGCACTGCGGGCCGTCGCCGAGATCGCCCGCACCCGCCAGGTCGACGACGCCGTGACCGTGGCGAGCCTGCGCCGCGACACCGACTCCTTCCTCGAACACCTGGCCGCCGTCCACTGCGCCGGGTTCCCCGTCGACTGGACCTCCCGGTACGGCGAAGGCGAACTGGCCGAGTTGCCCGCCACCGCGTGGAACCGCGTACGGCACGGCGGAGACGACGAACCGTACCGGCTCATCGCCCCCCACCTCATCGGCGCCGAGCAGCATCCGCTGCTGGGCGGCCACGTGCAGGACCCCGACCGGCCCGAACGGCACTGGTGGCAAACCCCCGTCTCCCCGCACCGGCTGCCGTGGCTGGGCGACCACCGGGTCGCCGGGGTGCCGGTGATGGCCGGGACCGGTATCGCCGAGATGATGCTCTCGGCCGGCCGCCAAGCCCTCGGCTGCGACCGGATCGCGCTGAGCGATCTCACCCTGCGCAGCCCGCTGGTGCTCGACCCCGAACCCACCGTCAGCACCCGCGTCACCGTCGCCGAGGACGCCACCGCCGAGGTGGAGATCCTCTCGGCCACCGACCACGGCCCCCAGGTCCACGCCCGCGCCACCCTGCGGCGCCTGGAGGACCCGCCTCCACCGGCGACGCCCGATCAGGTCACCGACGACTGGACGGAAGCCCTGCCCTCGGACCTGTACCGGCATTTCCGCGACCGGCACGACATCCGCCACGGTCGCGCCTTCGCCGGTCTCGAACGCATCCGGATCGACCCGTCCGACGACACGGCCGTCTCCACGCTGCGACTGGACGACAGCGCACGGGCCTCCGCGTGGATGATGACCCTGCACCCGGCACTCACCGACGAACTCGTCCAGACCGTCGTGTCCGTGTGGCTCGACCACTACGCCACCAGCCCCGGCCCGGTCGTCGTCGCCGGATTCGAGGAGATCCGCGTCCACGGGCCCACCGCGCACGCCCGCCAGGCCCGCGTACTGCTGCACGAGGCCGACGACCTGACCAGCCTGTCCTCCGGCGTCCTGGCCACCGCCGACGGCACCGTGGTGGCCGAGATCCGCGGGTTGCGCCTGAGCAACGTCACCCCGCCGGAGCAGCGGTACGCCGACCGGCTCTCCCACATCGCCTGGGTACCCACCGAGACGGACCGGGAGCCCGTGACGCCCACCGGCCCCTGGCTCGTCCTCACCGACAACGACGACACCTGGCCCCGGCGCCTGTCCGACGCACTCGCCGGCCGCACCACCAAGCTGCCCACCTCCGAAGAGGACTGGGACGCGTTGCTGGACTCCCGCCCTGCGGGCGTGGTGATGGCAATCGGTGGTACGCCCAAGGGCGACCCGCCCCTGGCGGCCAAGACTGCGGTGGCCCGCCTGAGCGGCCTCATCCGCCGCCTGTCCGCGCTGCCCCGGCCGCCCCGTCTGTGGGTCACCGTACAGACCGAGGCTCCCGCACGGGTCGCCGTACAGGCCGAGGGTCCTGCACCCGCGACGGCCGGACCGCGCGGAGTGATGCGGGTGGCCGCCTACGAGACCCCGCAGCTCACCCCCTCCTTCCTCGACTTCACCCCGGACACGGCCCTCACCGACGTGGCACAGGACCTCCTCGCTCCTCACCCCGTCTGTGAGATCTCCTGGCGGGACGGTGTCCGCCACCTTGCCCGGCTCCGTCCCGGCCCGCCCGACCAGCCTCCGGTGCCCGGGGCAGAGGTCCGCGCCGGCGCGGCCTACCTGGTCACCGGCGGGCTCACCGGCCTCGGCCTGGCCACCGCCCAATGGCTGGCCGCCGAGGGCGCGGCCCACCTGATCCTCGTCGGCCGCTCCGAGCCCACCCCCGAGACGGCGGCCGTCCTGTCCGCGCTGCGCGGCTCGAAGACCGAGGTCACCGTCGTACGCGGCGACATCGCCGACCCCGCCGTGGCCGCCCGCGCCGTGGCCGCAGCGGACCAGCACCCCCTGCGCGGTGTGATCCACTCAGCGGGCGTCGTCGAGGACGCCACCCTCGCAGGCGCCGACACCGAACTGCTGGACCGGGTCTGGCGCGGCAAAGCCGAAGGCGCCTGGGCGCTGCACCGCGCGACGGCCGGGCTGGAGCTGGACTTCTTCGTCCTGTACTCCTCCCTCGCCTCCCTGGTCGGCTCCCCCGGCCAGGCCATGTACGCCGCCGCCAACACCTTCCTGGACGACCTGGCCGACTGGCGCGCAGGGCAGGGCCTGCCCGCCACCGCCGTCCACTGGGGAGCCTGGAGCCAGACCGGCCGAGGCCGCCACCTCGCCGATCGCGGCTTCGTCATGATCTCCCCCGCCGACGGCACCGAAGCCCTCGGCCGCATCCTGCGGGCCGGGCACACCCGCCTCGCCTACTCACCCATCGACGTCCAGAAGTACACGGACGGCTACCCCGCCCTCGCCGCCTCCGAACTCCTCGCCGAAGTACGCGGCGACACCCCCGCCGACGACGACTCACCCGTCCTGCAAGAGGTGCTCGCCGCCCGCACCCAGACCCGCCGCAGAACACTGATCGAACAACACATCATCGACGTCGTCCGCGACATCCTCGGCGACACCTCCCAGCACATCGGCCCCGGCACCAGCCTGGTCATCCTCGGCCTGGACTCCCTCGGCGCCGTCCAACTCCAGGTCCGCCTCCAGAACGCCCTGAAAACCCCGATCGAACCCGGCGTCATCTGGGTCCGCCCCACCCCCGCCGGCCTCACCGAATGGATCATGAACCGAATGGGCCTCCTCACCACCGAAGACTCCACCCAGGAGGTGACGACATGAAGCCCGCCCCCGAGAACCCGACTACGACCTCCGACTACGACCTCCGGCGACGCTGGCTGATCCCCCCAGTCCTGTGGGCCGCGTTCGGGGCGCTGTGCGTCCTGTTCCAGGCATGGGTGTTCATCCGGTGGGCCGCCGACGGCAACCTGCGCGGCTACCCCTTCAGCGGCGAGGCCCCCGGCTACCTGAAGATCGGCACACGGGTGTTGGAGGGCGTCGCGATCATCGGCTGCATCCTCATGATCATCGCGTGCTGGCGCGAGAGCCGGGCTGCCGGACATATCACCCTATTCGCCGCCCTGCTTGCCGGATACTTCCTGGTCATCTGGACCGACCCGTACTCCGGCACGTTCATGCATACCGTCAGCGCGAACCTCATCGGGGTCAACTACCCGAGCTGGGGGCCGTATCTACCTGGCTGGCAGGGCCCCACCCCGCAAGCCCAGACCCTCCTGGAGGATCTCGGCTACCCCTGGGTCGTGCTCTGGATACTCATCGGTCTGGGCATCGCCCGGCTGCTGACCACCCGCCGTCCCCACTGGAGCCCGGCCCGTGTCGCAGTGGTCACAGCCGTGCTCGTGTTCCCCATCGACCTGGTCCTCGAACACGCGTACATGCGGTTCGGAGGCTATGGCTACCCTCGCGCGCTGCCCTATCTCACCCTCTTCGAAGGACAGTGGTACCAGCTGCCCCTCACCTCACCGATATGCATGACGTTCCTCGCGGTCATGCCCATCGTTCTGATGACGGTCTACGCCAGACCGGGGCACGAGGTCTGGCTCCTCGACGGGTCGCTGGACCTGCCCCGCCGCGCCCAGCCCTGGATCCGGCTGCTGGCCGGGATCGGCTTCGCCAACCTGTGCATGCTGAGCCTCCAACTGGTCATGCTGGCAGCCGCGTCAATCAGCTACCCCATCGACCTGCCGCCCTGGTACGAGCGGCCGACATGAGCGCGCGATCCGGCCGTCACGGACACGCGGTGGTGATCGGCGCGGGCGTCGCAGGACTTGCCACCGCTCAGGTCCTGACCGACCACTTCGAGCAGGTCACCGTCGTCGAACGCGACCGCCTGACCGCCGACGCCCGTCCTCGGCCCGGCGTCCCGCAGGGCCGCCACGCGCACGCACTCGCCGCCCGTGGCCGGATCCTGCTTGAGGACCTGTTCCCCGGCCTCGGCTCCGAACTGCAGCGGGCGGGCGCCCTCCCAGCGGACTTCTGCCGCCAGGCGCGCCACCACTGGCCCGCAGGCGTACCCGAGCCGACGGCCTCGCCGGTCGTCATCCAGCCGGTCAGCCGCCCGCTGCTGGAGCTCACGCTGCGTGAGCACCTCGCCGCTCTGGCGGAGGTACACGTCATCGACGGGTGCGCGGTCACCGGGCTGGTGGGCAGGCCCGGTGAAATCACCGGGGTATGTGTCACTCAGCGCAAAGGCGTCGGACCCCGACGGGAGCAGGTTGATTCTCCGTCCGGGCTTGTGCGGGCTGACCTGGTCGTCGACGCAAGCGGGCGCTCCTCCCACCTACCCGGCTGGCTGACCGACCTCGGACTGCCCGCGCCGACCGAACTCACCACCGACGCGAGGGTGGGTTACGCCAGCCGCGCCTACCACGCCGATCCGAGCCGACTGCCGAACTGGCGGGCGCTGTTCGAGACCCCGCGCGCCCCCGGCCGCACCCGAGGCTGCTTCGCCCTGCTGATCGAAGACCGGCGTCTGCTCATCACCCTGCAGGGCGTGGCGGGCGATCATCCGCCTTATGACGAGGACGGCTTCGGCGCCTTCATGACCTCCCTGGACAGCGACCTCGCCGAAGTCGTGGCCGATCTGCGCCCGGCCTCCGGCATCCACCGCTACGCCCGCTCCACCACCCACAACCGCCTCTACCACCGGGTGCGACCCTGGCCGGACGGGCTGATCGTGCTCGGCGACGCCACAGTCACCTTCAACCCGCTGTACGCACAGGGCATGACAGTCGCCGCCATGGCCGCCCACACGCTACGCGACCTGCTCGATCGTCACCGGGACATCAGCCCGCGCCGCCTGACCGCCGCCTACCAACGGCGGCTGGCCCGAGCCACCGCCTGGCCGTGGCAGATGTCGGTCCTGGCCGACCGCGCCTGGACCGAGCCCACACTCCCGGTACGCGCGGCGGTCGCCTACCTGGGCACCTGCCAGGACCTGGCCGTCGAAGACACGGCGATGTTCGTCGACCTGGCGCGGGTCACCAACCTTCTCGCCCGCCCCGCCGTGCTCCTACGGCCCCGACACCTGGTCCAAGCGCTGCGTCACCGTCGCGCCAGGGCCATGCCGGGCCAGTACGGCAGTGCGCCGGGCACCGATCCCCGGCATCTGCCTCTCCTCCAGCGACCTGCCGGACGCCAGGAACGTGACCACCCGTGAGAGAGACTCCTGCCATCGCCGCGACCATCGCAGATTCATCCGGCCCGCCTTTCGCCATACGCGGCTGTCCGGCTATGCCCAGGTGATGACCGGAGAAATCGCCCACCGAGAAGAATCCGAAGGCGCTGGCAGCACGTCCCGCGCCGAGCGGCGGGTGACGCCGGCCGGCGCGAGCGCGTCGACGGGGTGCTGCTGGCCACCGTTACCGTCCGGACGCGCTGCCCGCCCGTGGCGCACTCGGCACCCGCCTGCACTCCCACGTCGAGAGCGGACGCGTCCGCCTGCTCACCGGATTCTTCACCCACACCGTGGAGCAGGTGGGCGACGAGATCACGGTGATCAGCCGCGACCCGTCCGGCCACGAGCAGACCGTCACCGCCGACCGGGTCGTGGCCACCACCGGCTGCCGCCCACGAGGTACGGCTGGACCTGCCCGAGACCGGCGTGTGCTCCCCGTCATTGGCCGAGGCGCAGGAGCAGCGGGTCGGCCTGGCCACCGGCATCAGCGGCGGCCTGCCGAGCACCCCGCTCCCGCTCGTCGGTGTGCCGGCGAGCGCCGAAGGCGACTGCTGCGGCTGACGCGCCTAGAATTTCGACATGCGTCAAAGTAGAAGGGGTCCCGGATGACCGCCGCGACGGTCCTGTGCTGCGCGCCGATCGCCCGCGAGCCGATCTCCGAGAGCGACGCGGTCGAGGCGGCGGCGCTGCTGAAGGCAGTCGCCGACCCCGTCCGGCTGCGCCTGCTGTCCATGATCGGCTCCCATGCCGGCGGCGAGGTCTGTGTGTGCGACCTGACCGGCGACTTCGACCTGACCGCCCCCACCATCAGCCACCACCTGAAGATCCTGCGCACCGCCGGGCTGATCGGCGGCGAACGGCGCGGCACCTGGGTCTACTACCGGATCGTTCCCGAGACGGTGAACAAGCTCGGCGCCCTGTTCACGCCGTCGGCCGCTCCGGCCGGAGGCTGATCCTCCTCGCGGGCGGCTACGCGAGCTCGTCGACCAGCTTCTCCACCCGGGCGCGGATCCTCCGTACTACCTCGATGCCGCGTCCGGCGGGGTCGTCGAAGGTCGTAGCGTTTGCCGGGGAAGATCGGGAAGGTGTCGCCGCAGCGGATCGGGCGCACACCCTCGACCGCCGCCGGCCCGATGTCCGCCATCATCGACCAGGATCTCCTTCGCTCCGGGACGTGGTGGAGTCGAACCCTGGCCTGCGAGAGCGTCCGAATGAAATGCCGCTCCCCTTGTCATGACATCGCTGTATCGAGCTATCATCGCTACATGGCGATCGATAATGACGGCGGTGTCTGTGTCAGCGCCGAGATCGCCGCCGGCATCCCCCCGGCGGCCGCGCTGTTCCACTCCCTGGCCGACGAGACCCGGCTGCGCATCGTGGCCCGGCTCGCTCGCGGCGAGGCCCGCGTGGTCGACCTGACCACCGAACTCGGGCTCGCCCAGTCCACCGTGTCCAAACACCTGGCCTGCCTGCGCGACTGCCACCTGGTCGGCTACCGCGCCGAAGGCCGTCAGTCCTTCTACTCCCTGACCCGGCCCGAGCTGATGGATCTCCTCGGCGCGGCCGAGCACCTGCTGGCCGCCACCGGACACACCGTCACCCTCCGCCCGGTCCGCGACAACGCGGGCATGGCGCTCACGCCCCGGCAGGCGGAGGCATGACCGCGCTCAACCTGCCGGCCCGGCGCACGCTGCTGCGGCGCCGCATCCGGCTGCTGGTCGTCGCCACCATCACCTACAACGTGATCGAAGCCGCCGTGGCCATCACCGCCGGCACCATCGCCTCCTCGGCCGCCCTCATCGGCTTCGGCCTCGACTCCGTCGTCGAGGTCGCCTCCGCCACCGCGGTCGCCTGGCAGTTCTCCGCCGCCGACCACGAAAGACGCGAACGCGCCGCGCTGCGCGTCATCGCGATCTCGTTCTTCGCCCTGGCCGCCTACGTCTCCTTCGACGCCGTACGCGCCCTGCTCGCCGGCGGCGAAGCCGAGCACTCCACCGCCGGACTGGTCCTGGCCGCCCTCAGCCTGATCGTCATGCCGTTCCTGTCGGCCGCCCAACGGCGCGCGGGCCGCGAACTCGGCTCGGCCTCCGCCGTCGCCGACTCCAAGCAGACCCTGCTGTGCACCTACCTGTCGGCCGTCCTCCTGGCCGGGCTGGCGCTGAACAGCCTGTTCGGCTGGTCCTGGGCCGACCCCGTCGCCGCCCTGGTCATCGCCGCCGTCGCCGTCAAAGAAGGCCGCGAAGCCTGGCGCGGCGACACCTGCTGCACCCCGGCCCGCCCGTCCGCGCCCTCCGGAGAGACCGACACCGCCCCTGAAGCACCCGCAGAGGCCGCCGTCACGCCCGGAACAGCCGACGACTGCTGCGCGGGCGGACGCGAGGTCAATCCGGCGTGAACGCGGCCCGCGAACGACGAAGGGCTCGGCCGCCTCGCGACGGCCGAGCCCTTCCACGGTTGCGTACCGGTGTGCGTGTCGCCTCTCGGCGAAAGGCACAACGCGGCTCCAGCCGAACGGTAGTCCGCGAAGGCGATAGGTGAGGCCCGGGGACACTGGGCACACCGGCCACGGCTGATGTAACCGCCAAGCGCCCGCCGATGTTCCCGCCCGGGAGATCGTGGGCGGCCGGGTCAGGTCCCGGCCACAATGCCGCCGCCGACGACCACGCCTGGAGAATCGCGAGAAGGACCGCCCTCACGCATGGGACGGCCCGGCATCGCCGCCGTCGCTCGGCACCCGACCCCGCCGATATCGGAAACTTTCCCCGAGAACAACAATGCTGCGCTCAGGAACATTCTCATCAGCTTTGAATCGGCCATTCGGTGAAGCCGGTTCGAAACGGGGCCTCCCACCGAAACGACAGATCGATTCACCGAAGGCCGGTGCTACCCTGTGATCCCGCAACGGCCTGGGATGACTCACACTTGACCGGCCATTGAAAACACGGAACCAGCGGCGCTGGTTTATCCGGCCCGCGGCCGGATCGGATTTGTGCGTCAGATTGATTCTGAGGTCACCGATCCGGGCGGCCGGAAAATGGACCACAATCACCAGGAGTTCGGATGAAGAATTTAGCGAAGCTGCTGATGCGACGCACCGCGATCGGCGCGGCAATGACATTGGCAGCGCTCACGAGCGGCCTGTCGGCTCCCACACCGGCAATGGCCGGCGCACCCACCGAGCACGTGAACTATCTTCGGGTTCGCGACACCAATGACTGTCTCGCCTACAACGGCACTGCGGTCTCCGTGCAGAGATGCGGCCCCGCCAACACCAAGTGGATCTTCGACAAGGCGACCAGCTCGGAATACCGCCTGCAAACGAACGACGGCAATTTCAAATGCCTGGAAGCCAGCTCCACCACCATCTACATGCGCGATTGCGATGCCTGGCGACCCGCCATGAAGTGGTTCATCGTCAGCCACGGGAACCAGACGTGGGCCCCGATCTCGAATCACGTGACCGGTAAGTACATCAACACCAACCATGCCGGCGGCGTCTACATGACCACCGGCCAGGGCGTCGAGCTGACGAACTGGGAGTGGGTGCCGGGCGACGGCCTTGAGGTGAGACACCAGGGCCTCCAGGCCAGCATGGTCGACAGGGCGATCTCGCCGGTGAACCACTCGACGATGAGCGGGCGGGCACCGTACACCTGGTCGGCGACCGGCCTTCCTCCTGGGCTGTCGATCAACGCCGAGACGGGCACGATCTCCGGGACACCGACCACCGCAGGGTCGTTCACGGCGCAGGTCACGGTGACCGACTCGGGCAGCCTGCCACGTTCAGGCAGGGCGTCGTACGGCTGGACGGTCGTCCCGGTCCCCGCACCCGGCTGCTCGGGGACGAACACCACCGCTAAGGCGATCCACGACTTCGAGCTCGTGGAGTCGTACATCCCCATCAAGGGCTGCGCGGGCAATGCCTCGGCGACGGCGGCGGTGGAGGTGCACATCACCCACCCCCGGATCGCGGATCTGGAGGTTTCGCTGGTGGCGGCAAGCGGCCGTACCATCTACCTGCACAACCGGACCGGCGGCTGGGCCAGCGACATTCACAAGACGTTCACGGAGAACCTGTCCTTCTCGCCTGCCGACGGAGTATGGAAACTGCGGGTGAAGGACTACACCGGCGGCAGCGTGGGCCAGATCGACAGCTGGTCGGTACGTCTCTAGACCAGCCGAACGCGCCGGGTTGATCGGTTGAGGACGGCAAACATCCCCGACGCGCGCGGAGTTCTTCGCGAGCTGAGAACGGGAGTATCCCGCGCGGGATACTCCCGTCACCGAGGAGTACGGCTCCGCGTGACGCAGGCGCCCTGAGACCGTCTTCGGGCGCCCGCCACCGATGAGTCGGGGGCGACGGCTCACACCTTTCTCTCAGCGTGAGCACGTAGAACGATGTCATGAACGGACACCCCGCCGCGAAAGTGCTGATCGTCGACGACGAGCCGAACATTCGCGAACTGTTGTCCGAGGCGCTGGAGCTGAACGGCTTCGCCGTACGGACCGCCTCGGACGGGTGGTCAGCAAGGCACAGATCCTCGACCGCGTGTCCGGCCTGCTCGACGACCTCGTGGCCGCCTACAAGCTGAATGAGAAGGCCGACGCCGCCAAGGCCGACGCCGAGGCGCAGACGCTGCGGACGTTCCTGCGGACTCGGACTGAGTCCCTGCGCTCAGACAAGGCGATCACCGGCGCGGCGGAAGAGCCACAGGCGGCGCCCTAGGGCGACCGCTCCGAGTACGCAGGAGGTGAGGCTGAAGAGCGCCAGCAGCGGCATCAGCCAGGCGGTGACGATCCAGTACTGGAGGTTGAGCGGCCCGCCCGGATCCCAGATCTGCGCCGGCAACACGGCGCCCAGCACCACCACCAGGGCGAGCGGCACCAGGCGCAGCACCAGCCACGGCCGGCGGGCCGCGCGGCGGCGTGCCGCCCAGCGGCGTGCTCGGACGATCGCCGTGACCAGCAACGCGGCCATCACCACCGTGAGCCCGAGCACGATCGCGTTCACGAGGGTCAGCGGGTTGCTCATCGGCGTCGCCGGCGTCCCGAGCCGTTCGGCGAGCAGGTTGGCGGTGAGCAGGCTCGGGTCGCCGCCGCTGTTGGTGAGGACGAGGGCGGCCACTCCCTTCTCAGGCGAGAAGACCATGTCCCCGGTCCACGTCGCCAGTGTTCCGCCGTGGGCGATCAGCGACGGCGGGGCGTCCGCCGGGACGGAGCGGGCCTGCCAGCCGAGGGCGTAGCCGTCCGCTTTCGGCTGGGCGGTGTGCAACTCGGCCAGCGAACGCGCACTCAGCAGGTCCGCGCCGAGGGTTCCCTGGTTGAACCGCAGCCACCGCACCATGTCGTCCAGGGTCGAGATCACCCCGCCGTTGCCGACGCACATCCCCGGCATCTCCGGTACGGCGACGGCGACCCCGAGCACGACCTCGTACCCGGACGGCAGGCCCTCGGCGCCGTCGGAGCACCCCGGCGTCGAACCGGTGCCGGTCATGCCCAGCGGCGTGAACAGCTCGGTGTGGAGGAAGGCGTCGAAGGACTTCCCCGACAGCACCTCGACGATCCGCGCGGCGATCGAGTAGTTGGTGTTGTGGTACTCCGCGCGGGTGCCCGGATCGGCGGCCAGGGTCTTGTCGGCCAGCTCGGCCACGATCTCCTGCGCGGCGCGCGGAGGAGGGAACACGTACTCGTTGTTCGTGCTGCCCGACAGCCCCGAGGTGTGGCTGAGCAGATGACGTACGGTCACCCCGGCGAACCGGGGATCGGCCATCCTGAAGTCGGGCAGCACCTTGACGACCGGGTCGTCCAGGGAGACACGGCCACGCTCGACCAGCAGCATGACCGCCGTGGCCGTCATCGACTTGCTCATCGACGCGATCCGGAACGGGGTGCGAGCCGTCACCGCGGCCCCGTTCCCGTCGCGGCCTGCGAGGATCGTCTCGACCGACGATCCGTCGATCACGGCGGCCGCGACACCCGGCGTGCCGTACACGGAGCGGTAGTCGTCGACCACCCGTTCGCCGCCGGCGTGGGCCGGTGCCGTCCAGGCGAGCAGGACGGCGGCGAACACACCGGCGAGGACGAAGAGGTGACGTGGGAAACACACGACGTCGAACCTAGGCAGGGCGTCACCGGGGGACATCACCCCAAGGGGTGAGACGGGACCACCCGGCAGGATGGAATCAGTCGGGCAGATCGCCGCGGCCCACGAGCCCGTTCTCGTAGGCGTGGATCACCGCGTGCACGCGGTCGCGCAGGTCCAGCTTCTGCAGTACGGCTCGGACGTGCGACTTCACCGTGTTCTCGCTCAGCACCAGGTCCGCGCAGATCTCGCTGTTGGACCTGCCTCGGGCGATCAGGCCGAAGATCTCCACCTCGCGCGGGGTGAGGCCGTCCAGTGCCGCCGTCCGCCGCACCGGCACCTGCCGTACGAGGTCGAGGATCGTCGCGGCCACCCCCGGGGCCAGCGCGGACGTCCCGGAGGCGACGTCACACACGGCCTGGGCCAGTGCGGCGGGCCGGATGTCCTTGGTCAGGTAGCCGCTCGCGCCGGCCCGGATGGCGGCCACGACCAGTTCGTCGCCGTCGAAGGTGGTCAGCATGAGCACCCGGGTCGCGGGTGCGATCCTGACGATCTCCGCCGTGGCGGCGACCCCGTCCATGCGCGGCATGCGGATGTCCATGAGCACCACGTCGAGGCGGTGCCGGCGGACGACCTCGATGGCGTCGCCGCCGTTCGAGACGTCGTGGGTGACCTCGATGCGCTCGTCGGCCGACAGCACCGTACGGAGCGAGGCCCGCAGCAGCTCCTGATCGTCGACGAGCATGACCCGGATCCCGGTCACGCCCCCTCCTTCGTGGGGAGCCGCGCCCGCAGCGCCCACCCGTCGTCCCCGTCGTCGATCGACAGGGTGCCGCCTGCGGTGCGGACACGTTCCTCGATCCCCATCAAACCGGTCCCCTGACCGCCGACGTCGCGTCGGGCCCTGCCGCCGTCGTCGCGCACCTCCACGACCACCTCGGCGGGGCTCCAGCGCAGCCGCACGGTCACCTCGACCGGTGGTTCGAGGTGGCGCAACGCGTTGGTGACGCCCTCCTGCACGGTACGGACCACCGCGACCTCGGCGCTCAGGCTCAGCGGCCGCCGTTCGCCCACCTCCGCGAGCGTCACCGTGTGGAGCGGGCTCGCGGCCGAGGCCACCAGGTCGGGGAGGACGGCGAGCGAGATGGGCCGGGCGTCGGCGCGCGGCGCCAGGGTGGCCAGCATCGCCCGCAGACCTTGGTGGGCGTCCCGGCCGGCCTCGGCGATGTCGCCGAGTTCACGGCGGGTCGCCGGATCCGCCGTCGTCACCGCCGCGGCCTCGATCCGCGCCACCATGACGGTGACCGTGTGGGCGATCACGTCGTGCAGGTCGCGGCGGATGCCGGCCCGTTCGTCCGCGACCGCCTCGGCCAGGCGTTCGCTCTCGGCTCGGCGGGCGGCCGCGCGCCTGCGGCGTACGAGCAGGGCCGCGAGCCACACGCCGCCGACCACGAGCATCAGCAGCCCGCCCTCGGCCAAGCGGGTCCAGACGGGGACGTCGGCGGGCAGCCGGGCCCACCCCACCAGTTCGTTGAGGACGACGCCGAGCACGGCGACGGCCAGCGCGGCCACCGAGGACCTGACCGAGACCCGGGTGGTCAGCCGCCACAACGTCAGGGGGAAGCACGCGGCCGAGGGCAACAGGGCCGGTGACCAGCCGGGGAAGGGCAGCGTCACCAGGACGAGCATGGCCAGCGCGCCGATCGCGTACCCCACCCAGGGGCGTCGCTCGGCCACGACCGCTCCCACGTGGAGCAGGACGGCGGCGCTCGCGGCGGCGAGGATCTGCCACAGGTCCGCGCCGAGGTACCGGGCTCCTACCAGGATGATCGCGGTCAGGAGGGCCAGGACCGGGTGCCAGACGCGCTGGGAGGCTGTCACGGTCGTCGCCTCCTGACGGGCTCGCGGCGGGGTGTGCCCAGGATAGTCAGGGTGTTGGATGGATCAAATGATCACCGAACCCCTCGAACGGCTCCGGGCGGCCACTCGCCGCATCCGCGAACTGGCCCTGCACCGGACGGAAACCGGCCTGACCCACCAGGACTCCGACGACGACGTCGGCACGATCGGCACGGACGGCGCGCTCGGGTACGACCCGTTCCCGCTGCTCGAAGCCCTCGATCGCAGCGGCGTGCGGGTCGCCGTGGTCGGACAGGTCGCCGGCATCATGCACGGCTCCACCGAGCTGACCGGCGATCTGGACCTGCTCTGGGACGGTTCCCCCGACCACGCCCCCGCCCTGGCGGCGGCCTTCGCCGCTGCCGGGGCCCGCTTCCTCGACGACGGGGGCTGGAGCGTCGCCCCCGAAGCCCTTCTCCGCCCGAAAGCGCCCTTCACCTCGCCCGTCGTGGGTGGCGACTGCTGCACCCCGGAACTGGCTTGGGGCGGCTTGCAGGTCCGGGACATCCTCGGCCGCGCGCTCACCGCGGTCGATGCGAGCGGCCTGCGGGTTCACTACGTCCGCCGGGACGACCTGGTCCTGATGCGCCGCGCACTGGGCCGCCCCAAGGACCTGCGGCGAGCCGACGAACTGGACCGGTCGTGACCTCGGACGATCGTGGCCTGCAGAGACGTCCCACGCTAGCGGAAGTCGCCCCAGGCGCTCCGTGATTCGGCCGCTGGGCCCGTGATGGTGGCGCGGCTCAGCGCGCGTGAGTAGAGCAGCAGCGGGCTCGGGAGCCTGTCGGTCATGTCGCCCAGGGGTTCAGCCCCGGAGAGGTACGGCATGAGCCGCTCATACACCTCGCGAACATTGTCAGGTCGATCGACCGGATCCTTCTCCACCATCGCCATCAGCAACTCATTCAGCCCACTCGGAATGTCGGGCCGGTGCTGTGCGGCCGGTACCGGGGTGGTCGTGACGTGCTGAGTCTTCACGCTGTGGTCGTTGGGCCCGGTGAACAACGGGTGACGGGTAGCCGTTTCGTAGAGCACACACCCCAGAGAGTAGATGTCGGCGTGTTCTGTACTGCGCTCGCCTTTGACCTGCTCGGGCGACATGTACGCGGCGGTTCCGAGCTGCTGCCCGGTCTGGGTCAGCGTGATCATGCCCACGTCATGCATGAACGCCAAACCGAAATCCAAGACCCGGACCGAACCGTCTCGACAGAGCATGAGATTGGCCGGCTTCAGATCCCGATGCAGAATGCGTTGCCGGTGAGCCGCCTCCAGGATCGCCGCGATCTGGGCACCGATAGACGCCACCCAGCCGACGGACAGCGGTGCGTGCTCGGCGATGACGTCATGCAGACCGATTCCCTCGATGAACTGCATGATCATGTAGTGGCGGCCGTCCGCGAATCCGAAGTCGTACAGGGCGGGAACACCCGGGTGAGCCAAGCTGGACAGCGCCTTGGCTTCCCGGGTGAACCGCTGGTGCAGCTCCACGTCCGGAAGAAGGACGAACTTGATCGCCACTCGCCGGCCGAGCGTGAGGTCGGCGGCGCCCCACACCTCGCCCATCCCGCCGCAGCCGAGCCGATACCGGTCAAGCCGATACCGGCCGAGAAAGTGGGACACAGAGCCTCCCCGGGTCACTCCGGGGTCAGGCTCCCTTCCAGAAGCCCGTCGATCCCGGCGACGACAAGATTATCGCTGATCTCTCGCAAGGCTCTTGTCGTGTTCTCAAGCTCAAGAAGCTGAGCGAAAGACTTTCCATATCGACGCTGTTCCTCGATCGGCAGTCTGGGAAGTGCCGCCCGCCGTGGATCTCTCCTGGCCATCGAGCCGTGACGAATGGCTGTGACACTTTCGGAATATAGACAACCGGCCAGAAAATAGGGATCGAGACGGTCCGGGTCGGTGCGGAAAAGTAGCAATTGGGGTCCGAGCACATCCCCCGCCCGGGTCATCACCCGTGGTACCGCACCGCTGGTCAGGAGGAGGGAGGCGATCACATCGCCCTTGGCTATGCGGACGATTCCCGGAGCGACATCGGTCCGGCCGGTGGGTTCCCGGTTGAGCAAGAGGTCCTTCGTCGTCAGCAACGAAAGCTTGCCGCCCTCTGCGGGTTTCGGCGGACCCTGCATGACGGTGACGACTCCTGCCCGGACCAACTCTCCGAGGTTGGTCATGGCGAGATCTCGACGAGGTCTCGCTGCGATCCGCGGAAATCTGAGTTCTTCCATGACCGATGACAGACGATCGCTCAATGCAAAATATCCGGACGTGGGCTCCTGCCGTACCACTCGATGGCTCGTCGTCAGATCGATCTCCTCGTCGAGGACATCGATGATACGTACCACCCGGCTGTTCTCCGGCAACTCCGTCTTGTTGCCGTACGCCCGCCATGCCAATTCGGCGAGGTCCAGATCCTGGCCCGCGTTGACCATCAACACGTCCGAGGGCGGCTCGTCTCCCTCAAGGGGTTTGCGGAGTACCCACAGGTCCGGCGGGCCACTGGAGGCGGGAGCGGCTCCTGAGAAAAGGCTGATTACGGCTCGCAATGTTCCCGATCTCAGAAGATTGCCGCGTATCCGCCGACCAGGTCGGCGATTCGCCGCCACACTCGGCATCATGATCACGACGAGCCCGCCCGGCCGCACATGCGCCAAGCAGTGTTGCACCCAGGCGAGTTCGGACTCACCGCGCGGCGGCAGGCCGAACTCCCAACGCGGGTCGCTGGTCAGTTCTTCATATCCCCAGCCGCGTTCGTTGAACGGCGGGTTGCAGACCACGGCGTCGAACTGCGTTCCGCCGAAGGCATCGGCACGCAGTGAGTCACCGGCTTCGACCTGGGCCTCATACCCGTGCAGGCGCAACCGGACCCCGGCCAGTCCTGCGGCGTTCTCGTTCAGTTCCTGGCCCGATACCCGGCTGCCATGGGATTCCAGCAATACGGTGCCGATCCCACAGGCCGGATCGAGTATCCGGCCTCCTGCCGTACCACCGATTGCCGTCATCAGTCTTGCGACAGACGGTGGAGTGATCAACAGGCGGCGAGAATGGAGATCGATATAGCGCGCACAGATCTCGTCGAACGCGGCAACCGCGCCGTGCATCCGGCCAACCTTGTGAATCTCTCCGACCAGGGCATTGTCAAGCTTGGGACGCTCCCCCAGCAGAACCGCGCCGACATGCGTTACCGCCTCGCCCAGCCGCAGATCATCGGTGCTGCTACGCAGTCGCTGCCAAAGCCTTTCAAGTGGTGATACCTCGACATAGCGGCCGTGGTCTCGAAGCCATCTTTCCACCTCGCTCAAGGAGAAGGCGGGGCTGGAGGCGGTGCCGCCCGCAGGTTGGGGAAAGTCGTCGAACCGCTTGCGCCAATTACTCACTGCGGCTCGGCCGACATCGGCCATCCGCGCGATGTCAACGGCATTGACCAGGACTTCGTCTTGCATTCAGCGACCCTCCTCCGGCACCCAATTTCATTTCCGGTACGGCGGAGCCGCATCGATACCCGATCGGACGAACCCGCAATCCGCCCGCCTCGACTCCAAGTCGGGCTGCCCGGGACCACACCCGCTTCACCCCCGCGATACCGGCTGACATGCTTCCCGGCGCTGCCTCCTCTGGGCAGGTCCGGATGGAGACGTCCCGCTGCGCGTCCTTTCGCCGATCACTCACCGAGACGGCGACTTCCAGGTTGCCGACCCGCCGGACTCCCGGTATTTCACTCACGGTCACAGCATGCCAGGTCACGCTTTGGGAATCGTTGAGCGGCCGTTCTCGATGACAGCCCCGGGCATCCACCTTGCCTCGGCACTCGGCAAGTCGAAGGCGATACCGCTCGGCATGCGGGGATGCCGAGGCTTCTTCTGACCCGGATCAGAGAGTTGTGTACGACCGGCCGAGAGCCTCTCGCAAGTGCGGTCAACACCGGACATTGCGGCTGTGCACAGAGGTCACAACCTGTAGGCTCCGCCTCGGAGAGCTGTCCCGACTCCGCCACCGGCTTCCGTCTCAAATAGAGAGAGGGTAGTTCCGATTCGACGGGCCGCTCCCACCAGCCAGCATCGATTGAGTTTCCCCCGGAGGGTGAATGAGCACGGTCGATCGGAACTCGGTGATCGCTGACGAACAGCTGGCCGTGAATCACATCTACGACTGCGTCGACCAGGATCAGAAAGCCGTCGAAAGCTTCCGCTCAAGCAGCCTGAGCGATTGTCCGGACGCGGGACTGTCGCCTCACCCGGATCTACCGAGGGAGTACGGACGTCGCGAGGGTCACGGCGGTCATCATCCTCTGGTGATCGCCCGGATCGATCTCCTCGATGACCCCGACGACCGGCTCACCTGGTACATCGGCCGCGCCACGGTGCGAGACCGCCAGAGCGACCTGGCGCTGGTGAAGTGGACCTCCAAGGCGGCGACCGCCTGGCGCCTGGCCACCCCCGACCAGCCTGCGGATGTCCGGCGGCAACGCCAGCTCCGCTGTAGTGGTTCCCAAGTCCTCGACTACAGCGACACCGAAATCCAAGTGATCAACGCCAGCGGGGAGACGGTCCCCGCTCCGGCCGCCGAGGACGAGCCCGACCTGTTCCTCCTCGCCGATCTGGACCTCGCCCGTGACGGTGCCATGCGTGACATCGTCGAGACGATCCAGCGCCACCAGCTCAGACTGGTGGCCGACGAACGAAAAGGTGTGCTCGTCATTCAGGGCGGGCCAGGCACGGGCAAGACCGCGGTCGGCCTGCACCGGGTCACCTGGCTGCTGGACAACCAGCACTTCACTCCCGAGCAAGTGCTCGTCATCGGCCCGCACAAGGCGTTCCTTCATTACGTTCGTGATGTGCTGCCCCGGCTGGGCAGTCGTGGCGTGGCCACCGTGGACATCGCGGAACTCTGGCCGGGCGACATCCGCGGAACCGATCCGGTCACCGCCCGCCTGATCAAATCGGATGAGCGGATGGCCAGAGTGCTGCACAACGCGGTGGAGAACCGCGTCCGGGGCGATCTGGCCACCGACGAGACATTCAACTTCCGCGGTGCCCGCGTGGAAATCGACAAGACCGAGCTGGTCCGGTTGGTCGAAGCGGCTCGCGGCGCCAAGGGCTCCTACCTCATACGGCGCCGCCGCTTCATCGACACCACCATCGACTGGTTGATGACCCAGTACACCGAGGCGACTCGCGTCAAGAAGACCGACGACGGGATTCGTACGCAGTTGGAGAAGACCTCGGCCGTTTCCGCGCTCTTCAACCGGGTTTGGCCGTCAGTGAGCGCCGAGCAGGTCTTGCGCCACCTGCTCGCGGACAGGGACAGCCTGGCGGCTGCCGCCTTCGGCGTGCTCACCCTCGACGAGCAGGCGACGCTGGTCCGCCCGCAGGCCAGGCGGGTCGGTGACGAACCCTGGTCACCAGAGGACCTCGTCTGTCTGGAGGAACTCCGATGGCTCCTGACCGGAGACAATGAGCGGCGCTACCAGCACCTGGTCATCGACGAAGCCCAGGATTTGACGCCCATGCAGGCCAGGTCGCTGGCCCGCTGGTGCCCGTCCGGGTCGATGACGATCCTCGGCGATCTGGCGCAGAGCACCGGCATCCGCCAGTACGACGTCTGGGAGCGCCTGGCCGACGTTCTGGCCGCGGCCGAAGGCTGGCACATCGCCGAACTGGGCGTCGGCTACCGGGTGCCGGCCGAGGTCATGAAGTTCGCCGCGATGCTGGGGACGAAGGTCTCGCCCTCCACCGCGATCCCTGTTTCGGCGCGGCCGTCGTCCCCAGACGCCCTGGAGGTCGTCGCGATCTCCCGCCAGCGTGTCATCGCCGAAACGGTGAGCAGGGCACAGCGACTGGCCATGAAGGACAACGATCAGGCACGTTCGGTCGCGGTCCTGACTCCCTCGAAATACGAGTTCCTTTCCGAGCTCACTCATCGGATCACCGCTGCCCAAGAGTCCACCTTGCCGGGAATCGGGCAGCAGATCACCGTCATGCCGGCGCACATGGCCAAGGGGTTGGAGTTCGACCATGTCGTGGTCATGGAACCGCACCTGTTCGACGAGAGTGACCGCATGGGTCTCCGGCGACTCTACGTCGCTCTCACCCGGTGCACACAGTCCCTCACGGTGCTCCATTCGTCCCCCCTCCCCGCCGAACTCGGTGGGCCGAACAAGAAGCCTGTGGTGAATGCCGAAACGGCCGAGGCCGCGCCTTCGCCCGCACTTGAGCGGTTCGGTGACGGCGACGGGTTTCGGGCCGCGCTCAAGGAGCGAACAGGTGTGGACCGCAAGCAGGCGGCGCACGCTCGGCTCAAGCACATGCTCGTCGCCGAGCTGTACGGAAACGATCGCGTGCCGCAGTTGGACACCGACTTCGCCGACATCGTCTGCGAAGGTGAAGACGGGGTCGGGCTCTATCTGATCTCCACTCAGCTCGTCGACACCTACACCGAGCTTCGCACCATGGCGCCTCGGCTCCTGGAGGCCGCATGGGCCGACGGCAGGGAGGTCGACCGCCTCTTCCTGGTCTTGTCGAGGCAACCACAGGACCTGTGGGCGGTCGACGTCATCAAACGGCTCTACGACGTCGCGACCATCTGGAAGACAGAAACGGGGTGGGCCGGTCTGTCGGTGGACACCGCTTTGGGGCAGTGACGGGAGAACCGTCCGACCGCGATGCCGCGGCTTGCGAAGCCACGAACGATGGCGTGGAACGCCTGCATATCATGCGGTTCATGACTGCTGGGTCCGATCGGGCCGCCCTCCAGGCGAATCTGCGCCAGAACCTGGCCTGGGCTCTGATACCGGTCTGCTGTTGTGGCGGATTACCGATCCCCTTCATGATCGGATACGTCGCCTACCGGCACCGCAACGCGACGCTGTGGGCCTTCGCCGCAGCGTATCTCGCAGTCGAGGGAGCGGTGTTCGCGGCCTCTTGGGTCCTGAAGGACGTTCCGAAAGAAGATTTCCGCTGGACGCTGACGACGGTGATCTGGATGGGCACCTACCTCGGCGGCGCGGTGCACCTTTTCATCCTGGCCAAGCGGGTCCTGCCGCAGAAGACTCCGCCTACTCCGACCGTTCCGAGACCACGCCCCGGACCCGCGACGCCGAGCCGGGCACCCAAGACGTGGATCGGCCCGTACCTACTCCTTTCCAAGATCGGACAAGGAGCCCAGGGGCAGGTCTACCTGGCTCGCTCTCCAGCCGGCGGGCAGGTCGCCATCAAGCTGTTGCATGCGCGGGTGTCCCCTGCCGAGCGGACAGGCTTCCTCGCCGAGGCCAACGCGGCCCGCCGGGTGCCCGGGTTCGCGACCGCCCAGGTGATCGACGTCGGCATCGACAACGCCAGGCCGTACCTTGTGAGCGAGTACGTCCAGGGCCCGTCTCTTGAGCAGCTCATCCACCGAGAGGGCCCACGTTCACCGGACAGCATGGTCCGGCTCGCCATCGCGACAGCCGCTGCTCTCAACGGGATCCACCAAGCAGGCATCGTCCATCGAGACTTCAAGCCGGCCAATGTCTTGCTCGCCCCCGACGGCCCACGTGTGATCGACTTCGGGATCGCACGTGCGGTCGAACGCCTGACGAACACGGGAGGCGCCAAGGGCACACCGGCCTTCATGTCGCCTGAACAGGTCGAAGGCCGTCTGGCAGGTCCCGCTTCGGACATCTTCAGCTGGGGCGCGACCATGTACTTCGCAGCCACCGGTCGCTTGGCCTTCGACGGTCCGTCCGTCTGGGCCGTCGAGAACCAGGTCCTCAACGCCGACCCGGATCTCAGCATGATGCCCGCTCCTTTTCGTGATCTTGTTCGGAGAGCCATGCAGAAGGATCAGCGTGTACGTCCAGCCGCATCAGACCTTCTCCTACTTCTGTCACGATAATTCAGGTTGCATACCGAGTTCACAGGCCCTAGCCTTCTTTGTCATGAGAGGGGCGAAGGGTTTGTGACGCGTACTCTGCGAGCCGGTCGCCCGACTGACCGCCCACGACGTCCACGTCACCGTGGTATCCCGCACCCGTCTGCTCGGCCGGCGACCGCATGAAGCAGTCGGCGGCATCGCCCACCTCGACACGGCTCTGGCCGCCCGATTCCAAGGGATCCCCGTGACACACCAACCTCCCGTGCCGCCTCCCGCGCGCCGAGGATTCTCCGGCCCGGCGGTCGCCCTGATCGCCGCTCTCGCCCTGGGCGCCGGTTGCGTCGGCGGCGTGGCCATCGGAAGTAGCGGCAGCACACCAACCACAGTCATGTCCCCCACTCAGACGGCCGCCGCGAAGGCATCGCGAGAAGCCGCGGCCCCTCCGGCAGGCAAGCAGGAGAGCGGCCGCCTGGTGAAGCTGCCGGACTTCAAGGGACAGAACGCCTCGATCGCCCGCCAGTGGCTGGTCGATCGGGGGTGGAACGAGTTCACCGACATCAAGCTCGGCTCCCAGGACCGCTACGACACGATGGTCCTCCTGCCGGAGAACTGGACGGTGACCAAGCAGTCCCACAAGGTCGGCAGCAGCGTCGAAGTCGGCACCACCATCGTGCTCACCTGCACGAAAGCCTCCTGACCCCGCACGCCGGCAGCGTGACACCGGACGCTACTTCCAGATAAGACAGATGTCGCAGAAACCCCAATGAGCAGACTTACAACCACATAAGTCGCATATCGCTACGGGCGTTTCGATGATTCACGACAATCACCTCTCCCTCTTCCATAATTTCGCCCAATTTTTCGGGATAAGTCGGACAAAGTGCAACATACTTGCACTCTGGAGACTATTCGAATCTGGCTCCGCGATATTTCTGGGTGTAGCTTCTAGCAGCTTCACATCAATGACCCAAGGCGCTTAATCAGTGATAAAAGATCATTTTCCCGCCAGGTGGCCCATCGGCACTTTCATGGACAGGCTCAGCCCGACCGACCGAACGGAACTTCTGGCTCTCGCGCCGTCGTCCCTGCGGCAGGCTGACGAACATCTCATCCATCAAGGAGATTCGGAGCGGTCCGAGGTCTATCTACTGAGATCAATCCCAGGTCGGCAGCCCACAGCGTGCGTGAAGGTGACGGCCTACCTGGAAACCGGCGCGGTGGCGATGCTGGGCATCCGCGTCAGCGGCGACGTGGTCGGCGAACTGGCGACCATACGCCGAGAGCCGAGATCGGCCATGGTGACCACGTGCAGTCAGATGTGGGTGCACGCCATCCCCGCGCAGGTGTTCAAAGACTTCCTCGATCGCCACCCGGCGGCGTGGGACGCACTGACCAGAATGATCGCCGACCGGCTCGGCTGGGCCAACCGGAGAAGAACCGACTTCGCCCAGTTCCCCGTGCCCGTACGGGTCGCGAACGTGCTCGTGGAAATCTCCAGCCGACACGGACTCGACAGAGCCGACGGCATGCGGGATCTCGGAGTCGAGCTCACCTATGAGGAGATCGCCAATCTGATCGGAGCGAAGAGGGACGCCGTCTTCAAAGCCTTCCGATGCCTCAAGGAGCGTCGACTGGTCGACACCGGGCATCGCCGAAAGATCATCATCGACCTGGTCGGTCTGGCCAATTTCCGGTAAAGCGTACTGGTACGTCGTGAGGCGATGCGGTCTTCGCCAGACTCGATCCCGTCGATCTCCCCGACCGCTCTGGTCGATCTTTCTCGCAGCAAGGTGACGTGATGCTTGATTCTGATTTCAGCCGCCGACTGATCGTGGCGGTCGATGCGGAGGGATACGGCCGCGGCGACGACCTGCGGCACGACTCGATCCAGTCGGGTCTGGCCCAGGTCATGGACCGCGGTGCGCGAGAGGCCGGCCTGCGCCGCGAGACCTGGACCCGCCAGGAGGCCGGCGACGGCGAGGTCATCGTCCTCCCCGAAGGCGAGCCCGAGCTTCAGGTCATCGACGACCTGGTCCACCGCGTGCGCAAGGCGTTGCACGACCACAACCGCGAGCGCCGCGATGACGCCCGCCTGCGGATCCGCATCTCCATCGGCCACGGGGTCGTGAAGCGCGGCGCGATGGGCTTCGTCGGCCAGATCGTGGTGACCACCTGCCGGCTGCTCAACGCGCAGGCCGGCCGTACCGCCCTGAAGCTGAACCCCCGCGCCGACCTGGTGCTGATCCTCACCGATCGGCTCTACGAGGACGTCGTCCGCCAGCTCCACACCTCCTACCGGCCGGAGTCCTTCACACGGTTGGAAGTGCGGACCAAGCAGCGCACCGAGATCGCCTGGATGTGGCTCCCCTCAGAGGACGTGGACCAGAAAGGAACTCTCGACATGGACAACCTGCCCGAGGTCGCCGACACCCTGTGGCCGCTGATCGCCGGTGGCGCCCTCGAACGTCTGGGCGCCTACGGCACCGAGACCGGGCTCGGCGGCGCCAGGAAGCTGCTCGCGAAGATCAAGGAATTCCGCTCCGAGCAGGGCCGGCCGGCCGACCCGGAGTCGCGCGACGACCTGCTGGAGTCTCTGGAGAAGCTGGTCCGTGTCGACGCCGAGGCGGAGCGGTTCGCGCAGCAGTTCAAGGCCGAACAGATGACCGTCAACCTGATCACCGCCCCGATTTCCGCCGAGGAGATCAACTTTGGCATCCGAAACTGAGTCGCCGGCCGAGGGCGTCCTGATCGGAGACGAGGCCACGCCGGTCGACTGGGCAGATCGGCCCGAGGCGACGGACGAGATCTTCGCGCAGGTCTCCCAGGTCCAGACGGTCATCAACCACATTCACGGCAACATCGGCGGGGCCTCTTTCGGCATCTCGGGTTCCCACAAGTCTCGCCGTACGTCCGGCCCGGTATCCCAGCACGAGATGGCGGAGGCCCTCACCTGCTACGTACGCCACGACAGCTACCGGGCCGCCGCCGAACGGCTGGAAAGCGGCAACATGGTGGCCTTGATCGGCAACGCCGGCACGGGCCGCCGAACGGCGGCGCTCAACCTGCTTCACGACTTCGTCGGCACACGGTGCGATGTGGTGGAACTCAGCCCGGCCAACACCCTGGAGCAACTGGCCGCCCGCGAAGTCTGGAAGGCTCCCGCCTATCTGCTGTGCGACTGGCCTCGGGACGACGTTGACGGGAGCATCGCCGACTTTCACGTACGGGAGATCAGGCGCCGCGTACGCGAGGCCGGCGCCTACCTGGTGATCACGGGGACGGCTACTTCTCTGCCGGAAAGGGAGCAAATACGCTGGCTGTCGCCTCCCGCCCGCGACGTCCTGCGGGCTCACGGGGTGGCTCCCGAGGTCGCCGACCAGGCGGCCGCCCAGATCACCCCCGACCATGCGATGGCCGACGTGGTGACGCTGGCACGTGATCTGGCCTCGGGCGGACCGCTGGACACAGCTCTCAGCAAGCTGGAGTCCGCCGGGCGGCGCGACGTGGTCGCCTGGTTCGAGGGCCCGCGTACCCGAGGCGAGCTCTTCGAGATGGCCGCCATGGCCTTCACGGCTGGCCTCACGGAAGGCCGCTTCGAGTCGCTGCTCGCCCGGCTGGAGTCCATCGCCGGTATCGGCGTGGAAACGGCGGATCCCGTCTCGGCCGACGATCCGATGCCGAGCCGCCGCCTGCTGCGCGTGGCAGAGGGCTCATTGCTCCGTCTGTCGTCGGGACGCCGGCTGAAGTTCAAGGTCGAGGGTCACCGGACACATGTGATGCGGGAGCTGTACCGGCGGCATGGCATGCGGTTATGGGATCCGGTATCCGAATGGCTGCATGAGTGCGCCGCGCTACGCGACCCGAGTGCGCAGGCGGAGATCGCCAGAGGTGTCGCGATTCTGGCCTCCGTCTCGGACTATTCGTACGTCGAAAGCACCTTCCTCACCCCATGGGCCAAAGGCAGCGGCGTCATGCGCAGCCAGGCCACCGCCGCGATGGCCATCTCATGGTTGTGCCTGGACGAGACGACCCGTTCGGAGGTCCTGCGTACCGTCGGCATGTGGACGAGGGCATCCGCCGCCAGACCCAAGTTCACCGCGACCCTCGCCTGGTCCGGTGAGCTTGGCATCCGGTTCCCGCAGGAGGCGACCCGGATGCTCTGGCTGCAGATCAAGGACAGTGACAAGCCGGTACGGCCTGCGGAGATCGCACTGGCCCAGCTGTTCACCGCACTGACCGAGGCCACCGGCAACGCCCTGCCGATGCTCGACTTGCTGGTGCACCGGATCAGCAACGACCGGCGGATCGGCCGCGCGATCGACCCGCTGATCCGAGCGATCTTGAGCGTCCTGACCGCTCAGGAGGACGGCGTCGGGATTCCCACGGTCACCGTTCACCTGCGCAATCGCCGTGATTCCGCCACCCCCCTCGCCAAGCTCTGGTCCGTGGTCCTGGTCAAGCGCCCGCACCGCAGGGAGGCTCTGGCCGCTCTGTACAACGCGGTCTGCGCCTTCGACGAGCGTGCAGACGGAGACCGTGACTGTGTCCGTGCCCTGTTCGCCGCGCTCGTGGCGGCACTCCCTGCGAAGGAACGGCCGCTGCTGGCCCATGACCTGCGACGTTATGCCATCTCCCGCAACACCGACGAGAACCGGCTGGAGATTCTCCTGTCGCTGCTCCGGGTCTTCCTCAGCCCGGCCGTCCTGTCCCTCGACACCATTGGAATGCGTCCATGCACTACCCCGTGATCAGCCAGATTCCCCTTGATCCTGTCGCCAAGCAGGGGTTCCTGAGCAGGCCCCGCCGTCCGATCTCCGGCCTGCCCCGCCAGCTCCCGCACCAGCGGCTCGTCTTCGAGTACGACGGCACGTTCGTGCTGGGCGACCGGCGGCTGCGGGGCGACGAACCACACGTGTTGTACGGCGCCAGCGTCAGCGTCGTGGACGTGGCCAAGGACCACCCGGTGACGGTCCACGTGTCGATCAGCTCTTCCGGCGCCCACGACTTCACCGTCGCGGTGCAGTTCCGCTGCACGGTGGACGACCCGATCGTGGTGGTGCGCGCCGGTGTGACCAACGTCGTCGAACACCTGGTCACCTACATCCGGGCCTACCACAAGCTCTTCGAGCTCGGCCGAGGCTACGGGCTGCACGAGGTCCACGACTTGTGGACGGTCGTGCACGCCCAGGTGAAGGCGTACACGACCGTGGTGCCGTGTGCGCTGCCCGGCATGTCGGCCGAGTTCGCGGGCCTCGACGTGTCCGCGCCTGACGAGATCGCCCACGGACGGCGGCGCTACGAGACCAGCCTGCACAACATCCAGGACGAACACGGCCTCCGCGACGCCAAACGCAAGCTCGACCGTGACTTCGAACTCGACGAGCAGGACTACCTGCAGATCAAGGGCCACAGCACCAACGACTTCACTCGGCAGGAGTCGGCTCTCGACCGGGATCAGCACATCAGCGAAGCCGCGAAGGTCAGGGACTTCCTCAGCAGCGGTCCCGGCGCCGCCGACGGCCTGTATGTCACGGTCGGCGGCCTCAGCGACCAGCAGGTCGCCGACCGTTACGCCGCTCTGGGCGACCGGGAGTACAGCGCCATCCAACACGGAATCCAGCGTGCGCACGAGTTGAAGGTCGCTGAGACCCGAGCCCGGGTCGACATCGTCCGGGCCGCGATCGACCAGGGCCTGTTCAACGAGGCGACCGGCAGGGAACTGCTCGCCTCCTTCGACAACGTCGAGCCCGAGAAACTCGAAGAACCCGCGTACGAGGCCCGTGCCGAGGTGACCTCGGGCGACCCCGACGACGACTTCTTCATGGAGGAGGACGTCCGTGGTTGACATCCTCCACGGATCCAGGGCGGCCGGGCAGCACGAACGCAGCCACCGGCGCCGGGGACGGCTCGGTCTCGGGAGGTTCCTGCGCCGGTTCACCGGGGTCGACGAGAAGATCCTCGCAAGCGTCCCGCAGGAACGCTCCCGATACACCAGCCTGGGCGGTGTCGTGGTCAGCACCGCACTCATCGCGGGTGCGTCCATGCTGGGCGCGCTGACCCTGCTCTCACCGGCGTCCCCGATGAGTCTGGTGCCGGTCGCGGTGCTGTGGGGCTTGATCATCGCCAACGTGGACCGATTCCTGATCACCAGCCTTCACGGCGACAACGAAGGCTGGTCCCGCTGGGGCAACGTGCTCGTCCGCCTGGCCCTCGCCGTGATCATCGGGCTCTTCATCGCCGAGCCGCTGACCCTGAAGATCTTCCAGGAACGGCTCGACCGGCAGATCCTGGTGGAGCGCGCCCAGGCGATCAGTCTGACGGAGAGCCGGTACAAACAGTGCAACCCCCTCAGAGGGTCGGCGCCTACCGGTGTCGACTGCACCGGCCATCTCCTCGACGGCGGCGACCGGGCCCTCACCGTCGAAGGCAACCTGCGGCGGGCGCAGGCCAGTCTCAAGGCCCAGGAACGCCGACTCGCGGCCGACGTGAAAGAGCATGCGGATCGCCAGAAGCTGTACAACCAGGAATGTGATGGCGACGACACGGGCGGCCAGACCACGGGTGTTTTCGGCGAAGGACCCCGGTGCCAGAGCCGAAAGGAGGAACTCACGACCTTCCTCGCCAACCACGACATCCCCCAGCAGCAGGCGAAGGTGGCGGAGTTGAAGGCGGAGGTCGGCGTGCTCTCGGCCGCTCTCGCCGGAGCCGAGAAGGAACGTGCGGAAGCTCAGAGCAAGAAGATCGCCGAGCACGTCGAGGAGAAGAGGCGCGCCTACTCCGACATCGGTCTGCTGGACCGATGGGAGGCACTCGGTACGGTCGCCGGTCAGAGCGGCATGGTCAACTTCGCTCACTGGCTGTTGCGCATCATATTCGTCCTGCTCGACTGCATGCCGATCATCTCGAAGATGCTGAACGGCAAGACCGAGTACGACCGCCTTCTCACCCAGGAGTTGCGTGCGGGTTCGGCCTGTCACGAGGCCGAACTGAACTTCACCACTCGGCAGCGGACCGGTGACTACGAGATCCGGCTCCATGAGGAGGAGCGCCGGCTGAAGGCCGAGCGCGGCCGGATCGACCGGGATCAGCGCGTCGACGAGGTGTCCATGGACGACGAGATCGACCGTCTCGCCCGCACTTTCATGACCTCGACGCCCGCGCAACGATAAACAAGCCGTGCCTACGACTCCCCGAGCAGTTGGATGTCGTCGAGTTCGACGCCGAGTCGGCGTTCGAGTTGCCGGACGGCCTCCTCCGAGGTGTCGAACTCATCCCCGAGTGCGGCCACGCTCCCGTCGGGGTTGACGATCTCGAATCGAACGCGGCCCGCCTCCGTGGGCCGGAGCGCGAACCGGACCCCTTTCGTGACCGCGTGACGCCGGCGACTCCTCGGCTTGGAGCTGTGGAGGATGGTCGTGACGCGTCTGAGAAGCTCCACGAGGTGAGAGGAGAGCTCCGGTTGAGAGGCCAGGCGGAGGATGGTCGCGAGATCGTCGACCACGTCGACTTCGCCTCGCTCGGCACCCTTCAGGATCCGAATCAACTCGTACACCAGAGCCCGTTCCTCGGTGAGGCGCTCGTTCCAGTACTTGATGAGCGCGCTCTTGGACGCCTCGCTGAGAGGTGAGTCTGTGATGCGGCGGACGGTCTCGGTGATGGCCGAAGGCGGCTCCGGAAGGTTCGCGTTGGCATCGAGCACGCCGGGCCCCACATGCCCGGCCAACGCCAGCAGCCCTTCCAGCCGTACGCCGAGGATGTTGCTCAGTTTCGCCAGATGTTCCACCGAGGGTCGGCTACCACGCCGCCACCTCAAGATCGTGGAAGGGCTGATTCCAAGAGCCTCCGCCAGAGACGCGTCGGTCGGGTAGCCCATGGCCCGCGCCATCTGAGTCAACCAGGAGGGGAAGGGAGTCTCATCGCTACTGCTACCGGAACTCACTGATCGGCTCCCATCCCTTCATCGTCGTGCGCACCTGCACCCTAGTCATCGCACTTCTCCACACGCAATTGATCAACATGCAGATCGTTGCGCGAGTGGCCAACACGACGGCACCGATCCACACGAGAACCTCTGAGAGGTCCTGGCGGCAGGCAGCTCGACGGGCTTGACGGAAGTTATCGCAAACACCCGGCCCGCGTGCAGATTTACGCTTTCAAGACCAAGAAGTCCAGGCGGCCACCTGGGGGTTCATGCGACGCAATTCAACTTTCAGAACCAATTGCGCATCCGGAGATCCGTGCGCGTCCGAAAGGCAGGCGTGGGTGTAAGCTAAGTCCGAGATCTACCGAATGACCAAGACATTGACTTTTGGCCATCGGGCGAGATGTACCCCCATAACGGGGACGGCCCGGCGGGTCACCCGAGAGCTGCAATCTCTCGGACCCGGCCAGGCCGATGTCCCCTCTCATGCCCGCAACTGCGGGGCCGCTCTCGAAACGACATGGAGAAAGGACCTGAGGTGAACTATATCTGCGGTCCATAGCGACTCGTCCAGCGGAACGGTGACACCTTTAAGCGTTGATATGCACTTGTTGTGGGTGGCCAACGCCCCGAATGATCGACGCGTCGCCGATACGGCTCCCGATCACATCATCCGTCGCGAGAGGGCGACCCCCAGAACGCGCTTCTGATGGTCGCCGCCTCCCGACACCCGTCCGGCTGACCGGCCGCGACCGGCGACAGCCAGACTCACCTCCAGGCGCCAGGGCCTTGACCTGGGGTCTTGGCGCGGATGCCTCCCCAACAGGATGATCATGATCCGCCACCAGCACGACTGGCCGTCCGAGCTTGAGGCCATATCGGCCTGCCTTATCTGCGGACTCCTCTACGGCGAGTGGAGTGAGAACAACTCATGTGACATCACATGATCCATCGACAACGAGACCTGTGCCTACGGCTTCGCCAGTACACCCCTGCTCCTTGAAGCCGACCCTCGTATCACAAGGTGATCCAGGCAACTGAGCTCTTCCCATTCAGGGTGCACCCTGGATGGGAAGCAAGGACGAGCAGGCCGACGACCTGGTGCTGACGTTCCTACGGCAGGCGCCTATTCGTCCGTCACCTCGAACTCCTCGATGTCCGCGCCGGTGATCAGCGTGTCGAGCTCTCCGGCGGGGCCGTCGCCTCGGAAGGCGTGCAGGACCGCGCGGTCGGCCCAGCGTTCGTAGACGTTGATCCGTTCGGGGTCGAGCGGGTCGGCGGAGACGGCGAAGTCGTGGCATCCGGGAGTCGCGCGGGCGAGCCGTACGGCCTCGCCGGAGAGGGCCAGGAAGCGTTCCCGATCGGGTGCGGCGACGCGGAGACGACCGGCCACAATGATCATCGGGGGGCCTTCTCGTAGGTGAGGAGCAGGGCTCCGGAGGCGAACCGGCGCGTGTGCGTCAGGCTGAGCTCGGCTCTGGGGTACGCGCCGTCGAACAGGCGGGTGCCGCCGCCGAGCAGCACGGGATTGACGACGATCCGAAGTTCGTCGACGAGGCCGCGCCGGATCGCGGCCGTGGCGGCGCGACCACCGGCGAAGAGTGCGAGATCGCGCCCGTCCTGCCGCTTGAGGTCGGCGATGGCGTCTTCCTCCATCCGGTGGGAGTTGTGCCAGTCGGTGTCCTTGAGCGTCCGGGAGAGGACGTACTTGGGCAGTTCGTTCATCCTACGGACCTGGACGGGCGAGACGTCGTCCCCGGCCGTGGGCCAGAAGGTCGCGAGTTCCTCGAAGGCCACGCGGCCGAAGACCATGCCGTCGATGGATTCGAGCATCTCGTCCAGGTAGCTCTGGAACTCCTCGTCGGCGAAGTGCCAGTCGATGACGCCGCCGGCGTCGTTGATGTAGCCGTCCAGCGACATGTTGATGTGCAAGAAGAGTCGTCTCATCGGATCTCCCCGGTTGGTGGTCGCGCCCATCACTTCTTGGTGGTGCGTCCAATAAGTCGAGATACTACACTTCTTGAATAAGCTGTCAAGAAGTCCATAGGATGTGACCATGCCTCGAACCGGCCGACCGCGCTCCTTCGACGACGACCACGTCGTCAACGGCGCCAAGGACGTCTTCTGGCGACGCGGCTACGCCGCCACGTCGCTGCGTGAGCTCAAGGACGAGCTGGGAGTGCTGCCCGGCAGTCTCTACGGCGCCTTCGGTGACAAGCACGCGTTGTTCCTCCGCGCATTGGAGCGCTACGCCGATGACAGCCGAGAGGCCGCTTCGGCCGTCCAGAGCGGCGGGCCCGTGCTGCCGCGCCTCGGGGAACTACTCGGGGACGTCCTGGCGGCGGCGCAGGCGACGCCGGGGCGAGGGTGCATGCTCGGCAACACCGCCACCGAGTTGCTGCCGCTCGACGAGGTCGCCGGGCGGGTGGTCGGCGGCGCGTTCGGCGCGCTGGAGAAGGCGATCGAGCAGGCGTTGTCCGTCGCGCAGCGAACCGGGGAGATCCGCGAGGACCTCGACTGCGGGGCCTACGCCCGCCTTCTCGTCGCCCTCGTCCAGGGGCTTCATGTCGTCGCGCGCGCGGAATCGGACCCCCACCGGCTCGACGACGTCGTCCATGCGGCGCTCGCATCGCTGACGTACGGACCCGGATCGCCTGAAACGACCACGTGACCGGGCCCGCCGTCCTCGACGCCGCTCAGCCCTTGACGGTGAGGAGCGGGCGCAGTTCGGCGACCGGCTCCGCGACGCCGCCCGCGTGCAGGCTGGACACCACGGGACCGATGTCCTTGTAGGCCCACGGCGCCTCCTGCTTGAGGTCGCGCCGCCAGGCCGCCATCACGTCCGCGCGGCGTGCCACGGTCGGATCGCGGTGGTCCAGCGGCGTGACCACGCGGAACTCCCGCAGGAACGCGTCGAGTTCACGGTCGCCGCCACGCGCGGCGGCGCCGCGCGGCACGCGCCGTCCGGCGCCGTGGCAGGCGCTGGCCAGCGTGCGCGCGTTGCCGTGACCGCGCAGCAGATAACTGGACGAGCCCATCGACCCGGGCACGATCACCGGCTCGCCCCACATCTCGTACGGTCCCCCGCTCATCCGCTCGTAACCGTTCGCGGGCGTCGCGCCCTTACGGTGGACCACGCGGTCCCCGTCCTGCCAGAACAGGTTGTGCGGCGCGTCGTAGACCAGCCGCGCCGTCAGCCGGCCGCATTCGGCGGCGAGCCCGGCCCGCATGGTGAGGGCGAGGAAGAACCGGTTGCCCGAGGCGAAGTTGGCGGCGTTGCCGAAGGCGTCCAGGTAGCGGCGCCGGGCGGCGGCCGTACGCTCGTCCAGCAGGAACGGCAGGATCTGGTTGCGGGGTCGCGACAGCCCCGGCGGCCAGGTCCGGCGCAGCCGGTCCAGCGCGGTGGCGTTGGCCTGGTGCCCCAGCGACAGCGAACCGCTGTGCACCATCAGGACGACCGCGCCCTCCGCCAGGCCCCACGCGTACGCGGCGGCGGGGTCGTGGACCCGTGCCACGTACTGCAGTTCGGCGAAGTGGTTGCCGCCGCCGATGCCGCCGATGAGGCTGTCGTGGCTGGCGGCGGTGGTGCCTCCGGCGCTGGTGATCCAGTCGGCGAACGCGTCGGCGGTGCCGGTCGGGTGCGCCGGGGCGTGCATGCGGTCCAGGCAGTCCTCGGTGTCGGTCGGCTGGTACCCCTGCCAGGGAGCGTCGCCGGTGAGCAGGAGTCCCGGGAGCCCGTCGCGCAGCAGGGCCTCCCGCTGGGCGGGGGTGAGGGCGATACGGCGTCCGCCCTCGAAGAACAGGTGCCGCAGCCGCCGTTCCAGGGCGTCCAGGCGCGGCCGTACCTGCTCCACGGTGAGCGAGGTGAGCTCCAGCCGCATGCCGCAGTTGACGTCGTTGCCGACCGCCTGCGGGAGCAGCGCGCCCTCGGTCTCGATGACCGTGCCGATCGGGATGCCCGCCCCCTTGTGGAAGTCGGGCGTGAGGACGAGCCGGGTCAGACGGGGCGGCGGGCCGTCATAGGCGGGTACGGCCTCGGCGAGGCGGGCGAGGGTGTCGGCGGTCTCCAGGACGGACAGTGCTTCGTCGACGGCCGCCGGTTCGAGGGGCACGCGCTCGTCGGCGCAGATGTCGACGGGGACGTTCCAGGGGTTCGGGAGAGTGAGCCACTGCTCGTCACGGCGGACGAGACGGTGATCCTGACGGGTACGCATGATGGATTCCTTCGGAGCTGCTGAAATGAGGGCGGCGCGGTCGGGCACGCCGCAGCAGACGACGGAACAGACCGTCGTCACGAACCTCGTGGGTCAGCAGCCGCGAGGTGAAGACGTGCCCAACCGTAGATCGCCCGCCCCGCCCGGCGCCACGGATTTTCAGCGCTCCGGGAGAAGGTCAGAATCCGGGGGGCGGGGTCGCCTCCGGGCCAGGGGCGGCGCGCAGGACGATCACGCCGTCGTTGTACGTCTGCGCCGCCGTCACCGGCCAACCGGGATCGATGCGGGATTCGGGCACCTCGTCCTCGGAGCGAAAGCCCTCCTCGCCACTCCGCAGCGGCCAGTCGAGGCCGTAGGCCACCTTCAGATTGCGCTCGCGCACCACGCGTGCCGCCTCGGCCAGCGAACGTCCCTGCAGATTCACCCCGGCCAGCGCCTCACCCGGCCAGCTCGCATCGGCGGGATGGGCGTACTTCTCCCCGGGATTCGCCGGGCGACTGAGAACGACTTTCGCGGGTCCTTCGACATCCGCGTTGATGCTGAAGGCCGTCAGGCAGTTCTCGACCCGTCGCGGGCAGTCGCCACCGGTGAATTTCGCCACGGCTCCAGCTTCGGTTTTGTCGATTCCGAAGACGGTACCGGGCTGTCGCGGCGAAACAGGCACCAGTTTCACCGTGAGGTTGTCCAGACCGACCTTACGGAAGGCCTTCTCCAGTTCGGCGGGATCCGGATCCCCGTCGGTGAAATAGAAGGCGTAGTCGTCGCCGACACGGTCGATCGTCACCGCCTGACTGGCGTACACCTGCTCGGACGACGTCTTGAACAGCGACGGCCCGACGACGATGGCCCCGGCCAGAGCGGCGGCCAACCCCAGGCCGAGCAGGGCGCGGCCGGGAGAGGGCATGAGCCGTCGCCGTCGGGTGACGCGCTCCAGCGAGACGACCTCGGCCAGCAGCGTGTCCGCCCCCGAGGTGGACGCCCTGCCGGCCAGGTCCTCGTCCAGCACTCTCGCCCGGGACTTGAAGATCTTGTCGTTGTTCACCGTGCCTCCTTCTCGATGAGCGGCTGGGATGCGAAAAGCGGGGTCTTCCCCAACGCCTTGGCGAAACGCTTGCGGGCCCGGTGCAGACGGATGCGGGCGGCGTTGCGCGAGCAGTTCAGCACCACGGCGATCTCGCCGGGATCGAGCCCTTCCCACAAAGCCAGGGACAACAGTTCGCGATCGCTGTCGGCGAGCTTGTCCATCGCCTCGGCCACGCCGTCGTGCTCGCCGTGGTGCGATGGGGCGGGATAGAAATGCGCGATCTCATCGGTGAGTTCGGCGTGCCGGGTCAATCTGCGCCGCTCACTCCGGCGATGGTTGGCCAGAACTCGCCGGGCGACGCCGTACAGCCACAATCTGCCGGACTCCCCGCCGGGGAGTTCGGCGATCCGCCGCCAGGCGACCACATAGGTCTCGGCCACCACGTCGGCGGCGTCCTCCGGAGAAGAACACCGCCGCAGGGCGTATCCGAGGATCTGCTCATAGGTTCGCCGGTACACCGCCTCGAACCGGGACCGGTCGTCTTGTTCATCCACGCGAAATCCTTGTCAGGTCCTCCGAACGGCTTTCAATTCCTACGTGTCCGCGGGCGACGGCAGAATTTCAGCCTCGGCACATGACGTTCGGCGCACGCACCCGTGCCCCCGGCATGACGACCGGCATCTGTCCGGGCGGCGCCTGCGCTTCTACCGTCGGTTCCATCCCTCGAATCCGGCACCTCCAAGAGGAGCGAACCGATGCCCGTACCCGGAATCCTGCGCTTCGGCGCGATCTGCGGTGTGATCCTGGCGCTGTCCCTCGGCATCCCCGGCGCCGTCGAGACGTTCGTCGGCGAGACCACCCTGACGAGCCTCGTCCTCGGGCTGGGCGCGGCGTTCGGTGTTCCGGCGCTGACCGCGTTCCACCTCTACCAGGGCCAGGCGACGGGCCGCTTCGGCGAGGTCGCCTACATCGTCAACACGATCGGTCTCAGCCTGTTCGCCTGTGTCGCCTTCGCCCTGAACACGGTGGTCTTCTTCCTTCCGCCACCGGTCGCGAAGTCGCTGCTCGCCGGTCCCACCGGGACAATCCAGCTGGTGGGCGTCGCGATCTTCGTGATCGGCACCGGACTGTACTCGGCGGCGATGGTGCGCGCCAAGGTCCTCCCGAGGACGCCGGCAGCGCTGTACGGCGTCACCCTGATCCTGCTGGCCGTGCTCGCGCCGCTTCCGGACACACCTGTGACCGGGCTCGTCCACGTGTTCGCCGCCGGGTCGCTAATCTGGTTGTCCATGTCGCTGCTGCGCGCTCCCACCCTCCGACCGGCGCCGGCTCCGGACGGGCGGTAGACACGTGGCCGCCGCACGGCCGGTGACGTGGGTGGCGCCCGTACTCTATGCGGCCGTGCTGGTGGCCGGGCTGCACGCCTGGCTGTTCGGGCTCGGCGCGACCCAGCCGGTGCTCTTCGTCGGCGGGCTCGCGGCACTCACGGGGCTGGAGCTCTTCGAGCTCCGCCGTTTCCCCGCCGGTACGCCACGGGGGCCCGCCGCCGCGTTACTGTGCGCCCGGATCGCCCTGTTCGCGGGCGTCGCTACGGCCGACGGTTCCGGACTGTCGCGCGCCCTGTTCGTCCTGGTGCCGTTCACGGCCTATTTCGCCTTCGGCCGTACGGTGGCCGTCGCCCTGGCCGCCGCCTGTGCCGTACTCGCGGGAGCGGCCGGTGTGATCGCCGACCCGCGCTGGTACGCCGACGTCGAGCGGCTGTCCGACCTGCTGATGTTCACGATGAGCCTGATCCTGACGGTGACCATGGCGGCCGTCGCCGTCGAGGAGGGCCGGGCCCGAGCCCGGCTGACGGCGTCCTCGGAACGGATCGCCGAACTGTCCGCCGAGGCCGAACGCACCCGTCTGGCCCGTGACATCCACGACGACCTGGGACACCACCTGACCGCGATCATCGTCCTCCTGGAGAAGGCGAGCGCCTACCGGGACCTGGACGCGGGCGTCGCCGACCGCGCGGTCGCGGACGCGCACGGTTCGGCGCGGCGGGCGCTGAACGACGTCCGCCGGTCGGTCCGCTCTCTGAGGGAGGACGCGGGGCCGTTCAGGTTCTCGGAGGCGCTGCGCGCCCTGGCCTCCGAGACGACCTCCGTCACGATCACCGGCCAGGAGGACGAGCACGACAGAACCCTCCTCATGACGCTCTATCGGGCGGCGCAGGAGGGGGTCACCAACGCCAGGCGACACGCGCGGGCCCGCCAGGTGTCCGTCACGGCCCACTTCGAGCCGGACGGGGCGCGACTCGTCGTCACCGACGACGGACGCGGATACTCCGGAGGCGAGGGGTTCGGGCTGCTCGGCATGCGCGAACGGGTGGAACTCGCCGGCGGCCGGCTGACGATCACCTCGGAGCCGGGCGGCGGGACGTCCCTGACGGTCACCATTCCCACGGTTCCGCCGTCATGACAGGCCGGGTGGGCGCTGCCGAGGCGGTGCGGGTGCTGGTCGTGGACGATCAGCTTCTGGTGCGGGAGGGGATCGCGTCACTGCTGGCGCTCCAGGACGGGATCGTCGTCGTGGGAACGGCGGCGAACGGCCGGGAGGCGGTGGAACGGGCGCTCGCGCTGGCGCCGGACGTGGTCCTGATGGACGTGCGGATGCCCGAGATGGACGGGGTCGAAGGGGTCGCGGCGCTGCGCGAGCGGGTGCCGGGGTGCTCGGTGGTGATGCTGACCACGTTCGACGACGAGGAGTACGTGGTCAGGGCGCTGCGGGCCGGCGCCGTGGGATACCTGCTGAAGGACCTGCCCGCCCGGGAACTGGCCGCGGCCGTACGGCTGGCCCACGCTGGGGTGGCGCAGTTCGACCCGGCCGCCACGGCCCGGCTGGCGGCGGCGCTGGCCGGGCGTGAGGAGGGACGGACCGATGAGACCCTGACGGCTCGGGAGGTCGAGGTCCTGCGCCTGGTCGCCCACGGGGCCACCAACCGGGAGATCGCCACGCGGCTGTTCCTGAGCGAGGGGACCGTCAAGAACCACATCTCCCGCATCCTCACCCGACTGGGCCTGCGCGACCGCACCCAGGCCGCGATCTACGCCCGCGACCACGGCCTGCTCTGAACATTCGTGAGTCGGGGCAAGCAGCAAACCGGGCGGCCGGGCGTCTCTGGGACATGAGAGTCGAACTGCTCTCCGATGGAGAGCCTCTGACCCGAGAACGGGTGGATGTCGCGGCGATCTTCGCCGCCCACCATCAGGGTCTCGTCCGGCTGGCGCTGATCATGCTAGGTGATCGGGCGACCGCCGAGGACGTGGTCCAGGAGACGTTCGCACGGGTCCACGCGGGAAGGGCCAGGATTCGGGATCCCGACCGCGCTCTCGCCTACATCAGATCGGGTGTGCTCAACGGCTGCCGATCGACGCTCAGGCGCAGGGCGTTGATGTTGCGGCGGGCCGTGCCGTACGAGCCGCCGGTCGGGTCCGCCGAAAGCACCGCGCTGGTGAGCGAGGACCGCCGGATGGTGCTGGCGGCGCTGCGCCGGCTGCCCCGACGGCAGCGCGAGGCACTGACACTGCGCTACTACTTCGATCTCTCCGACCAGGAGATCGCCGAAACCATGCGGATCGGCGGGAGCACCGCGCGGTCCACGATCGCCCGGGGGCTCAAGGCCCTCGGCCACGCACTTGGGGAGGACGCGTGAACGATTCCGTGGAGACCCGGCTGAGGGACGCCCTCGTCGCAGCCGGAGACACAGTCGATCGGACGAGCCTGCGGCCATTGGTGCCGACGCAGCGGCGCCGGTTCCGGGTGCCGGCCCGGTTCGTGGTCATCGGTGCCGCGCTGGCGATCGCCGGAGCCATCGGTGCTGTCACACTGACGCCGGCCGACGAGGAGACGGTCGTACTGGCAGCGGGCGTGTCCCCGTTCATGGCGGGAGACTGGACGGCGGGCAAGCCGACGATCGCGGTCTTCCTGTGCAAGGCAGGCTCGCCGTCCCCCTCGTGCGGCGCGGTCCTCGGATCCGGGGAGGGCACCGTCGATTCCCCCCAAGAGGTCATCGCCGAAGGGAAGGCCGTCACGCCCTCGCAGATCCTCGACCTCAAGCGAGCCCTGGAGGCCAGGCCGGAGATCATGTCGATCACCTTCGAGGACGCTCAGACTGCCTACAAGAACTTCCTCCAGGCATACGGGAGCAACCCCGAGGTGGCCAGAGCCGTCACTGTCAACGACTTGCCGGAATCATTCCGGCTGACACTGAAGCCGGACGCCGACTGGAGCCCGGTGGCCGAAGCGGCGAAGGACATGCCGGGCGTGGACATTGTGATCAACCAGAAGTGCACGAGCGAGCAGCGTGACAAGTCGATGTGCTACGCCAGATAGCCCAAGGCGAAGGGGTCTCCGGACACTGGTTACGGAGACCCTGGACAGGTCACTTCCGAGGCAACGGCCACCGGTACCGGCAGCCCACTCGTGTAACCCTTTGGCGCTCATAGCTATCTCTCCTATATACGGCAATCCCCGTAATGCAAGGAGCGCCTGTGGCCGACACCCGGTTCAATCCTCCCCCTGGCTGGCCGGTCCCGCCTCGCGGATGGAAACCGCCGCAGGGGTGGCAGCCGGATCCGTCGTGGCCGCCGCCCCCGTCAGGATGGGAGTTCTGGGTCGCCGAACCGGTCGTGCCTCAACTTCCGGACCGGAAAGGCGGCGGCCTGTTCGGCGGGAAGAAGCGGTTGGAGGAGGAGAACGCGCAGTTACGTGAGTGGGTGGAACGCCTGGGCGGCATGGATGCCATGCGCATCGCAGCGATGAACGAGGCATTGCACCAGGAACACGTGGGACTGCGTTCGGCGATCGACGGCGCCGAACGACGCCTACACGACGCAGAGCAGCGGATCGTGCAGACGGAAGAGACCGCGTTGCTTCAGGAAGTGGGTGTCTACGAATACCGGCATCCGCTGAGCGACGCGGTGGCCTACAAGGAACGGCTCACCCAGGTGAAGGCGCACATCAAGGAGATGGCCAAAGCCGGCCGCGCCGTCGTCGGTGCCACCAATTGGCAGGTGAACGGGTCCGCGTCCGAGGGACGCAAGATGGTGCGCGATTTCTCCAAGTTGATGCTACGCGCCTACAACGCCGAGGCCGACAACTGTGTGCGGACCATGCGACCGTACAAACTCCAGTCGGCTGTCGACCGGCTGGAGAAAGCTGTGGAAACCATCGTGAAGCTGGGCCGCACGATGCAGATCCACGTCCATCCGGACTACCACCGTACGCGGGTGCACGAGTTGGAGCTGACCGCAGACCATCTGGCAAAGCAGGAAGAGGAGAAGGAACTCATCCGCGCGCAGCGGGAGCAGCAGCGTGAGGAAGAAGCCGCGCGTCGCGAGTTCGAGCGGGAGAAGACCCGGCTCCGGAAGGAGGAAGCTCACTACCGGTCGGCATTGGCCAAGTTGCTGAAGAACGGCACGGCATCCGCTGAAAGCGTGGAAGAGCTGAAGGCGAAGCTGGACGAGATCGGCGCGGCGGTCGCGGACGTCGAATCGCGCGAGGCGAACGTCCGAGCCGGATACGTGTACGTCATCTCCAACATCGGCGCGTTCGGCGACAACGTGGTGAAGATCGGCATGACCCGTCGGCTGGAGCCGGAGGATCGTGTGCGCGAGCTGGGCGACGCGTCTGTGCCGTTCAGATTCGACACCCATGCGCTGATTTTCAGCGAGGACGCCGTGGGGCTGGAGGGTCGTTTACACGCGGAACTGAACGACCGGCGTCTCAACAAGGTGAACTTGCGGCGAGAGTTCTTCCATGCCACCCCTGCGGAAGTCCGCGACCTGCTCCGGAAAATCGCCGGTCAACACCTGTTGGAGTACCGTGACACGGCGGAGGCTCTGGAATGGCGGCAGTCCGTGGGAGCGGCCGGAACGATCGAAAGGAATCCGCCCGCGCCGTGATTCCGTTCACCAGGTCGCGAGCAGTGAGTCCGCAGGCGACAGGGTGGTGGTGCGGTTGCCGTCCAATCTGGTCAGTGGGTGGACGGTGTCCTTGATCAGCAGGTGTCGTCCGCTGACGTCGTAGCGGACGAGGGTCCATCGGGCGGCGGTGTTCGTGCTGTACACCGTGCGGATCCGGCGGCCGTTCGCGACAGCGTGCTCCTCGATGGAGGATCGTCGGTCGCTGGATGACGAGGCTCTGCCGACCAGGATCGTACGGGCGTCCGGGCTGATCGCCACTCCCGTCGGCGTGGCCACGTCGCGTACCACCACGCGGCTCGTCCTGAGCGTCGCCTCGAAGGCGGCCGTGTCGAAGGCGCGGATCTCTGACTTGACCGCGAACGCGAGCGTCCGGTGATCGGCCGCCCAGGACAGGCTCCAGATGTTGCCGAAACCCTTCGACGTCCAGGTCCGTGTATACCTGCCGGACAGCTCCGTGACCACGATTCGTGCACCTGGGCAACTGTCCATGTCGGTGCCGCACAGTTTGTGGTCCTGGCTGTAGGCCAGGCGGGTGCCGTCGCTGCTCACCGCGATGGAGGTGACTCGGTCTCCGAACGCGGCGAAGAACACGTCCTTGGTCAGTTCGGCGACTTTCCCGTGATCGTCCACCCGCAGCCGGTGGAACCATGTGATGTTCTTCGGCGTCGTGCGCGACATCATGCTCTGTCCGACGAAGAACGTCGTGCCGTACCCGGTTCCCGTGAGCAGGTAGCCGCTGGGGACCGCCTCGGGGATTTCCTCCGGGGGCAGTGCCGGGGGCAGCACGACCCGGTCGGTGATCTTCCCGGTGCGCGCGTCGCGGACGGCCAGGCCGTCCGACCCGGCGGTCAGCAGGAAGCGCGGGCCGCCTGCCGCCGTACTCACCGGAGGTGGGGTGTCTGGTCCATCCTCGATGCCGAGGCCGATCAGCGCCACCACGACCAAGGCGGCCATGGCGGGAGCGAGGATCCTGCGGCGGCGCGGGCGTGGCACGGCGTCGGCCGGGCGCAGCGTCTCAGGGCGGACGAGTTCCGCGCCGGCGGTGAAAGCGTCCTGAAGTCGTTGTTCGATCCGGTTGATCATCGGCCCTCCTCGAGTTTCACTGCGAGCGCCCTGAGGGCACGGGAAACGGTGGATTTCACCGTTCCGCAACTGACTCCCATCACCGCCGCCGTCTCCGCCTCGGACAGGTGGAGGTAGTAGCGCAGGACCACCGCTTCCCGCTGGCGGCGCGAGAGACCGCTGACCGCCGCGAACACCTCACGCCGGGTCTCCCCCAGCAACACCTGGTCCTCGGCGGACCAGAACGGCACTTCCTTGTCGACACGTAATCGCCGGGCGACGGCCCGTCGGCGGTGGACCGCGCGGCAGCCGTTGAGTACCGAGGTTCTGAGGTAGGGCAGCAGCCGATCGTGGTCGGCCAGCCGCCGCCAGCGGCGGTGCACGGCCGTGAAAGCGTCCTGCACCACGTCTTCGGCTGTCTCCTGGTCCCCTACCAGGAGAAACGCGAACCGGACGAGGTCGAGACGGTGGGCCGTGAACAGTGCGGCGATATCCGCCGGTGGGTCCTCCATCACGATCCTGATCTCACTCTGCATGACCGCTCTCATGCGCGAGTACGCCGTGAGGTTGCCTCAGGACGTGAACCTATTGTCCGCTGTGCAGGACTTCCTGCTGCCACTGGTCGCGGGGCTGGGTGTGCAGGCGCCAGTAGCGTCCGGCGATGTCGTCCGGGGCGACGGGTCCGGCCACCGTGACGGGCGCGAGGTGAGCGGCGGCGGTGAGGGCGCCGACGACGTCGGGTGAGGCGACGCCAGAGCGGTCGATCTCAATAGTTGAACGATGGTATAAATTGTACTAACGTTCAACTATGAAGATAGAGAAGCGAGCCGGCGTCCGGGAGTGGCTGGGGCTGGGGCTGCTGGCGTTGCCGACCGTGCTGCTGGGCCTCGACGTCACCGTGTTGTACCTGGTCATGCCGAGCATGGCGGCCGAACTCGAACCCAGCGCCACGCAAACGCTCTGGATCATGGACGCGTACGGCTTCCTCATCGCCGGCTTCCTCATCACCATGGGAACGCTGGGCGACCGGATCGGCAGGCGGCGCCTGCTCATGATCGGGGTGGCGGCGTTCGCGGTCGCATCGGTGATCGCGGCGTTCGCTCCCGACGCGGGGCTCCTCATCCTCGCCCGCGCGCTGCTCGGCATCGCGGGCGCGACGCTCATGCCGTCCACGTTGTCGCTGATCAGCAACATGTTCGCCGACGTACGCCAGCGGGCGGTCGCCATCGGCGTGTGGGCGACCATGTTCGCCCTGGGCATGGCGGCCGGGCCGGTGGTGGGCGGCGCGCTCGTCGACGGGTTCTGGTGGGGGGCGGCCTTCCTGATCGCGGTGCCGGTGGCGGTGATCGTGCTGGCCCTGGCGCCGGTGCTGCTGCCCGAGTACGCCGCACCCGGGCAGGGACGGCTGGACCCGGTCAGCGTCGTGCTGTCGCTGGTCGCCGTACTGCCGCTGGTTTATGCGATCAAGAGCGGCGCCACGCACGGGGTCGACGCGCTGACGCCCGTACTCGTGTTGGCGAGCGTGATCGCGGGGACGGTGTTCGTGCGCAGGCAGCTCAAGCTGGCCTCGCCGCTGCTGGACATGACGTTGTTCAGGAACCGGGCCTTCTCCGCCGCCCTGACCGTGCTGCTGGTCGGGCTGGTCGGCGTGGGCGGCACGATGTACCTGGTCACCCAGTTCCTCCAACTCGTGGAAGGGCTGTCGCCCGCCGTGGCGGGGCTGTGGATGGGGCTGCCCGCGCTGGCGATGTTCGTCGCCGCGATCGGGGCGCCGATCGTGGCCAGGCGCATCCGTCCGGGGACCGTCATGGGAGCGACCCTCGGAATCTCTCTGATCGGGTACGGCCTGCTCGCCACGGCCGAGGTCGGCGACGCGACGACCGTGGTGCTCGGGTTCGGCTTCGTCTACCTGGGCCTGGGGGCCATCGCGGCGCTGGGCACCGACATCGTGGTCGGGGTGGCTCCGGCGGAGAAGTCCGGATCGGCGGCGGCGTTGTCGGAGACCGTACAGGAGCTGGGTCTCGCCGCCGGGGTCGCGCTGCTCGGCAGCCTGTCCACGGCCGTCTACCGATCGCTCGCGCAGGCCCCCGAAGGGGTCGCGCCCGAGGTCGCCGCGCGGATCACCGCCAGCTTGGACGGCGCGCTCGCGGCCGGCCGGGCGGACACCGTCCAGCAGGCGAGGGAGGCGTTCGTCGCGGGGCTGAACGTCGCCTCCCTCAGCGTCGGAGCGGCGATCCTGGCCGTGACGGTGCTGGGACTGTTCATGCTCAGGCACATCCGTCCCATCGGGGAATCCCAGCCGTGACGGTCGTCTAACCTGGGATCATGGACGGACGCAGGGCCAGAGGCCAGAAGCGCCGGGCCGAGATCATCGAGGCCACTCTGGCGGTCGTCCAGCGGGACGGGGCCGCCGGGGTGACCCACCGTACGGTCGCCAAGGAGGCCGGCATTCCGGTCAGCCTGAGCACGTACTACTTCGACACCATCGACGACCTGCTCGTGGCCGCGCTGACCAGCGTCGCGGACACGTACACGGCACGCATCCGCGACATCATCGACCACCACGACGACAAGTTGCGCGGGCTCGCGGCGCTCATCGTCGAGTCGGCCGGGGCGGGGCGCGAACTCACGCTGGCCGAGCGCGAGCTGTCCACCCTCGCCGGCCGGCGGCCCGCCTTGCGCACGGTCGCGCGGCGCTGGCGGGAGAACATCGCGGAGCTCGGCGGGCAGTGCACGGACGACCCGGTGGCCGTCGCCGCGCTCGTCGCGGTGTCCGACGGACTGTGCACCGCGCTGCTGATCGACAACGCACCGGCCGAGGTCGACTACGTGCACGCCACCCTGGAACAGGCCCTCAACCGCAGGTGACGGTGCTGCGCCTGTCACCCTCCCCGTTACGGCAAGCCCCCGCCCACACGCCCCGCCGCCGCCACGCCCGGCCTCTCCCGCGCCCAGCACCGCTCCCCCACCCCGCCGTAACGCCGCCCGATAACCCCCGACCGCGGAAACCCCTGCCCGGCAGCCCAAGGTGAGTGAGCGGCCACTACCGGGTGAGTGAGTACTCACTCCTCCCGGCTCAGCCCAGCCCGGAAGGGTAGGCGCCGTGTCCGCTGCCGTACGCGAACCTGCGATCTCAGGTGATGAGCAGCAGGGACTTGCCGACCGTGTTTCTGGCCTCCAGGGAGGCGTGGGCCTCGGCGGCGCGCTCCAGCGGGAAGGTCGCGCCGATCGCCGGACGGATGTCGCCCTTGGCCGTCAGTCTCAGGGCCTCCGTCATGAGGGCGTTGACGGCGGGCTTGTCGGGGCTGCCCTCCTCCAGCAGGTTCTTGAAGTCCACCCGGCGTGCCTCCAGCACCTTCGGGTCGATGACGGTGAAGTCCTCGTTCGACGTCCCGTAGGTCAGGAAAAGTCCGCCGTCGGCCACGGCCTCGAAGGCCGCGCGCCCCAGCTCACCACCCGCGCCGTCGTAGACGATGTGGGCGCCCGCACCGCCCGTCGCCTCGCGAACCCGCGTCTGCCAGCCCGCCTCCGAGTAGTCCACGACGGCCTCGGCGCCCAGTTCGCGAGCGAGGTTCAGCTTGCGCTCGCCGCGCGCGGCGGCGATCACGCGCGCGCCAGAGGCCCGCAGCAGTTGCACGAGCAGCGATCCGGCCCCACCGGCCGCGGACGTCACGAGGACCCACGTCCCCTCGGGGAACTCTCCGGCGGCCTCCCGCAGAAGCAGTGCCGTCACGCCGTCGTGCAGCATCGCCGCCGCCTCGGGGAAATCGATGTCGTCGGGCAGTTCGACGATCTCCACGACGGTCGTGGTGATCAGCTCGGCGTATCCCGCCGACGACCTGGCGAGGACGCGGCGGCCGATCCAGTCGGGGTCGACGCCGTCGCCGACGGCCACGACCCGGCCCGCGCCGCCGCCTCCGGGGACGTACGGAGGCTTCAAGGGGAAGTAGTCGCCGCCCCAGCCGCCGCGCAGCAGCGTGTCGAGGAAGATCACATCGGCCGCCGCCAGGCGGACGACGACCTGCCCGGGGCCGGGGGTCGGGTCGGGAAGGTCCGCAGGGACCAAGACGTCCGGACCGCCGAACTGATGAACCTGAATCGCTCGCATATCGTGACACTCCCTTTTCGTGAATGCCTCCAGGGTGCTACCTCACGTTCGCTTGAGGTCAAGCCCGATCTCTTGGCGGATTCTTGGCACGCTCCGCGACATGGCCGGTACGCTGGGCTTATGGATGCTCGTGAGCAGGTGCCCTACCCCGAGGAGCACCGTCTCGCCAACCTCGAACTACTGCTTGAGGTGCTGGGCGCGGAGCCCCCGACCGAGCTGATGGAGCTGGTTCGGCTGCGCGACGAGGAGTTCGCCGCCGACCGCGACCATCACGCGGCGTGATCGGCCGGGTCCTCGACTCCAGCGCACTGGTCGCGTGGGGTCGCCGGTGCTCGCCGTACGTCGAGGCGTCCGTCTGGTCCCGGGTCGGCCACACCGAGTACGTGGTGCCGATCGTCGTCACCGCTCCGGCGCTGGCGGCGGCGCTGGCCCAGCTTCCGGCCGACACCGCGCCCGTCCTCGGTGCGCTGCTGCGCATGGAGGACGTGACGCTGGTCGACGATCTGACCTCCCACACCGCGCCCGACGTCGCCGAGGCGCTGCGCTCGGCGGCCCCTTTCACCGCCGAGCACGTGACGGCCGCGAGTGTGGTTCACGCGGCCCGGCGCCGCTGCCTGCCGGTGCTCACCTTCGACCCGGCCCCGCTGCTGGCGCTGTGGCCGGGCATCGAGGTCGAGGTCATCCCCTGACAGAGCTGAACGACGGCGACATAGAAGGGATCGACATGACCGTGCAGGTCGAAGGGACGGTGGCCGACGGGTATGAGCCCGTCCGAGAGGCGTTCGAGGCCGCCGTCGGGGCCGAGGGTCAGGAGTCCGCGGACTGTTGCGTGTACGTCGAGGGCGAATGCGTCGTGGACCTGCGTTCGGGCCGCCGGGCCGGGGACGTGCAGTGCGTGTTCTCCGCGACCAAGGGTGCCGTCGCGGCGTGCGCGAACCTGCTCGTCGAGCGCGGACTGCTCGACCTCGATGCGCCCGTCGTCCGATACTGGCCCGAGTTCGGTGCCGCCGGGAAGTCGGCAACGCGCGTGCGGTGGCTGCTGGAGCACAAGGCCGGCGTGCTGGCCCCTGATGTGACTCTGTCCGCCCGGGAAGTGGGTGACTGGGACGCCGTCTGCGCCGCACTCGCCGCCGCCACCCCGGCGTGGGAGCCGGGCACCGCCTACGGATACCACGCGCAGAGTTACGGCTGGCTGGTCGGGGAGGTGGTGCGCCGCGTCGACGGCCGTGGACTGGCGGAGTTCTTCTCCCAGGAGATCGCCGTGCCCGCAGGCGCGGACTTCACGCTCGGGCTGCCCGAGGACGGCGGGAGCCGGCTCATCGAGGTGATCCCCGCGCACTTCCCGCCGGACTTGTCCGGGTACGGTCCCCACGACGTCGGCCCGCCGAGCGAGATGGACCTGTCGCAGTACGTGGGGCCGCACGCCGACGTCGCGGTGACCTTCAACGGCGCGCTGCCGGAGGACGCCTTGTCCCTGCCCCGCGATCCCGTCCTGCGTGGCCTGCCGATCGCCGCCTCGAACGGCTACACCGACGCCCGGGGTCTGGCCCGTCTCTACGCCTGGTTGCTGACCGCGCTCTCGGCGCACACGCTGCGGGATCTCACCAGCTCGCGGACCGAAGGGCCCGACGTCGTGCTCAGCGCACCGGCCATGGCGATCGAGCAGCACTTCAGCCGTGGGTTCGAGGTTCTCTCACCCGGCCTGGACGGTTCCGGCGACGCGGCGTTCGGCCATCACGGCCTCGGCTGCGCGACGGCCTTCGCCGATCCCGCTCGCCGGCTCGCGTTCGGCTTCACCGCCTCGACGTCCTACCTGGGCCCACCGGGGAGCGATTCCCGGGTCCAGCGGCTGACCCGTGCGCTCTCCGCCTGCGTGCCCCCAACCGGGATCAACCGTACACACACCTAGATCAGACGAAACACACGCGGTCACGTCGGTTCCATCGGGTAGACCTTCGTTCAGCGCCGATCCCACGGGGAACCGGACGGCAAGATATCCCATAAAGGGCGGCCCGGCGTTGCCTACGCTCCGTTCAACGGAATAGCTTGTCTCTTATGCCGAGGGGAAGCGCTGAAGTCAGCGAGCCGATGTACTTCGTGCTCACCGCCCTGCTGAAGGGGCCGTTGCACGGCCATGCGATCAGCAAGGCGATACAGGACCTGTCCGGCGGCCGGGTCAAACCGTCCGTCGGCACGCTGTACGGCATCCTTGAACGCCTCAACGAACGCGGCGTCATCGCCGTCGACCGCGAAGAGGTCGTCAACGGCCGCAACCGCCGCTATTTCCGGATCACCGACGACGGCCAGGGCATCGTCGAGGCGGAGGCCCGCCGCATGCGCGCCGCCGCCGCGCTCGTGCTGCGTGAGGCCGCCGGATGACGGCGGTCCCCCTGCTCGAACGCCGTTACCGCCGGCTGCTGCTCGCCTACCCGAGCGGTTACCGGCGCGACCACGGTGACGAACTCCTCGACGTACTGGTGGAGTCGACCGCGCCGGGACGCACCCGGCCGCCGCTCCGGGAGGCCGTCGGGCTGCTGCTCGGCGGGGCGCGGACCCGAGCGGTCGCGCTGGCCACCGGCTCACCCTGGGTCGACGGCGTGCACCTCGGCGTCACGGTGGTCGCGATGTCGAACTTCATGACATTGCTCCCGTACGCCGGCGCGCTCCCGATGTGGAGTGCGCTCTCGGCGTTATCGGTGCTCGCGATCCTGCGCGGATGGATCCGTACCGCTGCGGCTTTGACAGCGCTGGTCGGCCTCAAGGCGCTGGCGGTCGCGAGCGGACGGCAGTTCGGGGAGATGACGCTGTTGCCGGTGCATCCGTCGTTCCTCGTCGAGCGGGCCCTGTACGGCTGGACCACCCCGGCGGCCGTGATCTCGGGGTACGCGCTGGTGCTCGCCGGGCTGATGCTGCTCGCGGTCCGGCGACCGGCCACACTGTGGTAGGGACTTCTACGCCGCCTACACCCCGAAGACGACGGATATCTCCACCCGGCTGGAGGCGGAGTTCATCATGTCAGCCGTGGGGTTCTAGCCTCATTGACCATACTACATTGAACGTACTATGGTGCCCGGCATGTTGATTCGAGCCATGTCATCGGTCGCGTGCGCCCTGTTCGTGCTGGCCGCGTGCGGAACGAGCACGACCGGCGGCGCCGCGCCTTCGACACCCCCCTCGGCGTCGGCCACCACCGAGAACAAGACCTCCGCCGAGAACAAGGCCGCCGCCGTACAGGCCGCCAAGGCCGACTGCATGAAGGGCAAGGGCTTCAAGTACATCCCGTACGTACCGCCGGAGAAGAAGAAGACCGCGATGGAGGTCAAGCTGGAAAGCGGCGACTACGCGGCGATGAAGGCGCACCGGGAGAAGTACGGCTTCGGGATCTTCTCCGAGTACATCTACCCCGGCGAGATCGGCCTCTCGGTGGCCACGGCGGAAAGGGAGAAGAACCCGAACTCGAAGATCACCGACTCGCTGTCGAGCGCACAGCACGACCAGTACAACAAGGCCGACCTCGCCTGCACGGCCAAGGCGGTGAAGCAGGTGCTGGACAAGGACATCGACCGCCCGATGGACTACTACAACCAGCGGGCCAGCCTGAGGGACACGCTGGTCGGGCAGGAGATCAACAGCGACCCCGAACTGCTCCGGCTCGCGAACTCCATGGCCGACTGCCTGAAGGCCAAGGGGTACCCAGTCACGAACACCAAGCCGAGCGAGGTCAAGGACGTCGGCGAACTCCAGGTCACGAAGGAACTGGCCAGGCTCGGCCGCGCCCAGGGGGAGAAGGACGCGAAGACGTTCGCCAAGCGGGAGGGACTGGCCCCATTCCCGATGCCCAGGCTGACGGCGGACCAGGCCAGGCCACATCTGGCCCAAGAGGTCAAGCACGCCATGGCCAACCTCGACTGCGGCAAGGACTTCTACGCCGCCTACACCCCGAAGATGACGGACCTCACCGTCCGACTGGACGCGGAGTACGTACTGTTCTGACCAGGCCGACACACCGATCGGCCGAGACAAGGGCGCCATAACCAGTATGTACTACATACTGCGCCAAGTTGGTAGTACATACTTCGCTATGGTGAATCCATGAGCCCCAGCAGCTACCGCGACGTGGCGGACCACCTCCGCCAGGGTATTCACGAAGGCGTGTATCCGCGCGGCTCCCTGCTGCCCAACGAAGACCGGCTCGCGGCGGATCTCGGCGTCCACCGGGCCGTGGTCAACAAGGCGCTCAACGTGCTCAAGGCCGAAGGGCTGCTGTACGTGCACATGGGGGTGGGCACCTATGTGCACCGGCTGCCGCCCATCCTGCGGGACGCCGCCGTTCGGCACGGCCGTACACATCGGGAAGAAGGCGGGGTCCGGGGGTCGCTGGCAGCGGAGCTCAGCCACCTGGACTGGGCGCTGACCTCGGACAACACGGTCGGGCCCGGCCAGCCGCCCCCGGACGTGGCCGAGGTGCTCGGCGTGGACGCGGCCACCGAGAGCGTCATCGTCAGGGCGCGGCGGATGCGGGCCGAGGGCGTACCCATTCAGATCGTCACCAGCTACATCCCCCGCACGATCGCCGACGGCACCCCCATCGCCGAGCCCGACCCGGGTGTCGGCGGCATCAGCAGCAGCCGCCTGGAGGAGCTCGGCCACGCGCAGGCCGCCATCCAGGAGGACGTGCTCGTCCGCCCGCCCTCCGCAGACGAGGCGCGGTTCCTTCGCATGAGCCCGGACCAGCGGGTTTTCGACATCTTCCACGCGGGGCTCACCGCGTCCGGGCGGGCGGTCAAGGTCAGTGTGTACGTCATGCCGACCCACCAGTGGCACCTGAGATACCGCTATCCGGTCGATCCTGCCTGAAGTTCGTACACGCGGGCCGTCTTCGCGAAACCCGTGTGGACCCACACCCGCGTGGTGCCGGGCACGGGCGTGACGCCCTGAACCTGCTCGGCCCGCTCACGCACCGGTACGGCGATCCGGCGCCAGACGCCGTCGCGCAAGTTGAGCAGGGACGGCCCGCGCCGCCAGGAGTTCGCGGCGATCCACACACCGCCGACCGGATCGGTGGCGAGTGCGCGCAACCCCGTCCACGTCGCCGAGATGCCGACCTCCTTCCAGCGGGTGCGGTCCCAGTGGAAGATCTTCGGGCTGGCGGCGTCGGCGAAGATCGGCGCTGCGAGCCAGGCCCGGCCGTCCGGCTGGGCGGCCAGTCGCGGAACACCGATGCCCGACAGTCCCCGGCAGGCGGACGGTGCGGGGGTGCAGGGGTGGGGGACCTCCGCCCAGGCGGTGCCGTTCCAGTGGGTCAGCGCCCTGCCGGCGGACTGGGTCACCGCCCAGAGGTCGTCGCGGTTCGCGACGGCGATGCCGTTCAGGTAGTGCACGGCCTCGGAGCCGAATGATCGCCACCGGCGTCCGTTCCAATGCAGTACGTCCCCCCGACCGCCCTCGTTGTCCGGCAGGGTGGCGATCCACGCCTCGCCACGAGGCCCTGCGGCGAGGTCGATCACCAGGCTGGGCGTCGAGTGCTTCACCGTCCATTTCCCTCCCGACCAGGTCAACAGCCGCGTGGCCGTGATCTCCCCGTCGGCGAAGCGGGTGGCCGCGACCCAGATCGTGTCACCTGCCGACGCGGCCCCGACGAGGTGCGCGCCGCGCCACGGGTGCGGGACGGGGTGCCAGGTGACTCCGTCCCATCGCAGGATCTTCCTCGGGGTCGCCAGGGTCATCTCACCGCCTGACGTGGACACCAGGTGCCAGGTCTGCTCCTTGTACGGCGCGGCATAACGCAGCGCCCAGCGGCCCGGCACCTCCACCGCAGCGTCCGGGGTCATGCCGAGCCTGACGTCGGCGGTCAGCGTGGCCAGGAGCACCAAGGTCACGAGTACGGCGCGCATGCCACCCATAAAATACCGACATGATCGATAAGGTGGCCTGGATCGAGATACAGGACGGCCGGATTCTCAGCACCCGCTCGCGCGGCAAGGACGTCTACTACCTGCCCGGCGGCAAGCGCGAGCCCGGGGAGAGCGACCTCGACACGCTGGTCCGCGAGATCGGCGAGGAACTCGCCGTCGCCGTCCTGCCCGCCACCGCCCGTCATCTGGGCACCTTCGAGGCACAGGCTCACGGCCACTCCGGCGGTGTGGTGGTGCGCATGACCTGTTACACCGCCGACCACGAGGGCACGCCCACGCCCGCCGCCGAGATCGAGGAGGTCGTCTGGCTCACCTACGCCGACCGTGACCGCGTCTCCCCCGTCGATCAGCTCATCTTCGACCATCTCCAGAAAAAATCTGAGATTCGCTGAGCCGGTGTCGAAAACGACGTACGCCCGATCGACGTACTGAGTGAGAACACCCGCTCTTCGGCAAGGGAGACATCATGAGGGTCATGGTCATGATCAAGGTCAGCGGCGCGGACGAGAACAAGATCGCTCCGACGGCCGAGATGCTGGCGGAGATGAACGAGTACAACGAGCGGCTGGTCAAGGCGGGCGTCATGCTCGACGGAGGCGGGCTGCGGCCGAGCGCCGAAGGGGCCCAGGTCGTCTTCGCGGGCGGGCAGACCTCGGTGGTGGACGGGCCGTTCACCGAGTCCAAGGAGATCATCGCCGGATACTGGATCTGGCAGGTCAAGTCCCTGGAGGAGGCTGTCGAGTGGGCCCGCCAGTGCCCCGGTGGCACCGGTGACACGCGCGAGGTCCTGGAGATCCGGCCGTACTACGAAGAGTCCGACTTCGACAACCTGGGCTGAACCTGTGGACGTGCGACGTACGGTCGAGGCCGTGTGGCGGATCGAGGCCCCGCGCCTGGTCGCGTTCCTGGCCCGGCTGGTCCAGGACGTCGGGCTGGCGGAGGAGATCGCGCAGGAGGCGTTCATCTCCGCGCTGGAGCAGTGGCCACGGGACGGCGTTCCCGACAATCCGGGCGCCTGGCTGACCTCGGTCGCCCGGCGCCGGGCCGTCGATCTGATCCGGCGGGAGCGGCTGCGCGACCAGAAGTACGCCGAAGTGGCCGCCGAACCCGGTGGCGAGGACTCCGATCTGCTGTCGCTCATCTTCATCGCCTGCCATCCGGTCCTGCCGCGCGAATCGCGGGCGGCGCTGGCGTTGCGCCTGGTCGGCGGGCTCGGCACCGAGGAGATCGCGCGTGCGTTCCTGGTGCCGTCCGCCACCATGGGGCAGCGGATCAGCCGGGCGAAGCGGACGCTGTCCGAGGCGCAGGTGCCGTACGAGGTGCCGGGGGACGACGAACTGCCGCACCGGCTGTCCGCGGTGCTCGAAGTCGTCTACCTGATCTTCACCGAGGGGTATTCGAGCACGTCCGGCGAGGAGTGGATCCGGCGGGACCTCACCGAGGAGGCCATGCGCCTCGGTCGGGTCCTGGCCGGGCTGATGCCGCGCGAGCCGGAGGTGCACGGGCTGGTGGCACTCATGGCGCTGCAGTCCTCGCGCTTCCGCGCCCGCGTCGGGCCGAACGGGGAACCGGTCCTGCTCCAGGACCAGGACCGGTCCCGGTGGGATCGGACGCTGATCGCGCACGGGCTGGCCGCGCTCGGCCGGGCCCGCCGGGCGGGCAAACCGCTGGGGCCGTACACGGTGCAGGCGGCCATCGCCGCCTGTCACACGCGGGCCCACCGGTTCGAGGACACCGACTGGGATGCCGTGGTCGCGTTGTACGACGCGCTCGGGCAACTGGCGCCGTCCCCTGTGGTGGAGCTCAACCGGGCGGTGGCGCTCCTGCACGCCGACGGGCCGCACGCGGCGCTGGCCGTACTGGACGGTATCCGGGAGCAGCCCCGGATGGCGCGCTATCACCTGTACGGCGCGGTGCGAGGGGACGTGCTGCTGAAGCTGGGACGGCGCGACGAGGCGGCTGAAGAACTCGAACGCGCGGCCGGCCTGGCCCCGACGCTCCGCGAACGCACCCTGCTGATGGAGCGAGCGGCGGCGGCCAACAGGGACCAGTGACAATGCTGCCACGCGCCTCGATAATGCGGTTCGTGATTGAGGAGTCGATGTTCACGCGTACGCAGCCCAGCGAGGCGGCGCCAATGCGGTATGAGGCGCTGACGTGGCAGTCAGCCGTCGGCGCCAGCCGGTGGTGGCTGTCATGAGCATTCGCCGATTCCAGGGGTCGGAAGAGGCTGCGGCCGATCTGGCGCTGGTGCTCGCCCGGTTGGCCACGGACACGGGCGAACGGATCCCTCTCGACGACGTGCTCGCCGCCTTCGGGCACACTCGCGAGTCATTGGCCGCCGTCCCCGGCGAAGCGTGAGCCGAGTCCGACAACGGCTCACGGCCTGGGCCGCTGAAACGGGTCACTGTCGGCGCATCAGCAAGCGGCCCTGGCGGAAGCGTTGGCCTTCCGCCTGGGGCTCGCGTAGCATTCGGCCGATCTCGGTGAAGTCGGCGGCGTGGGCCAGAGCGGCCAGTTCGTCGATCGGCCAGCGGTAGGCCGTCGTCACCTTGTGGTCGAAGGGGGTCACCGGTTCTCCTTCGGACTCGCAGAAGCCGATCAGGAGATGGCCGCCCGGGGCCAGCACGCGGCGGAACTCCCCGAGGTAGGCGGGCAGGTCCTGCGGGGGCGTGTGGATGAGGGAGTACCAGGACACGATGCCTCGCAGCGTTCCGTCGGCGAGGTCCAGGGCGTCCATCGAGCCGACCTCGAAGCGCAGCTCCGGGTACGCCTCACGGGCGAGGTCGATCATCACCGGCGACAGGTCGAGACCGAAGACGTCCAATCCCTGCTTCCGCAGGTAGGCCGCCACGTATCCGGGGCCGCAGCCGAGTTCGGCGACCGGCCCGCCGCCGGTGGTCCGCACCAACTCGGCGAACACGTCCAGCGGCGCGCGATCCAGCGGCTGGTCGTCGAGCGCGTTCCGGAAGAGGTCGGCGTACAGGGCGGCGACGGCGTCGTAGGCGGTCGCGGTGGCGGCGAGGTGGGAGGGGCCTTCGGTCATGACGGGCCACCATACAAGATCCGGCAGGGTCCGGCGGCGGCCGTGACACGCGCCCGCCGCCAAGATCATCGAGGGTTCCTCGGGCCAGGCTCCCCGTTCTTGGCATTTTGTCGGCGATGTTCGGTAGGTTCCCGAATCACTGATCGGCCGCGAGAGCTGGAGGTCGTCCCTTGGACGCGGAAAGAACCGCGTGGGAACAGTTGAGCGCGCAACGGGTGACCAGTCCCGTTGCGCCGCGCAAGCTGGCGAAAGTCCCCTTCGTCGAAATGGCGGAGGGGCGATTGCAGGGCGTTGTGTCCAGTGGGTCAGATATCGAGCGAGTTTATGTCTCCTCGATCACTGCCGGGTCACACAACTACAACTGCAGTACCAACAACAACCGCCCCTGTGGCGGGCTGCGGGGGAGCCCCTGCAAGCACCTGCAGACGCTGGTGCAGGAAGCCGTCGTCCAGTACGGCCTGGCCACCGTGTCGCGGTTTCTCCAGGTCGAGGGCGAGCGAGCCGCCGAGCTGGTCTACAACCTGCGGGGGGACCACGAGTCGATTCCGGCCGCCGTCGTCTTCAGCCGGTTCCTCCGGCACCTGGCCTACCTGGAGTTGCCGGTGACCACCCAGCCCGTCCCCGAGATGCACTGGTTCCCGGCGTACGGGGAGGTGAAGTGATGTTGCGCTTGCAGCTCGACCTGCTTCAGGGCGAACCGGTCCCCGGGATGTCCGAGGCGCTGGATCTGGTGCACGGGTTCGACCAGGCCCTGGTCCACGGGCTCGGGCGGCTCACCCAGGAGCACGCACAGGCGCTGTCCGCGCTGGCCGCCGCCGTCGCCGGTACGCCGCTCGACGGCCTGGCCGCCGAGGCCGCCGACAAGGTCACCGCCGGCACGCCCGCGGAGGAGCAGCTCGCGGCGCTGGCCGGAGCCCGTACCGCGTTGCTGGGAGCGGTCCACGACGCGCTCCAGGATCGTCTCGACACCGCACTCGGACGCACCAGGGCCGACTGGCCGGCGACGGCGCAGCCCGCCGCCGAGCCCGCGCGGGCGTGCCGTTCGTGGCTCACCGAGTTGGCCATCACCGGCTGGCACGGGGTCGACCACGAGGTGGCGGCGGGCGGCGACCCGGTGATCGCCGGGCTGCTGCAGGATCCGGCTCGGCGGCGGCTGGCGATGCTGGTCGAGGGCCTGGCCACGGAGCTGAAGGCGTCGGCGCCGGTGGGCGCCATGGAGCGGCTGCCCGTACGCCGGTGGGCCGACATGTGGGCGCGGGCGATGATGCTGACCTGCTCGGACGAGCAGGTGGGCACGGAGCCGGTGTCGGGGCGGCTGCTGGTGGTCGGCGTGGACGTGCAGGAGCACGCGACGGCGGTCCAGCTCCAGGTGCACGGTGTCCTGGAGCCGCTGGGACGGCTGGCGAGGGTGAACGTGTCGGCGCCGAAGGTGGACACGATCGCCGGGCCGTTCGTCTGGGACCTGTTCCAGGCGTTCCCGGTGCTCATGGGGGCGCTGGCGAAGCGGCTCAGCCTGGAGCTCAAGGACATGCCGATGACGCCGGGCGGGGACCTGGTGTGGCAGGAGGACCTGGCGGCCGTGGGCAAGGAGGCGGATCCGTTCGCGACGGCGCAGGTGCAGTTGGGTGAGGCGCAGGCGGCGCCGGTGGCTCCGCTGGAGCGGCATCCGGTGCGCATCGCCGAGCCGGTGCTGTTCGAGGACTACCGGATCAAGGGCGATCGGCTGGAGCGGGACGGCGTGAGCCTGCGGGTGGCGCTCGATCGGCTGCCCACCGCCGGTGCGTTGACCGCTCAAATGGTGAAAAAGTCGGACGTGTGTGTGGGGTTGGTGCGCTGGGACGGCGGCGAGTGGTTCCTGCAGCCGCTGGCCGTACAGGTTGCCAAGGACAAGGCCACGGCCTACCACGGTGACCACGCACTCGGCGTCAACGGGCTGAAGACCCCGTCGCCGGTGGGCGTCCTGAAGGAACGCGCGGGACGGTTGCTGAGGAAATGACCGACCCGACAAATGCGGAAATGTCGCCCCAGCCGACCGACGACCCGAGCCCAACGGCAGACTCGGCAGCCGGACCGGCCGACGGCCCAGTCGGCACCCTGGCCAACGACCCGGCCGACAGTCCGGCCGGTAGCCCGACCGCAGAGCTGACACCCAGCGCCGAGAACAGGCGTCAGGTTCTGTACTGGCGGCTGCTGTCGCGCATCTTCGACTCCCAGGAGCAGAAGTCCCTGGAGTCGGCCAGCGTCGCCATCGTCGAGGATCTCGGCCTGCCGCCGTCCCTGCTGGACCCGAGCGTCTCCCTCGACTCTCTGGTCCAGCGCTTCCCCGAGCTGGAGCCGCAGTTCCGCGACCTCGACCAGGGCGCGGTACGCAACGCCGCCCTCGTCTCGAAGCTGCTCATCAACGTCTACGCCACCGGCACGGGCCCGGTCTCCGCCGCCCAGCTCGCCGCCTGGAAGGAAGACGCCAAGTGGTTCGAGGGCGCGCTGGGCCGCGACGGCGAGGGCACGCTGAAGGCGGTCGAGTCCGACCTGGTCAAGCGGATGCGGCTGCGCGAGGTGCTGGCCGACCCCGGTCTGGCCCGCAGCCTCACGCCGAGCATGTCGCTGATCGAGGAGTTGCTGCGCGACAAGTCCAACCTGTCGGGCGTCGCACTGCAGAACGCCAAGGCGCTCATCCGCAGGTTCGTGGACGAGGTCGCGCAGGTGCTCCGTACCCAGGTGGAGAAGACCAGCGTCGGCACGATCGACCGGTCGGTGCCGCCGAAGCGGGTCTTCCGCAACCTCGACGTCCAGCGCACCATCTGGAAGAACCTCACCAACTGGAACGTCGAGGACGAGCGGCTCTACGTCGACACGCTCTTCTACAAGCAGACGGCCAAGCGCACCACCCCCGCGAAGATCATCGTGGTGGTCGACCAGTCGGGCTCGATGGTGGACGCGATGGTCAACTGCACCATCCTGGCCTCCATCTTCGCCGGCCTGCCCAAGGTGGACGTGCACCTGATCGCCTACGACACCCGGGCCATCGACCTGACGCCGTGGGTGAGCGACCCGTTCGAGGTGCTGCTGCGTACCAAGCTCGGCGGCGGCACCGAGGGCACGGTCGCGATGGCGCAGGCCCGGCCGAAGATCTCCGACCCGCGCAACACCGTGCTGGTGTGGATCTCCGACTTCTACGACAACCGCGACCTGATGCGGGACTTCGAATCGCTCCACAAGTCCGGGGTGAAGTTCATCCCGGTGGGCTCGGTCAACAGCTCCGGCCACGCCAGCGTGGACCCGTGGTTCCGCACCAAGCTCAAGGACCTCGGCACGCCCGTCATCTCCGGGCACATCCGCAAGCTCATCGTCGAGCTCAAGAACTTCCTGAACACCTAGGAGACCTCCGTGCTGCGTGCACCCGCAGAGATCAAGTACGCCGAAGAGCTCGACTACCTCGAGTCGATCGACACCGCCCCCAAGCCGTTCTCGTGGCGGCTCAGCCCGCGCATGGTGCGCATCTTCGTGCTCGGTTCCGAGCGCGGCGACGGCATCGAGCGCGAGATCCCGCAGAAGTGGTTCGGCGACCGCAGCTTCGTCGAGCGCAGCATCGTGACGCTCGCCTCCGACCGGGGCCTGCTGCTCATCGGCGACCCGGGCACCGGCAAGAGCTGGCTGGCCGAGCTGCTGTCGGCCGCCATCTCGCGCAACTCCACCCTGGTCGTCCAGGGTACGGCGGGGACCACCGAGGACCACATCAAGTACTCGTGGAACATCTCCATGGTCATCGCCAAGGGCCAGTCGCGCGAGTCGATGATCCCCTCGCCCATCATGACGGCGATGGAACGGGGCGTGATCGGCCGTTTCGAGGAGCTGACCCGCTCGACCAGCGACGTGCAGGACGCGCTGATCTCGATCCTGTCCGAGAAGTACGTCTCGATCCCGGAGCTGGAGGAGGACAACACCGTCTTCGCCCAGCCGGGCTTCTCCATCATCGCGACGGCCAACAGCCGCGACCGGGGCGTCAACGACCTGAGCTCGGCGCTGAAGCGGCGTTTCAACTTCGTCCGCATCCCGGTGGTGACGAACAAGAAGAGCGAGGCGGAGATCGTCCGCTTCCGTACGATCGAGTTGCTGAAGCGCCACCAGATCGAGCTGGAGGTGCCGCCGACGCTGCTGGACATCCTGCTGGAGAGCTTCGCCGACCTGCGTTCGGCCTCGGCCGCCGCCACGAGCGACGACGACCGGCTGGAGTCGGCGCTGTCCACGGCCGAGCAGATCGGCGTACTGGAGGACGCGATCCTGCACAGCCAGTTCTTCGGCGACGGCCGGCTGCGCGCGGCCACGCTGGCCAGTTCGCTGGTCGGCTCGCTGGCCCGGCGCACCCCTGAGGACCTGGCGATCCTGAACAAGTACTGGCACGGCGTGGTCGAGCCGCGCAGCAAGAAGGCGGGCGGCGAGTGGCCCGAGTTCCTCGACGGCGGCCGCGAGACCATCGCCACCCTGTCATGAGTGCCTTCGAGCCGCTGCGCGAGCAGCTCGCGAGCGCGGCGGAGGCGTTCGGCGCCGGTCTGGTCGACGACGTCGAGCAGGCGCTCGCCACGGACGTGGAGATCTTCCCGGTCTGCCACCACTCCCCCGCCTCCGCGCTGGCGATGGTGCGCAGGCTGCGGGAGAAGCAGCCCAAGGTCGTCTACATGGAGCTGTGCGAGGACCTGCGCCCGGTGCTGGACGAGCTGGTCAACTGCCGTCTCCCGGTGGCGGTGCAGGCGTTCGCCACCACGATCGACGGCTTCCCGAAGGAGTGGGAGCCGCTCAGCGTGATCGCGCCGATCACCGAGTCCTCCGCCGAGTACCAGGCCATCGCCTACGCGATGGAGACGCCCGGCGTGGAACTGGTGCTGGTGGACCGCTCGGTCGACCACGTCTTCCAGTGGGAGCCGCGCTCGAAGGAGTCGCCCGAGGTCGCGATCGAGATGGGCGACCTGCGGCCGGGTTTCGCCGAGCTGGAGGAGCACCTGCTGCACCACGGCAAGGTGCGGCACTGGTCGGAGTGGTGGGACCAGTACGTCGAGCAGCCGCTGTCCGGCGCGGACTATGAGACGTACCGGCAGGTCATGGTGCTGGTCGGCAGCCTGTTCCGCAGGCTGCGGCCGACCGGGAACGAGGTGGACGAGAACCGCGAGCGGTACATGTGGACGCGCATGCGCGAGCACCTGGCCGCGTCCGGCACCGACCCGGCCGACTGCCTGTACGTGTGCGGCGCCTTCCACGCGGCCAGCCCGGTGCTGGGCGAGCAGATGGAGATCTCCCCCCGCACGGCGACGGAGTGGCTGTACGGTCTCATCCCGTCGAGCCACACCGACATCGAGCGGCAGTTCGGCCTGGCCATGGGCTCGGTCACGATCGCCGCGGCGACGTGGGAGAAGGCGCTCAAGCGGACCGGGCTGACGCCGTACCGGCTGAGCAAGGCGGGCAAGCCGGGCAAAACGAAGGCGAAGCTGCCCGCGCCCGTCCCGCACCAGGGGCTGCAGGGGTTCCTCACGCAGCCGCCCGTGCTGGACGGCTTCGACGAGGAGGAGCTGCTCGGCTGGTGCGTGGACATCGTGCGCCTGGCCCGGCGCAACGGCTACCTGTCCAGTACGGCCGACGCCATCGCGATCTACGAGACGTCGATCCTGCTGGCAGGGATGCGCAACAGGAAGCGGCCGACGCCGTACGACTTCCAGGACGCGGCGGTCACCTGCATCGAGAAGGAGCACGTGCCGGGCCGCCGCGACGTGCGGCGGCTGTGCGAGATCCTGCTCGGCGGCGACAAGATCGGCCAGGTCGGCTACCACTCGCTGCCGCCGCTGGCCCAGGACGTCTACGACCGGCTGGCGCCGCTCGGGCTGGACCTGGACAAGCGGCGCATCCAGCGCTCGCTGATCGACCTGGACACCTCCCCCGACCTGGAGCCGTGCTCGCATCTGCTGTGGATCCTGCGGCGGCTGCTGCCCGACGACGCGGTGCGCCCGATCATGGGCTCGCGGCGGCTGGGGGAACGCTCCCACCAGGAGAGCTGGGACCTCGACCTGGGCCGCAACCAGCGGTCGATCATCGAGCTGGGCTACGAGGGCGTGACGATCGAGCAGGTGCTGGAGCAGCGGCTGCGGCGGGTCGCGTGGGACGAGAAGGCGACGGCGGCCACGGCGCTGGAGGCGGTCGAGGACTCCCTGCTGTACCTGCGGAACGCCCGGTTCACGAACGAGCTGGGCGAGCGGGCGGTCGAGCTGCTGTCCGCCGAGCGGACGGTGGACGAGGCGCCGGACGTGCTGCGGCGCATCCGGCGGCTGCTGGCCTACTACCGGACGCACGAGCCCGTGCTGCCCGCCTGGGCGGAGTCGTTCGTCGCGACCGGTTACGCCCACTACTGCACGCTGCTGCCGACGGCGTTCGTCGCGGACGACACGGGCGTCAGGCAGGTCGGCGCCACGCTGGCGTTCCTGTTCACGATGGAGAGCCTGGCGATGTCGCTGGGCTGCGAGCGGACGCAGCTTGAGCTGGCCGTCCAGCAGTCGCATCCGGAGGCGCCGCCGAAGGTGGCGCTGCTGTGGACGGCGCGTTTCCAGCTCGGGCTGCTGAGCATGGCGGAGCTGCGCGAGCTGATCGCGGGACTGACGGACAACCCGCTGGTGGTGCCGACGGTGCCGCTGTACATCAGCGGGTTCGTGCAGGCGCTGGACTCGGCTCCGGCGCTGACGCCGTTCGTCGTGGAGGTGATCTCCAGGGCGTTCGCCAAGCTGCCCGACGAGGTGCTGCTGCCGTGGCTGCCGAAGCTGATCACGACGCTGAAGGACGAGGCGCCGGAGCTGGTGCCCACGCTGGTCCGCGAGGCCGGGCGCACCTACCCCGCGCGCCTTCCCTCGGTCGACTCCTTCGTGCCGCCGTGGGATGCCCCGCAGTCGGCGCCCGCGCCGAAGCAGGTGGTGGTCTCGGGGCCGGTGGCCGAGTTGCTGGCGCGGCATCCGGAGACGGGGGCGGCGGTCGGCGAGCTGTTCGGGTGCGAGCCCGTGGCGGTGGCGGCGGGGCGCGCCGCCACCACGCCGCTGGTGGCGGCGCATCCGGGCACCGTGAACGCCGTGGCGGGCGTGCTGGTCAGCTGAACCAGGGCGGGTCGGCGCCGGGGACCGTACAGGTCAGCGCCGCCACCCTGGCCCCGTGTACGGCGGCGGCCCGCGCCGCTTCGAGGTCGAGGCCGTCGAGGCGGCCACCGAGCAGCCCGGCGGCGCCGAGGTGGTGGAGCAGTCCTGCGGTGAAGGCGTCGCCCGCGCCGACGGTGTCGACGACCTTCACCGGTACGCCGGGCACCCGGACGCGTTCGCCGTCGAGTGACACGAGCGCCCCGGCCGCGCCCCTGGTGACGACCACGAGCCGGACCCCGGCCGCGTGCCAGGTGTCGCAGCCCTCTTCGAGGGCGGTGCCGGGCAGCAGGTAGCCGAGATCCTCCTCGCTCAGCTTGAGGATGTCGGCCCCCATGGGCAGCCGGGCCAGGTAGGCGGCGCGGCCGGCGAGGCCGGGCCGGACGTTGGGGTCGATGGAGATCGTCGCGTGCGGGGCGAGCGCGGCGACGAAGCCGGCGACGGCGTCCGCGCCCGGCTCCCTGACCAGCGCGAGCGAGCCCGTGTGCAGGCAGGAGACGCCGCCGACGGAGTGCGGGTCGAGTTCGTCGGCCGTCCACTGCCAGTCGGCGGCGCCGTCGGCGTGGAAGGAGTAGGCGGCCTGGCCCTCGGCGTCGAGGGCGGCGATGGCGAGGGTGCTCGGCTCGGCGGCGGGGACGGCCGCGGTCAGGTCGACGCCGGAGTCGGCGAGGTGGTCGCGGAAGAGCCGTCCGAACACGTCGTCGGCGATGCGCCCGAGGAAACGGGTGGGTGTGCCGAGCCTGGCCAGCGCCACGGCGGTGTTGGCCGGGCCGCCACCAGGGTGTACCCGCAGCGTGAGCTGGCCGTTCCGCCTGGTGGCGAAGGCGTCGGCCACGCACTCACCGAGGACCGCGATCACGTGGACCAGCATCACACCACAAGATCTTCATGGCAACCACGCAGTTCCGCGCCTGCGCACGACCGCGAGGACCACCAGGGCGAAACCGACGAGCAGCAGCAGACCGGCGTGGGTGGCCGCGCCCCACCCGCCGTCGGCGGCGCTGAGGAACACCGCGCCGGTGACCGTGCCGCCCAGAACCCCACCGGCCTCCTGTACGGTGCCCAGCACCCCGGCCGCCGCCCCCGACCGCTCCTTGCGCACGCCCGCGAGCACGGCGGAGATGAGCGGCGACATGAGCGCCCCCATCCCGGCCCCGGTGACGAACAACCCCCCGGCCACCAGGTACGGCGAGGCCGCCGCGACCGCCACGTGGATGACGCCGAGCCCGGCCGCGACGGCGGCGGCCCCGGCGACCGGGCGTCCCCTGCGCAGGGAGGCGAGCAGGAATCCGGCGTTGAGCGAGGTGAACACCAGCCCGGCCGAGAGCGGCGCGAGCCCGAGCCCTTCCTGGAGGTAGAGGGCGAGCACGAAGGACAGCCCGGCGGAGCCGCCGAACAGCAGCGCCACCGCGAGCAGCCCGCCGGTGAACCCGCGCTCGCTGAAGACCCGCAGGTCGAGCAGCGGTTGCGGGAGTGTCCGCTGTCTGGCGGCGAATCCGGCGAGCAGCGGGGCGGGCAGCAGGAGCAGGAGCAGGCTCCACAGCGGCCAGCCGAGTTCGGCGCCGAGGGCGAGCGGCAGCACGGCGCTGACCAGCCCGCCCGCGACCAGGACGGCACTGAGGAGATCGACCCGCCCCGGGACGGCACCGGCGTCCGGCTCCGCCCGCAGGTCGGGGACGAGGGGGCGGGTGAGGGCGAGGGCCAGCAGGCCGATGGGCAGGTTGATGAGGAAGACCAGGCGCCAGCCCAGTCCGCCGAGGTCGGCCGCGACGAGGAGGCCGCCGACGACCTGGCCGCTGACTCCGGCCAGGCCGGTGGCGGTGCCGTACCAGCCGAAGGCGCGGGCGCGGTCGGCGCCCGGGTAGAGGGCGCCGAGCAGGGTGAGGACCTGCGGCGCGAGCAGCGCGGCGGCGAGACCCTGGGCGACGCGGGCGGCGATGAGCGCGGCGGTGCTCGGGGCGGTGCCGCAGCCGAGGGAGGCGAGCGTGAACAGCGCGAGGCCGATCATGAACACCCGGCGCGGGCCGTACAGGTCGCCGATCCGGCCGGAGATGATCAGCCCGGCGGCGTAGGCGAGGCCGTATCCGGCGATCACGAGCTGGGTGGCGGCGGGTCCGGCGCCGAGGTCGGCGCGGATCGAGGGGATGGCGACGTTGGCGATGAAGAAGTCGAGCGTGGTCACGAAGACCGGGACCAGCACGACGGGCAGGGGCAGCCAGCGGCTGTGACTGCGCACGGCCGGGCATACGTGGACCACAGAGTTACTCCTGACGAGGCAGCGGGCGGTGAGAGAACACCGGTCTGCTTGACTGGGTTTCACCCTGCTCTGCGGGCATTTCGGATCACTGCGGGTCCGCTACGGATGGCGTCATAATCCGACTGATGCCGATTTTTCGTGACTACGCCGCCGCCATCGCGCCCGTCATCGACGCCGTCCACGTGAACGTGCACGCGGCCACCTGCGGCGCCGACCGCTCCGGCCTGCTCGTGGACCTGCGCTACGTGCTGCCCCTGCGCCCGGTGCCACGCGCCCGGCTCCGGACGGTCTACCGGTACGGCACCGCGCCCGACCTCCACGCCGAGATCGGCCGCCACCTCGCCCAGGACACCCTCGTCGAACGCGACGGCGTCCTGTCGGCGTCGGCCGCCGGACGCGCCGCGATCGACGCCCTCTACGCCGCCCACGCCTCGGCCGTCACCCGGATCTGGCCGGACGTGAGCGACCTCGCCGCCCTGGCCGGCGAGGTCCTGGCCGCCGCGCCCCGGGTGCCGGGCGGCGCCCTTGAGGTGATGGCCCCGCCGTACGAGCCGGACGGGGTGCCCCCCGGGGTGCTGCTGTTCAACCGGCTGGCCGCGCTGCGCTACCACCGGGGGGACGCGCACGCCCGCGCCTGGCAGGCCGAGGGGCTGAGCGCCGCCGAGGTGGTCAGGCTGCACGCCGGTCCGCTGTGGCGGACGATCGAGACCGCCACGGACGAGGGGGCGGCGGTGCCGTACCGGGGGCTGGACGAGCGGCGGCGCACGGCGCTCTACGACGGGCTACGGGCGCTGGTCTGACAGATTGCGGCGGATGAAGTCGAGCTGGTGGCGCAGCAGCCGCGCCGAGTCCACGCGGTGCCCGGCGCCGGGCAGCAGCAGCACCTCGTGCGGACGTCCCGCCGCCGTCAGCGCGGACGACAGCCGCAGCGTGTTGGCCGGGTGCACGTTGTCGTCCAGCAGCCCGTGCACCAGCAGCAGCGGACGGCGCAGCGACCCGGCCTCCAGCAGGGTCGAGCAGCGCTCGTAGGCGTCCGGATGCTCGTCCGGGTGGCCGAGATCGCGTTCGCGCCAGAACGTGTGGTACATCCGCTGGTCGGTGACTCCCGCGCCGGCGACGCCCACGTGGAAGACGTCCGGACGGCGCAGCACCGCCAGCGTGGCCAGGAAACCGCCGAACGACCAGCCCCTGATCGCCACCCGGCTCAGGTCGAGCTCGGGGCGGAGCGCGGCGGCGGCCATGAGGCCCTCGACCTGGTCGTCCAGGACCGGGCCCGCGATGTCGTGGTGAACCGCCCGCTCCCACGCCGGACCCCTGCCCGGCGTGCCCCTGCCGTCGATCGCGAGCACCGCGAAGCCCTGCTCGGCGAACCATTGCGAGACGTAGTCCCACCAGTTCGGCCGGACGAGCACCTTGCGCAGACCCAGCCCCCCGTACGGCTCCAGCAGCACGGGCAGCGGGCCGCCGTCGTGCCCGCTGGGCAGGTAGAGGGCGGCGCGCAGTTCGCGGGGGCCGAGCCTGAGCAGTTCCCTGCGCAGCTCCAGGACGGGCCGCTCGACACGGGAGGGCGCCCGCCACGGGCTCTCGTACGGGCGCAGCCCTGCCGCCGGGTCGTAGATCCACCGGTGCTGTTCCGTGGGCTCGGCGGTGGCGCTGAAGACGACGCTCTCGCCGTCCACGGACAGGACCTCCTCCAGTTGGAGGCCGGGCGGGGTGACGGGGGCGCCGCCGTACACGAGCCTGCGGGTGTCGTCGTGGTCCTCCGCGGTCACCAGGACGCCTGCGGCCGTGCGGGCGGGCAGGCCGGGCACGAGGGTCACCCAGGCGGGGTCGCGCTGTTCGGACAGCACCCGGCTCGCCCCCGTGTCCGGATCGATGGCGAGGACCTGGAGCAGGCGCTGGTCGCGGGGCATCACGGCGGCGTAGGGCCCGGTGGCGTCCCAGCCAGCCGCCGTCACGTACTCCATGCCCCGGGTGTCCACAGGTGTGCGTGCGCCGTCCAGGTCGGTGATCCACAGGCTGACGTCGGCGTTGGCGGTCCCCGCCGCCGGGTACGGCACGGCGGTTCCCGGGCGGCTCGGGTCCGACAGGTCGGCCAGGTGCCTGCGCCCGACCTTCGCGGTGTCCACCCGGGCCACGAGCAGCCGCTCGCCGTCCGGCGACCACCAGAAACCCCGGTCGCGCTCCAGCGACTCCACGGCCACGTACTCGGCCAGCCCGAAAGTGACCTCTGGGCCGTCGGGGGCGGCCACCGGCCGATCACCGTCGTCACCGGTCACCCGCAGCGCGCCGTCGCACACGTACGCCACGCGGCGGCCCGTGGGATCGGGGTAGGGCCGCTCGGCAGGCTCTTCGGTGGGCAGACGGCGCGGCTCGCCGCCTGCGGTCACCGTCCACACTCGGCCGTCGCGGGCGAAGGCGGCGACGCCGCCGTCGAGGGTGTAGGAGCCGACGTCCCGCGCCACCTCCCGCTCACCCGACCACAGGCTGCCGTCGCGAAGGTAGAAGTCTCTGGTGACGGCGGTGGGAAGGCCGACGGTGAACCGGCGCGTGCGCTCGAACTGCTCAGGAAAGCTCATGAAACGCAGCATGGCCCGCCCCTCACGGGCACAGGCCATTGATCACATTATAGCGGGTTCCGCGACATCAGGCACCGTCGCATGGTCTTCACCCGGGTGCCCACGATCGGGCAGACCCGGACCTCTCGACCCTCCTCGTCGATGACCTTCCTGTGTCCCAGGGGCCGGTCCAGTGTGACGGACATGGGGACGCCCCCTCCATGGCCGAGGTGGAAACGCGGCCAGATCTCCTCCAGCCACTTCTCCAGCAACGTGCGCTCACGCGTCGGACAGATGTCGCGAAGTGTCGCTCGGACCCGCACGCTCATCTCAGACTCGGCCGCCTCCGCTTTCTCGGCCTTGAGGCATTCCTCAGAGGTCTCCAAGGTGAACGCGTGCAGGAGGAGGATTCGTCCTTCCACCTCGACCGTGTCGATCCGCGCGGCAAAGGGCGGTTCGATCGGCCGTGACTCCCTCATCCCGGTCACCACGGAGATCGCGATGGCCAGCACCAGGAGAAAGCAGAGGCGCCACGGGCTCAGGGGGTTCACGTCCGGAAGACGGCCTCCAGTGCTCATCGCCGCTGTAACCGCCCATCGCCTTGGCGAAAAGTGTGGACCGGTGCGTCCTGCCGTGATGCTCCCGATGCTCGGGTCAGCCTACGGGATCTTCCACCCGATGTCCGGCTTCTTCGCCCACACACCCGCCCCGACGGAGATAGACCGTAAATCGCATAATAGGGTTAGTAAACCGACGCGGGGTGCCTTGACCCAAGGCTGAGATCACACCCGTCGAACCTGATCTAGTTCGGACTAGCGAAGGGACAGTCGTGTTCACCGACGACGTCTGGGCGCACACCGCCAAGCTGCTGCGCGCCATCCACGAGCACCCGTTCAACGTGGCCCTCGGCGACGGGAGCCTCGACCGCGAGCGGTTCGCCTTCTACATCGTGCAGGACGCCCGCTACCTGGAGTCGTTCGCCAAGGCGCTGGCGACCGCCGCCGTGCGCGCCGACGACCCGGAGGAGGCCGCGTTCTGGGCGCGCAGCGCGCACGACGCCATCGCCGCCGAGCGCACCCTGCACGAGGGCTACATCGAGGAGTACGGCCTGACCGCCGCCGACCTGTCGGGCGTGCGGACCTCGCCGTCCGCGCTCGGCTATTCCTCCTGGCTGCAGGCGAACGCGCTGTCCGCACCGTACCCGGTGCTGGCCGCCGCCGTACTGCCGTGCTTCTGGGTGTACCAGGACGTCGGCGAGGCGCTGGTGTCGCGCAGCTCGGCCACCCACCCCTACCGGGCGTGGATCGCGACCTATGCCGACCCGGCCTTCGCCGAGGCCGTCGCGACCGCGCGGCGCATCACCGACCGGCTCGCGGACGCCGCCGACGAGCAGGTGCGCGCGGCTATGAAGGCCGCCTTCGTCCAGGCCACCGAGTACGAGTGGCTGTTCTGGGACAGCGCCTGGCGCCTGGAGGGCTGGCCCACGCGGCAGTGGGTGTGACCTGGCCGATGCCGGAATCAGGTTGAGCGGGCCGAACTCGACACGGGCCTTCCGGCGGGGCATCAGACTTCACGGCTCACGCGGCGATCGGCGACTCCAGAACAGCGACTTGTCGGCATACGCCGCGACAGACGCCACCGGTTCCGCGTAGGCGGCGGCAAGGGCGCGCAGGGCCTCCTCCAGGCCGTCGATCGCCCCAACCGTCGCATCGTCGGCCGCCTCGCCCTGCTCCCAGCGCTGCCGCAGGCCCTCGTACTGGGTGAGGATCCGCTCCTTGGCGGCGATGTCCGCCAGGACGCGGCCCGGGGAGTGCCGTGCGATGTGCACTGCGGCACCGACGTCCACCAGCGCAGCCTGGACCACCATGTGCCGAAGACGGCCCTGTGTGGCCCGCTTCGCGTACCAGTTGAGGCTGCGCAGCCGCGCCCGCCGCCGACCGTCCTTGCCCTCGCCGTCGAAACAGAAGTGGGCAAGCTCCCCTGACTCCTCCTGCAACGGCACCGGCTCGTCGGTGTCCTCGTAGTACCAGCACCAGTACTCGTCGGCCTCCTTGTGGCCCGACGGAGGCAGCTCGAAACCCGGGTGGGAGGCATCCGTCGCGACCTGCCGTTCCTCCGCCCACCGCGCTCGCAGGAACGCCACCAGCTCATCGGGCGTCATCGCCCCATCCTCCCAGCCTCGCCCGCAGGGCGGGACAGGGTAAACGTTGCCTGGGGCGGCATAGCATCGTCCGTATGGACGTGATCGCGGGGACCGCTTGCGGCAGGGTCAGGGGCACGGTCGAGGACGGCGTCGCGGTCTTCCTCGGCATACCCTACGCGGCGCCGCCGTTCGGTCCCCGCAGGTTCCGGGCGCCCGTACCCGCCGAACCGTGGACCGGACTGCGCGACGCCACCCGCTACGGCCCCACCGCCCCCAAGCCACCCTGTCCCCCGCCCCTCTCCCGGCTGCTGCCCGATCCGGACATCCCCGGCGACGACTGCCTCAACCTCAACGTGTGGACCCCGCAGTCCCGTGACGGACTGCTGCCCGTCATGGTGTGGATCCACGGCGGCTCGCTGCGCAACGGCTCGTCGAGCCTGCCCGTGTACGACGGCCACGCCTTCGCCCGCGACGGGGTCGTGCTCGTGTCGATCAACTACCGGCTGGGTATCGAGGGGTTCGGCGTCTTCCCCGACGCGCCGGACAACCGGGGCCTGCTCGACCAGCTCGCCGCGCTCACCTGGGTACAGGACAACATCACCCGCTTCGGCGGCGACCCCGGCAACGTGACCGTGTTCGGTGAGTCCGGCGTGGCGGCGCTGCTGACCAGCCCGAAGGCGGAGGGGCTGGTCCATCGGGCGATCCTGCAGAGCGGCCCGCCGCGAACGGTGTCCCGGGCGCGGGGGGCGAAGGTCGTCAGGTCCATGGCCAGGGCGATGGGGGTGCCGCCGACGGCCCTGTCCTTCTCCGTCGTCGATCGCCGGCGGCTGCTCGAAGCGCAGTTCGAGGTCACGCGCAAGAACAATCCGCTGGTGGACGAACCGGGGTTCGCCGTCGTGGCCGACGACGTCGTGGTGCCGTCCGACCCCGGACGGGTGGCCGTCGAGCTGCTGGTGGGGGCCAACCGGGAGGAGTACCGGCTGTGGTTCGTGCCGTCGGGCGCGCTCGACCGGATCACTGCGGCGGCGATGCGGGCAGCGATGCTGAAGTACCGCATCCCCGGCCGGGTGGCGCGGCTCTACCAGGCGCGGCGGGCCGGGGCGCGGCCCGGTGAGGTGCTCGGCGCCATGACGACGGACAAGCTGCTGCGGGCGCCGCTCGCCCGGCTGGCGGGGCGGGCGCCGAAGGCGCACGTGTACGAGTTCGCCTGGCCGTCGCCGGTCATGGACCTGCGGGCCTGCCATGGGCTGGAGCTCGGGTTCGTCTTCGACACGCTGCGCCACTGCGAGGGGCTGACCGGGCCGGGGGCGCCGCAGCCGCTGGCCGACGCGATGCACCGGGCGTGGGTGGACTTCGCGACGACCGGCGACCCGGGCTGGGCGGTGTGGGACCACACCCGTCCCGTCATGGTCTTCGACGCGCCGGAGTCCGGCGTGGTGCTGGCTCCGCGCGACGACGAACTCCGAAGCTGGCCCCTCAGCGCGTGACGCGATCGCTCAGCTTTCGGGGTGCTCGGCCTTCCTGATGCGCCGCAGCAGGTACGTGTCCATGATCCAGCCCTTGCGGGCGCGGGCTTCGGCGCGGACCTGCTTGATCTGCTCGGCCACCTCCGCGACCGGCCCCTCGATCAGGATCTCGTCCGGGGTGCCGAGGTAGGCGCCCCAGTAAATGTGGAAGTCGTCGAGGCCGTCGAAGGCGGTGCGGGCGTCCAGCATGACGAGCACGTCGTCGGCCCCCGGGCCGTCCTCGGCCAGGCGCCGTCCGGTCGTCAGGTGCACCGGCCGGGCGACCTGGGTGAGGCTGGTGCGGTGGCGCGCGGTCAGCGCCGCGACGCTGCTGATCCCCGGCACGACCGCGTACTCGAAGCTGCCGTCCGCGACCTCCTCGACGATCGCGATGGTGCTGTCGTAGAGGCCGGGGTCGCCCCACACGAGGAAGGCGCCGGTCTGCCCGTCCGCCAGTTCCTCGCGGATCAGCCTGCCGTAGATGGCCGCCCGGCGGGCGCGCCAGTCCTCGACGGCGGCCGCGTAGGCGGGGGTGGTGCGGTCGCGTTCCGGGTCCTGCTCGGTGACGATCCGGTACGGCCCGGCCGCGTGCGTCTCGATCAGGTGCTGCCGCAGCCGTACCAGGTCGCCTTTGACCTCGCCCTTGTCGAGCACGAAGAACACGTCGGCGGCCGCGATGGCCTTGGCCGCCTGGAAGGTCAGGTGGTCGGGGTCGCCGGCGCCGATGCCGATGATGAGAACGCGCTTCACCCGGATAACTCTGCCAGAAATGTCCGGATATATGCTGAGCGGGTGATCACCGTCGTCGGAATCGGCGCCGACGGGTGGGACGGGCTCGCCCCGCAGTCCCGGCAGGCGCTGGCTGCGGCCGACGTGCTGATCGGCAGCCGCAGGCAGCTCGACCTCGTGCCACCGTCCGGCGCCGACAGAGTCCCGCTGCCCTCCCCGCTCCTGCCCGGCCTGCCCGCGCTCCTCGACGCGCACACCGACCGCGCGGTGTGCGTGCTGGCCAGCGGCGACCCCATGTTCTACGGCATCGGCGCCACGCTCACGCGGCTGCTCGGCGCCGGGCGGCTGCGCGTGCTGCCGCACCTGTCGTCGCTGACGCTCGCGTGCGCGCGCCTCGGCTGGCCGGTCGAGCGGGTCGAGGTGGTCAGCCTGGTCGGACGTCCGCTCGCCGCCCTCGCCGCCGCCCTCGCGCCGGGCCGCCGCGTGCTGGTGCTCGGCGGCACGACGTCCGAGGTCACCGGGCTCCTCCAGGCCTGCGGGTACGGCGCCAGCCGCGTCACCGTACTGGCGGACCTGGGATCCCCGGCCGAATCCGTGCTGCCCGCCGAGCAGGCGCCGCAGTCGGCGCTTCAGGTGATCGCGGTCGAGTGCGGGGCGGAGCCGGAGACCGTACCGCTGTCGCGGGTTCCCGGACTGCCGGACACCGCCTTCGAGCACGACGGCCAGCTCACCAAACGCGAGATCAGGGCGGTCAGCCTGGCCCGGCTCGGGCCGCTGCCCGGCGAACTGCTGTGGGACGTCGGCGCGGGCGCGGGCAGCATCGCGATCGAGTGGATGCGCGCCCACCCCTCGTGTACGGCCGTGGCCATCGAAAGCCGGGCGGAACGGGCCGAACGCGTCACCCGCAACGCCGCCGCGCTCGGGGTGCCGGCGCTGCGGGTCGTCACCGGCCGGGCGCCCGACGCCCTCAGCGGCCTGCCGGCGCCGGACGCGGTGTTCGTGGGCGGTGGGGCGACCGTACCCGGGCTGCTGGAGACCTGCTGGACGGCCCTGCGTCCGGGCGGCAGGCTCGTGGCGAACGCGGTCACGCTGGAGTCGGAGGCGCTGGTCGGGCAGTGGTACGCCAAGCTCGGCGGCGACCTCGTGCGCCTGTCGGTGCAACGGGCGGCGCCCGTCGGCGGGTTCACCGGCTGGCGGGCGGCCATGCCCGTCACCGTCTGGGCGGTCAGGAAGGACAGCGCGTGACCGTGTACTTCATCGGCGCCGGGCCCGGCGCCGCCGACCTGATCACCGTGCGCGGGCTGCGGCTGCTGGAGGCGGCGCCCGTGTGCCTGTACGCGGGGTCGCTGGTGCCGCGCGAACTCCTCGACGCCTGCCCGCCGGGGGCGCGGCTCGTGGACACCGCGAACCTGACGCTGGACGAGATCGTCGCCGAACTGTCGGCCGCGCACCGCGCCGGGCAGGACGTGGCCCGGCTGTGCTCGGGGGATCCTTCGGTGTTCAGCGCCGTGGCCGAGCAGGTGCGTCGGCTGGAAGCGCTCGGGGTGCCGTACGAGATCGTGCCGGGGGTGCCCGCCTTCGCCGCCGCCGCTGCCTCTCTCGGACGCGAGCTGACCGTGCCCGGGGTCGGGCAGACCGTGATCCTCACCAGGACGTCCGCGCGGGCCACGCCGATGCCGCCCGGCGAGGACCTCGCCACGCTCGGCGCCGGCGCGGCCACGATCGTGCTGCACCTGGCCGTGCAGCGGATCGAGGCCGTGGTGGCGGAGCTGGTGCCGTCGTACGGGGCCGGCTGCCCGGTGGCCGTCGTCGCCCGCGCCAGCCGCGAGGACGAGGTCATCCTGCGCGGCACGCTCGCCGACATCGCCGACCAGGTGCACGCGGCCGGAATCAGGCGCACGGCCGTCATCGTGGTCGGCCGCGTCCTGTCGGCGACCCAGTTCCCCGACAGCCACCTGTACAGCTCCACCCGCCACCGCCCGTGCGACGACCGCAGCCGGTCTGAAACGGTGCGCGCGGAGGTTCCCGAGGATCCCGGCGCCGTGGCAGCGGATCGGGAGCGTCCGTGAGGCGAGTGCTGATCCTCGGCGGGACCGCTGAGGCGCGGGCACTCGCGCAGGTGCTGGTCGAGCGGGGGTACGACGTGGTGTCGTCGCTGGCCGGGCGGGTCGAGCGGCCCCGGTTGCCGGTCGGCGAGGTGCACATCGGCGGATTCGGCGGCGTGGACGGGTTGGCCTCCTGGCTGCGCGAGCACGAGATCGCCGCCATGGTGGACGCCACCCACCCGTTCGCCGCCCGGATGACCGCCTCGGCCGCCGAGGCGGGGGCCCGTACCGGGGTGCCGTCCTTGGTGCTGCGGCGGCCCGGATGGCGGGAGGAGCCCGGCGACTCCTGGCAGCGGGTGCCGTCACTGGAAGCGGCGGCCGGGGCACTGGCGGCGCCGATGCGCATCTTCCTCACCACCGGACGCCGCAGCCTGCCGGTGTTCACGCCGGTGCCGGGCGTGTGGTTCCTGGCCAGATCGGTCGATCCGCCGTCCGCACCGGTGCCGGACAACGTGCGGGTGGTGCTCGGGCGCGGGCCGTACACGATCGAGGGCGAACGCGCGCTGCTCCGCGAACACCGTCTCGACACCCTCGTCACCAAGGACAGCGGCGGCCGGCTCACGATGGCCAAACTCGCCGCCGCCCGCGAACTCGGCGTGCACGTGATCATGGTGGACCGGCCACCACTGCCCCCCGGCCTACGCCTCGCGGACACCGTGGCCGAGGCCGCAGCCTGGGTTCCCGGCTGAATACTCAGTTTCCAACGGAACCGGGGCGACCTAGGATCCGGGGGTGGAAATTTCCGAGGTCACGCGCGCGATCGCGGCTGCGATCTCGGTCGCCGCATCGCTCGACCTGCCGGCCGACGATGCGATCCTGCTGCACAACTCGAACAGGCTGGCGCTACGGCTGACGCCGTGTGACGTCCTTGCCCGGGTCTCCCCCATGGAGCACAAGGGCGCGCAGCTCGAAATCGATCTCACCCAACGGTTCACCGAGGCCGGATGCCCGGTGGGCGCCCTGGAGCCTCGGGCGGAGCCGCTCGTGTACACGCGCGACGGCTTCGAGGTGACGCTGTGGACCTACTACGAGCCCGTCACACCTTCGCCGGTCGAGTACGCCAAGGCGCTGGAACTGCTGCACGTCGGCATGCGCAAGGCCGACGTGCCGAGCCCGAGGTTCACGGACCGAATCACGGAGGCGCAAGAGGTCGTCGCCAACCCGGATCTCTCGCCGGAACTCCCCGACGTGGACCGCGTCTTCCTCAGCGGCAGACTGCGAAGCCTGCGAGAGGCGATCGAGGACCGCGGCACCGTGGAACAGCTCCTTCACGGCGAGCCGCATCCGGGCAATCTCCTCGGCACGAAGAACGGCCCGTTGTTCATCGACCTTGAGACGTGCTGCCGTGGACCCGTCGAGTTCGACCTCGCCCATGTTCCCGAGGCGGTCTGCGAGCACTACCCGAACGTCGACCAAGAGTTGCTGGACGATTGCCGGCACCTCGTTCTCGCGATGGTCGCAGCGTGGCGCTGGGAGACCGGCGACCAGTTCCCGAACGGAAGGCGATTCAGAGCGGAATTCCTGCGCGCACTGCACGAGGGCCCTCCTTGGCCGACCCTCGACACGATGAACAAGCGCCTGAACGGTCTGGAGAACCCGCCGAAGGTCACGTGAAACCCGTACCCGGGGCTCTCCACGTGAGGTGCTCTCACCTGTCTTCCACTCCGGCGCCAGGATCGAGTGAACGATCGAATCCCGCCATCGGCCCCTCCTCCACGATGCCCAGCTCACCCATGAGCCTGGCAGACGCCTCGTTGGCCGGGCTGCGCGCACCCCAGACCCGGGCGGCCAGCGAATACTCCACTCTGGGAACGGCCGCTGCCGCGTCGATATGGCCGAGGCAGCGCAATGAGCTCCCGTCGCTAATTTAGCCACGTCACTTCAGACACATCTGTCGTAAATTCTGTCGCACGCCAGGAAGTTACGTCTTGCAGCCCTAATGGGTACAGATTGACAACTATACGGGCGCCCTTCAGCTTCCTCGCAAAGCTGGCTTCGCTATTAGGTTGGCCGCACTGATCCGGCTTTTCCGGATCCTCTATGCACACGTCAACCAGGGAGCTGCCCGCTGCGGCATCAGACCGAAAGTGAATTTGCCGAATAGTGGCACGACCACCTTTCCGCATATCCTGTACGACGGTCTGAGCCGAGATAATCCTATATCCGTGAGGCAGTTTTCGCGGTAGTGCGAACGGGACGCCTGGATTCCTTCGAAGCTCCTCAAGCAAGTCGGCCCTACCCAGACGATCATCAGGGCTTCCGCCACTACACCCTGAAACCAAAAGGGCTGCGACCAAACATGACGAGCTGATTGATCCGCCGAGTACAGCTGTAATTCCTCGAAAGAGTACCCGCGCACACTTCTTTCTCTTGCGTCTCATAGCTTCCCTGCTTCGCTGCATCCATGAAGCCCGAGACCCGGCCTGGATTCTTGTGCGTCAGCCCGAGCCTGCAACTCTCAACCCCGACCTGGCCGACTTGAAAAGCTCATAGCCGTAACCCTCTGGAGACGGGGCTTTGTAGGCGCTGGCTTCGATCGCCGGAGGCCACCTGTCGCGGACGAAGACGCCCTTGCCCGCATGGCCGCGTACGAACCCTTCGTCTTTGAGGTTGTCGGGTCTCCTCACTGAATGGTCGTCTTGTAGCGCAGCTCGCGGCCTTCGGCGACCATCGTCATGACGCTGACCTCGATCGGCACACCGTCGCCGGTCCTCAACACCCGGGTGAGGACCATGACCCAATCCTGCGGCCGGATGTCGAGCAGTTCCTGTTCCGCCGGGGTTGAGGGACGCGCTATGACGCCCTCCTCAGCACCGGCAGGTTGATAGCCGAGATCGGCGAGTACGGCAAGAGCTCCGCCTGCGATTCTGCGCGCCTCCGTCAATCGGGTGCCCCGAGCGACCGTCGCAGGATAGTAGGAGTCGGCGAGTTCGGTCGGCCGTCCGTCCATGAGTATCAAGCGACGACGGACCACAGCCCTGTCCCGAGAGCCGAGCCCGAAAGCCTCCGCGACCACCTGAGGCGGGTTCACTTCCTCTACGGCGCGCAGCTTCTGGGTGCCGACACGCCCATGCTGGGCAGCCTCTTCGGCCCAGGCTTCCGGCTCACCAGGACGACGAGGTCTCACATAGGAAGCAGAAACACTGCCCCAACCCGTGTCGGTCACGAGTCCCTCCAGGGGGCGAGAGGCCGTTCAGCAGCCACGGTACCGGCTGGACGACATCGGACACAGGGCACCCACCTTTGAGGACGGGGTGCGCGACATCAGCGTTGTCATCCATGCCTCCAGAACCCGAGCACCACAGTCCGCCCGCGTCAGGCGTACGGATCCATGGGACGAAGTACACCCACCCGTGCGGAACAGAGTCGAGGAGATCCTCGGCGGCAGCGTCGTCGAGGCGGTGACCCAGACCGGGGGCTTCTCACCCGGAGCGGCAGCTCGTCTACGGCTCGGCGCGCGTTCGTCAAGGCGGTCAGGGCGCCGCCCTGACTACCCACGGTCAGGAAGTTTCAGCGGGCGCAGGGCGTGGCCGCGCTGAACTGGCTGCGCGAGCGGACGGATTGAGCATGATCATCGACACGCGGCGTCTCCGCCTTCCCCCATCAGTGAATGCCTGCCGAACCTATTGAGAACCGGACTTAAGGGTGATCATGGTGCGACCGGCCTGGGTGCGGTGTCGTCCCACACATCAATGACGATCACGGTGACGTTGTCCGGGCCGCCGTGCTCAAGGGCCAGACCTATGAGGCGATCGGCGACCTTCTCCCGGTCAGGCAGCGAGCGCAGGCATTCGTTGATGAGTCCGTTCGGAACGGCTGAGCTCAGCCCGTCCGAGCACAGCAGGAACCGGTCACCGGCGTGCAGTTCCATGGTGACCAGATCGGGGGAGCGGCCGTCGGGGCGACCGTCGAGGAATCGAGAGATCCGCTCTGCGAAGCCCGGGACGTCGTCGGCATCGGAGAGCAGGTTCTCGCAGGTGTGGTCCTCGGTGAGCTGCGCGAGTGGGGCGGGCCCGTGGAGCCGGTACGCGCGGGAGTCGCCGATGTTGGCCAGCACCGCCGTGCTGCCCGACCACAGCATCGCCACCAAGGTGGTGCCCATGCCGGCGAGTTCTGGGCGGGTCCGGGTTGTGTGATGAAGGACCTGGTTCGCCGCGTAGACCGCCCGTCCGAGGGTGTCGATGAGCTGGATGGTCTCGACTCGGCGGTCATGGGTGCGGAGGACCTCGATGACAGAGGAACTGGCGACCTCGCCGCCGTTGTGACCACCGAGCCCATCGGCTACGGCGACCAGTTGGTGGCCCACCAGGAAGGCGTCCTGGTTGCTCCCGCGAATCAACCCAGTGTGGGTGCGTGCGGCTGCGTTGACGGTGACCGGCATGACTCACTCACCCGGCTCGGTGTCAGTGGGCCACGGTTCGCGGGCGGATGCGTCGCGGTGCAGAACGTTGACGGTCTCGACTCGGTCGCTCGCCACCACGTACTCGGTGACTTCTATCGGCTGGCCGTCTCCGCCTGAGACGCCCTGCCGAACGATCTCCAGTACGGGCAGGCTCGTGGGGATCTCCAGCAATGTGGCCTCGTCCTTGGTGGGCATCCTGGCCCGGTGAAATTCCACCCAACTGATCGGCCAGTGCCCAGCCTGCTCCAACCGGTAGAGCCAGTCGCTCGGCCCTCGCCCCTGGGAGGTGACTTCGGCGGCTTCGCTGCCGCGCGGATGTATCCACGAGATGTTGATCTGGAAGGGCGGCTCACCCTCCGGGCCGGTGACCCTGAACCGGCGCATGGTCGGCGTCCCCGCAGGCACCCCCAGCAGCTTCGCGATCCGCGGATCGGTCAGCGGTTCGACAGAAGCCATGGGTGTGATGTGGTGCTTCCAGACCTCTCGTCCAGAGGCCGACGGGAACGAGTAGCCGGGACCTTCGGTGGCGAGGTTTCGCTTGACCAGGTTTCCCCGGGGCCGACGCAACCTCATGAGCCCGTGCCGGACGATGATGCCCCGCCCCTGTACGGCCCAGACGAACCCCTCCGATTCGAGGGCTGTGATCGCTCGGCCGATCGTGTCGCGGTTCGCGCTGTATTCCTCAGCGAAGTCGTCGAGGCGCGGCAACTTCGAGCCCGGCGCCCACTCGCCCGCTTCGATCCGAACCCGGATTCGAGCGGCAAGATCCAGATATCGCGAATGCCGTCGTGGTTCGGCCACCCAACGCTCCTTCGAGAGATTGTCTTGGGATAATTGACATGTGCCGGAGTAGGGCCGACGATAGTCCCAAGACACTACCGCCGAGAGCGCTTACGCCGAAGGGGGTCGAAGCGGACATGGGGAACGTGGTCAGCTTGGCTCGCAACCTGCTGGAAGCTAGGCATCGTCGCTCTCCTCACGGGTGACAAAGGTGCCGATGCTCCGGACGGTGTAGACGTCGCCGTCCTCGATGAGGAGCTCAAGCACCTTCCTGGCCGTGCGACGCGCGATGCCGAACTCCGCTGCAAGCCGAGGCTCGCCGGGGATCGGCATTCCCGGCTGATAGACACCCGTCTTGATCCGCCGACGGATCTCGGCTGCTACCTGCTCGTACTTGGAGAGGTCAGGACGGAACTCGATCACAGCAGCACGATAGGAGCCGTCCGGTTACGACGCCTTTCTAGACGTACGTGTCGTATCCGATCGTGAGGTGTAGGTAGCAATAGTGAGGTCCACGCCCTTCTGAACATGAAGCGAGCCCGCCCGGCGCTGAGCACGACCGGTGCGAGCCCTGAGCGCACCTGGAGATGCGACTGTGAGCAATAGCAACCCCCGACCAACTGTCCCCGAAAGGCCCTGCCACCCGCCCTCGGCCCTACTCGGGTTCACCTGCCTGCAACTGCTGGCGACGGGTTGGATCACCTCGACGGGCCCGTGCCCGGGATGCACGGCCATGCTGATGGACGGGCCTGTCCACGCGGCCCCCGAGTCGCTCGTGTGGAGCGTCTTCCACAGCGGCGAACTGGTGAAGGCGGCGCAGTGGCAGTCGTGACGCCCGACCTCGTCTCTCCCTCCGCGCGGCGCTACCCGGCGGTGTCGACCCTGGTGCGCGAGCAGTGCTTCACAGCGGAGAACCCGCCCTTGGCGCTGGGATGCGCGGTGTGCGGACACCCTCCCTACGCCCACGGCTGCTCCGCCCTCGGTGCCCACGACTACGAGGTGCCGTCGGCCGAGTCGATGGCCGAGCGGCTCAACCTGTACACAGCGCTCGGGCTGCACCGCCGCCGGATGTCCAAGGCGGAGTTTCGGATCCCACAGCCGCAAACCGCCCACCGCACCAGGATCTTCGCGCGGGCGCGCGGCCCGAAAGTGGCCCGCGCACATGCGCCGGGCAGATCGTCCCGGCAACGTCCACAGCGGGAGCGGGTCTTCCCACCCAACTGGCCCGAACCAGGCGAACAACGGCAGGATCAGCCCGCGACCACCAGAAGAGGGGGCCGCTGATGGATGTTCGGAGCCTGGCCGACGCGCTGGCCCACCGGTTCCCGGTGGTGATCCAGCGGTGGCACGAACTGGAGTACGTGCCGGTGGAGTGGCGTGACAACGGCTACCGGGTGCGGGCGCTGATCTGGGCGTCCGCCCTGGCCGTGGGTGCGAACCGACATCGTATGAGCGCACTCACGCAAGCACTGAGGCACGGCGTCCCCATCGCCGACATCGCCCGCGCGCTCGACATCCACCCCGACGCCCGAACGATCCGCGAACTGTGGGAACCCTGGGCCCTGGGCGAGATGGCCAGACACCACAAAGGAAAGGGAACCCTGTCACCCGAGGAGTTCGACACCATCCGCGACTCCCTTATCGCGGAGGAAAGGCCACCGACATGACCGCGACGGCCGTTTCCGGCATCTCACCGTTCACCGGCCGAGCCGACGTGAACGCCTGCCTGTCGCCCCACCTACCCAAGCCTCAGCCCGGCTGCACCCGGCTGGTCTGGATCGCGGCGCGAAACGAGCCACGACGCCAAACACTCCTCTGGACCTGCCACTGCGACGACGTCGCATACGAACTGTGCGCCTCAGGTGGACAGACGTTCCTCCGGCGCGAGGACACGCGCTTCCGAAAGGTCGCCGAAACCCATCGCATGCGCATGAAGGAAGGCCACACCACCTGGCAAGCCCTCCTCCAGGGACACGTGAGATAGGACTGCGGCCTTCCATTCCGGAGGCCGCCATGGCCTCGGTGGTCGCGGAAGTATGGCCTCGCCAAAGCCGGCATCGCCTGGGATCATGGACAGGAGGTACCGGTGAGAAGACTGCTGATCTGCCTCGTCCTGCTGCTGACCGCCTGCGGTACCGCACGGCCGGAGTCCCTCATGGACAAAGGCGAGTTGGTCGTCGCCATCCGTTCCGACGTACCGCTGATCAGTTTCAAGGGGCCGGACGGCGGCTACGACGGCTTCAACGTCGATGTGGCCGAATATCTCATGTCCCGGTTGGGCAAGCGGATCCGGTGGCTGGAGATCAAGGCCGGGGATCAGCTTTCCGTGCTCACCGACGGGCGGGCCGACCTGGTCTTCGCTCACATGTCGGTGACACCGGAGCGGAAGAAGGTGATCGACTTCGCCGGGCCGTACCATGTCGACTTCCAGGACATCGCGGTACGGGTGGCCGACAAGGGCGCCATCCGCAACGTACGCGACCTTGAAGGCCGCAAGATCTGCTGGGTGCGCGGGACGAACATCGCTCAGCGGATCGTGGAGGAGCGCCGGGTCGAGGCGACCCCGGTCGAGGCGCCCGACTACAACGCCTGCCTGGACATGATCAAGGACGGCCGGATCGACGCCATTTCCACCAACAGCCAGATCCTGGCCGGGCTGCTCACCCGGCCCGGCGTCGACCTGCACCTGGTCGGCGCGACGTTCAACGAGCAGCGCACCGCGATCGGCGTGCGCAAGGGCGACGTGGACGGCTGCGAGGAGCTCAACCGGGCCATCACCCGCATGTACCAGGACGGCACGGCGCGCATCCTGTTGGACAAGTGGTTCGGCGCATCGGGCATCGACCTGTCGGTGGTCTCGGTCCCGCAGTTCGAGGGCTGCTCCTAGCCGGGGCGAACCGGTGATCTCGGCACCGTCCCCAGGCTCGTGACCTGGCGTCAGATCGGTCCCCGGTACGTCCGCGAGGCGCTACCCGTTGATCCAGCCCAGTTCGACCGCCCACTGGTGTGTCATGGCCTCGGCCGCGGGCAGGGTGAGGAACGAAACGGCATACAGGGCGACGAGCAGCCCGATCGGCACGACCCAAGCGCGAGGCCGGGTTTCCGACGGGGCGGCCCGACCCTGTCCGGTGCTGGCCAGGTCGCCCCGTCGGAGCCATCGGTCGGCCGGCCTCAGCGCCCACGACGCGATGGCGCACATCCCGAAAATCAGCGGCACCCCCCACGTCCGAAGACCGTCCCCGACGATCAAGTGGGACGCCACGGCACCCGACCATAGGAATAGGGCCCCCGCGTATGCCCATTCCTTGATCACCGGAAGCCCGGGCGCGATGATCGCGACGGCCGCACCGGCCTGCCACACGCCCAGGATGTGGAGGAGGAACTGTGGGTATCCCAGGTGGCGCAGCTGGATTTCCGTCCATTCGATCGGCAGCAGGTTCCACACCGAACCGGCAGCCAACTCGAAGACGATGACAAACGTGGTGATCCGAAAGGCGATGAGGCGGATCCGGCTCCCTGCGCCGTGCGCGACGGCGGCCTTCGCGTGCTGGAACGTCGTGCTCCTTTGACTGCGCATCTCAACCTCCTCGTCGTGGTGGCCGACTTCGCTGCGAAGTCGCCGGGAGTCGTCTCACTGCTCTGACAACACAGCACCTCGGAACGTGAGGCGGCGTGCCGGCCTGACAAATCACCGCGCTGTCCGGTCGAACTGTTGAGGCTGGCGACCGAAGGAGCCCACGACACGATGACCGTCTCACTCGCGCCGGAGAGCGGCCCCGGCCCGGACGTGATCATGAACGCTCGGCGGCAGCTGATCAATCTCGCCTACCGGCTCCTGGGCTCGCTGTCGGAGGCCGAGGACGTCGCCCAGGAGACCTACGCCCGCTGGTACGCCTTGTCCCCGCAGCAGCGGGACGCCGTCCAATCCCCCGGCGCCTGGCTGAACAAGGTCGCCAGCCGGTTGTGTCTCAACCTGCTGTCCTCGGCACGGGCCCGGCGGGAGACCTACGTGGGCGAATGGATCCCCGAGCCGCTGCCCGAACCCGGGGAGTGGACCAGCGAGCGGCCGGGCGGTGACCCGGCCGACCGGGTCACCCTCGACGAGTCGGTCAACATGGCCTTCCTCGTCGTCCTCGAATCGATGACCCCGGCCGAACGCGTCGCGTTCATCCTCCACGACGTCTTCCGCTACGCCTTCGCCGAGGTGGCCGAGATCCTCGGCCGTACTCCGGCGGCCTGCCGCCAGCTGGCCTCCTCGGCCCGCCGCCGTATCCGCCTCTCGCAGCTTCCCCCGCCTCCGGTGGTATGGCAGGCCCGCGTCGTCAGAGCCTTCAAGCAGGCATGGGAGGCCAAGGACATCGACGCCCTCGTCGCCCTGCTCGACCCCGACGCCACGGCGATCGCCGACGGCGGCGGCGCCGCCGGCGCTGTGCTGCGCCCGGTCGAAGGCGCTGAGCAGATCGGGCGCTCGCTGGTCACTCTCGCCGCCAGGCTGCACGGTCTGACGATCCTGGAGCGTACGGTCAACGGCCGGCCCGGCCTGATCGCTCAGCACGACGGCATCACCGTGTCGGTGTACGCGTTCGAGGTCGCAGCCGACCGGATCACACGCATCTGGGCGATACGCAACCCCGACAAGCTCCGGCTGTGGACCGAGTCGCCGCCCGAGCGAAGGAGCGCCGACCGGTGACAGTGCCACAGGCCGCGCGCCCACCGCCCCGCACCCGCATGGCGGCGCCGAGACAGTCCCACACGATCACAGAATGGATGGGCAGACGATGACGCAAGCGCTGGAGTTGCCGCTGCAGATGCGGCGGGACGGGTTCGACCCCGTCAAGGAACTGGCCCGTGCACGGGACGACGAGGGTGTGGTGCGGGTGATGACGCCCTTCGGCGTACTCGCCTATCTGGTCTGCCGTCATGAGGACGTCCGCCGCGTGCTGTCGGACCCGGTCCGGTTCAGCAGCGCCCCCACACCGATCCCGGGGGCGGGTGACATGGACGAGGAGGAACGGGCGAAGATGCGAGCCGGGATCCTGATCGGGTTCGACCCGCCCGAGCACACGCGACTGCGCCGGATGCTCACCCCTGAGTTCACGGGACGCCGCATGCGACGGCTGGAGCCTCGGATCACCGAGATCGTCGAAGCGGCCCTGGACGACATGGAACGGGCCGGCAAACCAGCCGATCTGGTCTCACACTTCGCGCTGCCGGTACCGTCCCTGGTGATCTGCGAGCTCCTGGGCGTGCCGTACGCCGACCGCGCCGAGTTCCAGGAGCGCTCCGCCCGCCTGCTGGACGCGTCGCTGACGATGGAGCAGCAGGCCGCCGCGCAGCGGGACAACCGCGGCTACATGGCCGGCCTGGTGGCCCGCGCCCAGGCGGAACCGGGCCAGGACATGCTCGGCATGCTGGTCCGCGACCACGGCGACGACCTCGGCACCGACGAGCTGATCGGCATCGCGAGCCTGCTGCTGATCGCCGGGCATGAGACGACCTCGAACATGCTCGGCCTGGGCACCCTGGCCCTGCTGCGGCACCCGGACCAGCTCGCGATGATCCGCGCGGATCCGGCGCTGATCGAGCCCGCCGTCGAGGAACTGCTGCGCTGGCTGTCCATCGTGCAGTCGATGCCGCCGCGCACGACCACGACGGAGGTGGAGGTCGCCGGGCACACCATCCCCGCAGGCTCGCTGGTGATCTGCTCGCCTCCCGCCGCCAACCGCGACCATGCGTTCGTCGACGATCCCGACGCCCTCGACATCACCCGGGAGACCGCCGGTCACGTCGCCTTCGGCCACGGCGTGCACCACTGTCTCGGGGCGCCGCTGGCGCGGATGGAGATGCGCATCGCCTTCCCCGCCCTGCTGCGCCGCTTCCCCGGCCTCGCGCCGGCCGTCCCGGACGAGCAGGTCGGCTTCCGGACCTTCAGCCCCGTGTACGGCCTGCACGCACTGCCGGTGACCTGGTAGCCGCGCGGGTTCCCGGGAACTTTCGCAGCGGCTCGTGCGACCAGTGGAAGGAGATTCCCGAGGAAAGGTGCGGACATGGACGCCAACCGTAGATCGATGCTGAAAGCGGTGGCCACAGGCGGCGTGGGAGCGGGTCTGGGGGCGCTGGGCCTGGAGGCGCCGGCGGCAGCGCGGGCACGCGGGCTTCGGGTGGCGATCCTGCTGTACGACGGCTTCACCGCGTTGGACGCGGTGGGGCCCTACGAGGTGCTGTGCCGAGTGCCCGACGCTTCGGTGGTCACCGTGGCCAAACGGCTGGGTCCGGTGCGCACCGACACCGGAGTGCTCGGTCTGGTCGCCGACCGGACACTTCGTCAGGTGCGGCAGGCGGACGTGCTGCTCGTGCCGGGTGCGGGCAATCGGGGCGTCATCGCCGCCATGGAGGACGCGGAGACCGTCGACTGGGTACGCCGCCTGCACGAGCACACCACGTGGACGACCTCGGTGTGCACCGGTGCGCTGATCCTGGGCGCCGCCGGGTTGCTGCGCGGCGTGCCCGCCACCACGTACTGGGCGTCCCGGACCTATCTGGAGACCACGTTCGGCGCCCTCCCGTCGCCTGACCGCTTCGTCGAGTCAGGGAAGATCATCACGGCGGCGGGGGTGTCGGCCGGCATCGACATGGCACTGCACCTGGCGGCCAAGCTCACCGACGTACGGACGGCGCAGGCGCTGCAACTGGCGGTCGAGTACGACCCGCAGCCGCCCTTCGACACCGGCAGCCCCGACAAGGCCGGGCCCGACCTGCAGCGACTCGCCCTGAAACTCGTCGAGGAGGCCGCCCGCTAGCGCAGCACGGACCTCGTGGTGGGAGTCAGCCGCAACCGCTGCGGGGTCCTGGTCAGTGTCGCCGACAAGGTGGGCAGCACCGTTTCCCGCCACCGATCCGAGCGGTCCAGGAAGTCCAGATGCTCGGCGAGCTGCCGTTCGTCGGCGAACCTGGCGAACCATACGAAAGCGTTCTCGCCGGTCCTCACCGGCAGCGCCGGGAAGCTGTTCGCCGCATGTTCGGATTGCAGCCAGGCCAAGGGCGTGGCGCCCGCCTCCGTCAGAACGGGACGCATACGCCCGTCGAAGAACTCCGCGAACGTCTGGTCGAACAGGCCCTCGCCGTGATAGACGGTCGCGAGCACGAGGGACGGAGCCGAGGTCGTCTCCCCTGCCGGGGGCCGGACGGCGGGGGGCGGAAAGCCGGCCCGCGCCGTGACGGGTCTCAGCAGCAGTACGTCGTCAGAGTCGATCATCGTGCTGTTGGCCTGCTCGCGGTGGGTCTTCCAGATCGGCCCGCCGTAGAAGCGGCCGAGCGCCTCGGCGCGGCGCGTCATGTCGTCGAATCCCCGCAGCCAGACGAACCGGTCCGGGTCGTCCAGGTCGCGGAACTGTCCCAGGACGGTCATGCCGGCCGCTTCCTGCGACTCGATGAACTCCCGGTCGAAAAGGCGGATCAGCACGTCGCGCTGGCCGGGATGCAGCGTGTACTGCCTCAGTTCCACGATCGGGCACCGTACGTCGTGCACGAGGATCTCCTTCTGTTGACTGGAACAATCTTTGTTACAACAAGTGGTACGTCGAAGACCTGGCGAACCCGGGGCGGCTAGCTCGTCAGCAGGGTCTCGCGCAGCACGTCGGCTATCGACGTGCTCCCGAACTCCGTACGCAGAGCCAGCTCGGCCCTGCCGTAGACCTCACCCAGCGCGGGGCGGATCCCCTTGCCCACCGGGCAGGCGAGATTGGGCTCGGTATGATGCATGCCGAACAACGGGTCCTGCTCGACGGCGTCGTACACGTCGACCAGCAAGATCTCTTCCGGCACGCGAGCCAGCCTCCACCCGGCCCCCGCGCCGTGACGCACGACCACCAGGCCCGCTCGCCGCAGGTCACCGAGACTGCGCCGGATTATCACCGGATTCGTGTTCACGCTGGCGGCGACCTGATCAGAGGTCAGCAGCTCCGTTCCGCGACGGTGCGCGAGGGCCAGCCACGCCAGAATGTGCACCGCGATCGTGAGCCTGCTGTTCGCCGCCATCACCCCTCCTGCTGTAACAGCATCTATTACATTTAAGGCCGGGTCAATCGGCGATGCCCGCTCGATCGAGTTCGGGGCGGGCCATGGCCCCGGTGGTGACCACCGGGCCAGGCCCGTGCTCAGGCGTCCGATTACGACTTGCAGGTCCGCTTCCCTGACGTGTAGCCCGCGGCGTAGCCGATGTCGTATGCCTCGTCGGAGGAGACTCTTCCGGTCTGGCGGGGCGGGCCGCACGCCCTCCCGGCCTCGAATCCGTCCGCGTAACCCTCCGAGCAGAACGGCTTCTCATCCTTGTAGAAGCTTCTGCACACGGGCGGCGCGGCATTCGGGATCGCTGCGACGTGACTGTCGCCGGCGCTCGCAGACGTCGGGATGGGTGAGGCGTGCGAGGTCCCGATCGAACCGAACATCAGGGTGGCGATCATCGGACTGACGATGAGTAGCCGGTTTCCGTGCATCCTCGTCTCCTTCCTCATGAAGGCACCAGGTCCACGACGGGCGTCGGGGACTGAACCTCGGATGGCCTCAAGGCCGATCCGCATGAAGACGAACCTCGGAGTTCCTGCTTCCACGCCCTCTCGAAGGAGGGTTTCGCGGCGGAGGGCGCTGCCCCCGGACAGTGCGTGCCACCATGCGACGGCGCGTTCTACCAGGGTATTTCTACCTATCGGCCCGTCCAGACGGTTGACTTCGATATTGAGCGTGGTTTCGCCTGCCAGCCATAGATCTTGGAGTGTTTGCCGGAGGTTTAGGGCCCCTGCCCGTTTACGGCGGATCGGCCGCGCAGGACGAAGCACTCCGTGAGCAGCCGAATACCCCTTTATGCTCCAAGATCGGCGAGGGTGTGATCCTAGATCTCCTCGTCGGAGCCGGTGGCGACGATCCGTAGAGCGCACAGCGTCAGATGGTGCCTGTCGTGCGAGCCGAGGCCGAGGTGGGTCTCCAGCGGCGCCTGTTCAAGCAGATCGAGGACGGCGGAGACGTGGCGGGCGTGGGCGGCCTGCCGGACCAGTTCGGCGTTCACGCCCGAGCGTTGACCGCGAGGCGTCCGGAGGAACCTCTCGTGAGCCTCGGCGAGAGCGGCGATCTCCTCCGGGGTCGGCGGCTCGGGCGCCGGAGGCGCCGCCTCCCGCAGGATCTGCTCGATCCGTGGGGCGATCCGCAGGGGTTCGGGGCAGAGTTCGACGAACCGCCGCGCCCGGTCCGCATCGTTCCGCCGCGCGTACAGGACCGCGATCTCACGTGGCAGTCCGGAGGTGTGCCCTTCCTGGTCGCTCGCCCTGACCCGCTCGACCACCTTGCCGGCGAGGTCGAGCAGGTCCTCGAAGGTCGCGGTGTTCGGTGGTGGCCACGCGGGCGGCTCAGCCGGGCGCGGAGTGCCGCCTAGGAAGGGTTCCACCAGCTCATCGAGGGGAGGGGTGGCTCCGTCGGCGGCCTCGGCCGGGTTCGGGAAGATCTCCAGGTCGCCCCAGCGCACCGGCCAGGCGAACCGGCGGTCCACCGACCAGGCGAGCCGCGTGTCCAGGTCGGGTTCTCTGCCGGCAGGGGCGATCACCAGGCCGGGCTCGAACGCGACCGCCCAGGTATGCGCGTCCAGCGCGAAAGCGGGATGGGGACTGTGGTCCAAGCCGTGGTCCTCCCCGTCCTCGTCCAATGGATTCGGTCCGGACGGCTCCCGCAGGAACTCGAATGCGCCGACCACCTCGCCGCTCCCGGCCGCGACGAACCGTAGCCCCGGGATCGTCCCTTCGCCCTCGTCGAGCGAGGTGACGATGACGAGCACGTCGTCCGCGCCCCACAGCACTCCGTCCACGTCCTCCGGTACCTCGACCACCCGCAGTCGCTCAGGGTGCTCGCCCAGGTCCCAGACCTCGACCCGGCCCTCGTCGGTCACGCAGGCGGCGCGGCCGCCGTCCGGCGACCAGGCCCACGCGGTGAGGTCGGGCGTCATGTGCCCGGTCGGGCTGAGTGCCAGGTCCAGGTCGTAGTCGTGCTCGCCGCTCACGCTGAGGATGCGCACGCCCGGGCGCGCGCCTCTGTCGTCGTTCGCAGGCGCCACGACCGCCAGCCGTCCGGCAGGGCCCCAGGACAGCAGCGCGGTGCCGGGGCGGGCGGCGTGCACCGCCACCGGTTCCCCGGTCACCGCATCGCTGATCATCAACTGACCGTCCCGCTGGTGGGCCAGGTGCCGTTCGTCCGGGCTCCAGACCGGCAGCGGGCCGTCGAAGTCGTGGGTGTCGCGCAGCCAGACGACCCTGCGTTCGGCGACGTCGACGGAGCACGCCCACCCGGACGACTCGTACCCGTAGATCCGCTCGCCGTCCTTCGACCACGCGGACCAGTCGAGGCAGAGCGGCTTCCCCCGGAGCACGGCGCGCATCCCGTCCGGCAGCGATTCGACCGACACCAGAGCCTCGACGGCATCGATGTCCACGTCGTCGTCCATCGAGACGATTCGGCCTCGCCGGTCCTGCCCGTACCAGCCGCCCCACATCATCACGCGGTCGCCGTCGGGCGCGAAGGCGAAGTGCGGCCGCGAATCGCTCACGTTCGTCCGGGCGATCGGCTCGCCCCAGGAGTCCTCCGGGTCGCCGAACGGTTCCCAGATCCCCACCCGCGACTTGCCGTGCACCACCGCGACCCGGGAGGCGTCGGCCGACCACTGAAGCATGTGCCGGTCGCTCTCCCAGCCCACGCCACCGGGGATCCCGTCGATGACATTGACGCAGCGGCCGGTGGCGACCTCCCAGATCTGCAGCACACCGCCGTCGTCGAACTCCTCGCCGACCGCGCTCCCGAGTGCCAGGTACCGGCCGCAGGGGCTGAGCACGTGCGTCAGCACCTCGGCCCGGTGCGTGTCGGCATGGCGGAGACGGGCGCCGTACGCCTTGATCTTCGCGGTCGCGTGACGGTGTGCCTCGGTGACACCATGCGTTCGTTCCAACGCGGTGAGCGCGTCGCGCAGCGGCGGCAGATCGCGTTCAGGCGTGAACGCGGACCAGTCGGCGGCTTCGAGCATCTCTCGTGCCGCGTCGGGATCCCCTGCCATCTCGGGGAACGTGCCAGCAATGATCATGTCGCCAGACGTTAACGAACAAGGGTGACACTATGACCGGGCGCCGGGGCCCGAGGCGGGTGACCCGCGCTCCCGGCGAGTGGGCGAGGTGTTCGCCGATGCTGGCAGAATGCATGGTTATGTCGAACATACTATCGTCTAGTGACGAACTGCTGGTGATCCGTACGGACTTCTCCGCGCCTGAGGCGTGGGCTGCCGTCCGCGCGGCGATCAAATCGACCGAGAACGAGGACGAGTGGCCTGAGGAGGAGGATGACGAGGACGAGCCCTTCGTGGCGGTCCAATACCTTGATGATCCGGCCCACGACGGCGCCACAGCGGAGCAGATCCTCGCTCTGCTGCCGGAGGAGTACAAGCCCACGTTCTTCGTCGTGGTGGACAAAGCCACCATCCGGTCGCCGGAGATGCCGCTCCTTCTCGTCGACCTGAGGAGGGAGATGGGGCGCCAGATGCGGGCCGTCCCGGCCGCGTTGGCCTCGATCGAAATCAATCTCTCGATCGGCAACATGGACTTCGCGGAATTCGCCGACTCCATGGATGAGGACGGTGTCTTTCGCGGGTTCTGACGAGGGCAGCCAGAACCCTGTCTCCTGATCATCCGGCGAGTCGACCGGGTCCGGGTCAGGGGTAGCGGCGGGGGGTGTAGACCTGGCCGGACGGGGCCACTCGCGTCGTTGAGGAGCCGATGATCAGGAGGCAGCGCATGTCCACCTGGGTGGGGTCGAAGTCGCCCAACGTGGTGACGATGATCGACTCGGCGGCGCCGCCGACGTTCCTGCCGATGATCACCGGTGTGGCCGGGTCACGGTGTTCCAGCAGCAGATCGCGGGTGGCGGCAAGCTGCCAGGTACGGCTGCGCGAGGCCGGGTTGTAGATCGCCAGCACCAGGTCGGCCCGCGCGGCGGCGGAGATCCGCTCGGCGATCACCTCCCACGGCTTCAGCAGGTCGGACAGCGACAGCACGCAGTAGTCGTGCCCCAGCGGCGCGCCGGCCCGGCTCGCCACCGCCTGCGCCGCCGTCAGTCCCGGCACCACCCGTACCGGGACGTCGGGGAAGTCGGCGGCCACCTCCAGCACCGCGCTGGCCATCGCGAACACGCCGGGGTCGCCCGACGACACCACCGCCACCCGGCGTCCTTCCCGGGCCAGTTCCAGCGCGTGCCTGGCGCGCTCGGCCTCCACCCGGTTGTCCGTACGGTGGCGCTCCTGGCGCGGGTTCTGGGCCACCCGGTCCACGTACGGCCCGTAACCGACCAGGTCGGTCGCGGCGGCCAGCGCCTCCTGCGCCTCCGGCGTCAGCCACGGCCGCCCGGCCGGTCCGAGCCCCACCACGGCCACCTCGCCGGGCGTGCCTGTCGGCAGACGGTCGCCGTGCGAGGACTGCCCGAGCGGGGCGACCGGCTCAGAAGCGACCGACCCGGAAGCGAGCGGCTCAGAGGCGAGCGGCTCGGGGACGAAGGTGCGCTCGGCCGGGCTGGCCAGCAGGGCCAGGGAGAAGTACGGGACGGTGTCCGGGTCGACGTCCTTCAGCGGCGCAACCCGCTCGGCGCCGGTCGTGGCGCGCTCGACGTACCAGGCGTCGTCGAGCCGTCCTGCCTGCGCGAACGCGTCGCGGACCTTCTCGAACGTACGGCCCAGCTTCAGCACCGCCGCCGAGTCCGTGGCCGCCAGCCGTTCGGACAGGACCTCGGCCGGAAGCGTCCCCGGCAGGACGGTCAGCACCTCGTCCCGCTCCACCAGCGGACGGCCGAGGACCGCCGCCGCGCCGCTCACCGACGTCACGCCCGGCACCACCTCGGTCGGGTAGCGGTGGGCCAGGCGCTTGTGCAGGTGCATGTACGACCCGTAGAAGAGCGGATCCCCCTCGCCCAGCACCACGACGGTACGGCCCGCGTCGAGATGGGTGGCCAGCCGGGCCGCGCACTCCACGTAGAAGTCGTCCAGCGCGCCCTGGTAGCCGCCCGGGTGGTCGGTGGTCTCGGTGGTCAGCGGGTACAGCAGCAGTTCCTCGACCTGCCCCTCCCGCATGTACGGCAACGCGATCGACCGGGCGATGCTCCGTCCGTGCCTGGCCGCGTGGTAGGCGATCACGTCGGCCACGCCGATGAGCCGCGCGGCCTTGACCGTGACCAGTTCCGGGTCCCCCGGCCCCAGCCCGACCCCGTACAACCGCCCGGCACCTACCGCCACGCCCGCCCCGTCGCCGCCCGCCGTCGCCGGGGCCTGTCCGCCGGTTTCCGTCATGGCCGGGTTCTCCGCATCGCTCACGCCGTCTACTCCCGCTCGCTCGCGATGGCGTTGATCGCCGCCGCCGTCATCGCACTGCCGCCTCGGCGGCCGTGCACCACCAGGTGTTCCAGATCGCTGTCGGCCAGTGCCCGCTTGGACTCGGCCGCGCCGATGAACCCCACCGGGATGCCCAGCACCGCGGCGGGCCGTCCCGCCCCTTCCTCGACCATTTCCAGCAGCCGGAACAGGGCCGTCGGCGCGTTGCCGATCGCGACGACCGCGCCGTCGAGGCGGTCGCGCCACAGTTCGAGGGCGGCGGCGCTGCGGGTGGTGCCGAGCCGTTCGGCCAGCCCGGGTACGGCGGGGTCGGACAGGGTGCAGACCACCTCGTTGTCCGCCGGGAGCCTGCTGCGGGTGACGCCGGAGGCGACCATCATCGCGTCGCAGAGAATCGGCGCGCCCGCCCGCAGCGCCGTCCGGGCCGCCGCGACCGCGCCCGGCGACCAGCCCAGGTCGGTGACCAGGTCGGTCATCCCGCAGGCGTGGATCATCCGGACGGCCACCTGCGCGAGGTCCGGCGGCAGGCCGGTGAGGTCGCTCTCGGCGCGGATGGTGGCGAACGACTGCCGGTAGATCTCGGCGCCGTCGCGGATGTAGTCGGTCACTGCTGCCTCTCCTGATACCCGTCCGGGGTAGCCACCATCTGAATCACCGAACCGCGCGGAAGCCCGCACAGCCGTTCACACCCCGCCCAGTGCACCGGCAGTTCGCCACCGCCCGCACCGCCACGGCCCGCCCGCACCCACGCGGCCGCATCGGCCTGTACGTCGGCGAGGGCCTTCGCGCACCCGGGGCGGCCGGTGCAGGCGGTGACCCCGGTCCACGAGGAGTCGGGATCGGTGACCAGTCCGGCTTGTTGCAGCCGGAGTGCCAGGTCGGTGGCGTGCTGGGGGTCGAGGTCCAGGAGGACGACGGTACGCCAGGGGGTCAACCGTACGGACTCGGCGACCTGGGCCAGCACTCGGGCCTGTACGGCGGTCAGCCGCCCGAGCGGCACCACGGCCTCCAGCGCCACCCGCCCGTCCCGAAGCCCCACGGCCCCGGCCCGCCGGATTCCCCGATCAGGCCCGGCGACAGAAGGCGCCCACCTGTCCCCGGACACCCCGAGACCGGCCGCCGACAGGTTCTCGCGCAATCGGGCCGCCACCCGCGCCGGGCCGTCGGGCAGCTCGGCGATGCGCCAGGCGCCGTCGGGGCCGCGCACATCCAGGAACGCCTCGGCCGCCGCGATCATCAGCGCCACGGCCTCCTCAACGGGAAAGCGCAGGCCGATGTCCTCCCCGGCGAGCAACAGCCCGACGCCGGATACCGGCGTCACGTCGGCATCCAGCGCGGCTTCGGGCACGGGCTTCACGTCGGCGCCCAGCCCGGCGGCGGGGACCAGCGTCACGTCGGCGCCCAGCGCGGTCACGTCACCGCTGCCGTCGTCCAGTGCGAACAGGAACCGCCCCGGCAACCCGGCCAATCGCGCGTTCCCGCACAGGGCGGCGTCCAGCGCCTCGACCAGGGGGTCGGTGTCCAGCACGCCGACCGTTCCGCGCCCGCCCAGCGGGGAGGCGATGATGTTGCGGACGCGTTCGTGTGACGGCGACGGCAGCAGCCCCGCGTCCGCGAGGCGCCGTGCGAAGTCCGTCGGTGAGCGCAGCGCGCGGACCTGGACGTTGGCCCGCGAGGTGAGTTCGACCACCTCGGTGTGCCCGGCCAGCACCAGCAACTGGGCAGCGGTGATCCGCCCGCCGGGCAGGCGGACCCTGGCCAGCGGCCCGTCGGCGGCCTGGTGCACCTGCAGCGCCCCCGGACAGGCATCTGGCCCATTACGTCCGGAAAAGTCGGCTATGGACACGGAGAGGATGGTAACGCCACTTCCCTGTGCCGTAGGCTCAGCGGTAGGCGACGGCACAGGAGGAAACCGGTGAGAAACCGGTGCGGTCCCGCCACTGTAACCGGGGAGCGACCCCCACCACAGGCCACTGCCCGGCGACGGGCGGGAAGGTCAGGGGTGAACGTCGATCCGGGAGCCAGGAGACTTCTGCCGTCGTGACACCCACGACCGGGGCGAGGACCCCGAGGGAGGACTCCCCTTGCCTGGCGACAGCCGTACCGTCCTGCTGCTCTCCACCTCCGACACCGACCTCCTGAGCGCGCGCGCCAGCGGCGCCGACTACCGGCTCGGCAACCCCGCGCGGCTCCTGCCAGAGGACCTGCCCGCCCTCGTGGAGGGCACCGACCTGGTCGTGGTCCGCCTGCTCGGCGGCAGGCGTGCCTGGGAGGAGGGTCTCGACGTCCTGCTGAACGGTCACCGGCCGGTGGTCGTCCTCGGCGGCGAGCAGGCCCCGGACGCCGAGCTCATGGAGCTGTCCACGGTCACCGGCGGCGTCTGCGCCGAGTCCCACGCCTACCTCGCCCACGGCGGCCCCGCCAACCTGGCCGAACTGCACGCCTTCCTGTCGGACACGGTGCTGCTGACCGGCCGGGGCTTCGCGCCGCCCGTGGCCGCCCCCGCCTGGGGGACGCTGGAACGCACCGCCCACACCCAGGACGGCCCGGTCGTCGGCATCCTCTACTACCGGGCCCACCACATGGCGGGCAACACCGGCTTCGTCGAGGCGCTCAGCGCGGCCGTCGAGGACGCGGGCGGCCAGGCGATGCCGGTCTTCTGCTCATCGCTGCGTACCGCTGAACCGGAGCTGCTCGACACGCTGCGGCGGGCGGACGCGCTGGTGGTGACCGTACTGGCCGCCGGTGGGTCGCGGCCCGCGACGGCGGGTGCGGGCGGCGACGACGAGGCGTGGGACGTCGGGGCGCTGGCCGAACTCGACGTGCCGATCCTCCAGGGCCTGTGCCTGACCAGCGACAGGAAGGCGTGGGAGGACAACGACGACGGCCTGTCGCCGCTGGATGCCGCCTCGCAGGTCGCGATCCCCGAGTTCGACGGCCGGATCATCACCGTGCCGTTCTCGTTCAAGGAGGTCGACGAGGACGGCCTCACCGTGTACGTCGCCGACCCCGAACGCGCCGCCCGCGTCGCGGGCATCGCCGTCAGGCACGCCCGCCTACGGCACACGCCGCCCGCCGAGCGCAGGCTGGTGGTGATGCTGTCGGCGTACCCGACCAAGCATTCGCGCGTCGGCAACGCCGTCGGTCTCGACACCCCGGCCAGCACGGTGAAACTGCTGGCCAGGCTCGCGGAGGCGGGCTACGACCTGGGCGCGGGCTTCCCCGGCGTCGCGGAGCAGGACGGCGACGCGCTGATCCACGCGCTGATCGCGGCGGGCGGCCAGGACCCCGACTGGCTCACCGACGAACAGCTCGCGGGCAACCCGGTGCGGATCTCCGCAGAGACTTACCGCACCTGGTACGACACACTGCCCGCCGACCTGCGCGACGGCATGGAGCGCCACTGGGGCCCGCCGCCCGGCGAGCTGTTCGTGCAGGACGGCGACATCGTCCTGGCCGCGTTGCGCGCCGGGAACGTCGTGGTGATGGTGCAGCCGCCGCGCGGCTTCGGCGAGAACCCGATCGCCATCTACCACGACCCCGACCTGCCGCCCAGCCACCACTACCTGGCGGCCTACCGGTGGCTGTCGGCGGAGTTCGGCGCGCACGCGATGATCCACGTGGGCAAGCACGGCAACCTGGAGTGGCTGCCGGGCAAGTCGGCCGGGATGTCGGCCTCGTGCGGCACCGACGCGGCCATCGGCGACCTGCCGCTGATCTACCCGTTCCTGGTCAACGACCCGGGCGAGGGCACGCAGGCCAAGCGGCGGGCGCACGCGGTGCTGGTGGACCACATGGTGCCGCCGATGGCCCGCGCCGAGACTTACGGCGATATTTCACGACTTGAGCAGTTGCTGGACGAGCACGCCACCATCGCCGCCATGGACCCGGCCAAACTGCCCGCGATCCGCGCCCAGATCTGGACGCTGATCCAGGCCGCGCGGCTCGACCACGACCTCGGCATGGCCGACCGGCCGCACGACACCGAGTTCGACGACTTCCTGCTGCACGTGGACGGCTGGCTGTGCGAGGTGAAGGACGCGCAGATCCGCGACGGCCTGCACGTACTCGGCCAGGCGCCGGAGGGCACCGTACGGGTGGACCTGGTGCTGGCCATGCTGCGGGCCAGGCAGATGTGGGCGGGCAAGGAGAGCCTGCCCGGCCTGCGCGAGGCGCTCGGACTACGTGAGGACGGCAGCGCCGCCCTCGGCGAGGTGGACCGCGCGGAGGCGACCGCCCGCGCGCTGGTCGAGGCCATGGAGGAGGGCGGCTGGGAGCCGTCGGCCGCCGCCGGGGTGGTCGCGCAGGTGCTGGACGGACCGGACGAACTGGTCGAGCGCATCCTGGTGTTCGCCGCGACCGAGGTGGTGCCGAGGCTGCGCCGTACGACGGACGAGATCGACCACCTGCTGCACGCCCTCGACGGCGGGTACGTCCCGGCCGGGCCGAGCGGTTCGCCGCTGCGCGGGCTGATCAACGTGCTGCCGACCGGCCGCAACTTCTACTCCGTCGATCCCCGCGCGGTGCCGAGCAGGCTGGCGTGGGAGACCGGCCAGGCGATGGCCGACTCGCTGCTGGAGCGCTACCGCGCCGACACCGGCGAGTGGCCCCGCTCGGTCGGCCTGTCGGTGTGGGGCACCAGTGCGATGCGGACGGCGGGCGACGACGTGGCCGAGGTGCTGGCCCTGCTCGGCGTGCGTCCGGAATGGGATGAAGCCTCGCGCCGCGTGACCCGGCTGGAGCCGGTCCCGCTGGCCGAGCTGGGCCGTCCCCGCATCGACGTGACCGTGCGCATCAGCGGCTTCTTCCGCGACGCCTTCCCGCACGTGGTGGCGATGCTCGACGACGCCGTACGGCTGGTGGCAGGGCTGGAGGAGTCCGACGCGGACAACTACGTGCGCGCCCACGTCAGGTCGGAGGCGCACGGCGACGAGCGGCGAGCCACGATGCGCATCTTCGGCTCCGCGCCGGGCGCGTACGGCGCCGGGCTGCTGCCGCTGATCGACAGCCGCAACTGGCGCGACGACGCCGACCTCGCCGAGGTGTACGCCGTGTGGGGCGGCTTCGCCTACGGCCGTGACCTGGAGGGCGTGCCCGCCAGGCAGGACATGGAGAACGCCTACCGCAGGATCGCGGTCGCGGCCAAGAACGTGGACACCCGCGAGCACGACATCGCCGACTCCGACGACTACTTCCAGTACCACGGCGGCATGGTCGCCACCGTGCGGGCGCTGACCGGCCGGGCCCCGGCCGCGTACGTCGGCGACAGCACCCGCCCCGACGCGGTCCGCACCCGCACGCTGTCGGAGGAGACCTCGCGCATCTTCCGCGCCCGCGTGGTCAACCCGCAGTGGCTGGCGGCGATGCGCAGGCACGGCTACAAGGGCGCCTTCGAGCTGGCGGCGACGGTCGACTACCTGTTCGGCTACGACGCGACCACGGGCGTGATGGCCGACTGGATGTACGACAAACTCACCCAGACGTACGTCCTGGACCCGGAGAACCAGGCGTTCATGGCCAAGTCGAACCCGTGGGCGCTGCACGGCATCGCCGAGCGCCTGCTGGAGGCGGCCGAGCGCGGCATGTGGGAGCACCCGGACCCCGACACGCTGCGCGACCTCCAGGAGGTCTACCTCAAGACCGAGGGCGACCTGGAGGACGACACGAGCCGCTGAGCCAGCTCCGGCCGTCCCGCCCAGTGCAGGTGTAGGTAGGAGGCGGTGAGGAGGGCGTCGCCGTAGCCGTCGGCGCCGCCCTCCCAGCGGAACAGCGGCTCGCCGCCGCCGTCGTGGACGGTGCGGTGGAACTCGTGGCCCCGGTAGCGCTCGCCGGTCCTGGTGAGCAGGGAGTCCCGGGTGGCGACGGCCTCCCGGTAGCCGAGGGTGAGCTTGGCCGTCATCCTGGCGGTTCCCGGCACCCTCCCGCACATGCGGCGGCCGTCGAGTTCCTCGCACAGGTAGAGCAGGCCCGCGCATTCGGCGGCGATGGGACCGTCGAAGGCGGCGACCTGCTCGCGCAGGCGGGTGTTGGCGGCCAGTTCCGTCGCGTACACCTCGGGGAAACCGCCGCCCACGACGAGGGCGCCGGCGCCGTCCGGCAGGCGCTCGTCGTGGAGGGGGTCGAAGACGGCGACGTCGGCCCCGGCCGCGCGCAGCAGTTCGACGTGCTCGGCGTAGCCGAACGTGAACGCGGCGCCTCCGGCGACCGCCACGACCTTTCTGTCCACAGGCTGTGGACAACCCGGCGGCTCCCAGGTACGGCCCGGCAGCGGCGGGGCCGTACGGGCCAGGCGCATGAGCGCGTCGAGGTCGCACGAGCGGGCGACCAGTCCGCCCAGCCGCGCGACCGCCGCGACCGCCTCCTGCTCGCGCTCGGCGGCCGGGATGAGTCCCAGGTGGCGGGAGGGCGTCTCCACGGCGTCGTCGCGGCGGATCGCACCCAGGACGTCCACACCGGACAGCGCCGCCCGGCACAGTTCCTCGTGCCGGTCGGAACCCACCCGGTTGAGGATGACACCGCCCACCCGCACCCGGGGGTCGAACGTGGCGAAGCCATGCACCAGCGCCGCCACGGACCGGCTCTGCCTGGCCGCGTCCACCACCAGCACGACCGGGGCGTCGAGCAGCCGCGCCACGTGCGCGGTCGAGGCGAAGTCGGTGTCGCCCCTGCCGTCGAACAGCCCCATCACGCCCTCGACGACCGCGACGTCGGCGCCCGCCGCGCCGTGCGCGAACAGCGGCACGACCCGCTCCTCGCCGGTCAGCCACGGATCCAGGTTGCGGCCCGGCCGTCCGCTGGCCAGCGCGTGGTAGCCGGGGTCGATGTAGTCGGGGCCCACCTTGTGCGGCGAGACGGCGAGGCCCCGGGCCCGCAACGCGGCCATGAGCCCGGTCGCCACCGTCGTCTTGCCGCTGCCCGACGCCGGTGCCGCGACGACCAGCCGTGGGACTACCACTCGATACCCTTCTGCCCCTTCTGCCCGGCGTCCATGGGGTGGCGCACCTTGCCCATCTCGGTCACCAGGTCGGCGGCCTCGACCAGGCGCTGCGGCGCGTCTCGGCCGGTGATCACCACGTGCTGGTTGCCCGGCCTGCCGGTCAGCGTCTCCATGACGTCGTCGAGGTCCAGCCAGCCCCACTTCAGCGGGTAGGTGAACTCGTCCAGGACGTAGAAGCGGTAGGTCTCGGCGGCGAGGTCGCGCTTGATCTGCGCCCAGCCCTCCCGGGCGTCGTCGGAGTGGTCGGCGCCGGGACGCTGGATCCACGACCAGCCCTCGCCCATCTTGTGCCAGGTCACCGGGCCGCCCTCGCCCGTCGCGCCGAGCACGGTGAGCGCCCGTTCCTCGCCGATGCGCCACTTGGCCGACTTCACGAACTGGAACACCCCGATCGGCCAGCCCTGGTTCCAGGCGCGCAGCGCCATGCCGAACGCGGCCGTCGACTTGCCCTTGCCCGGACCGGTGTGCACCATCAGCAGCGGCCGGGCCCGCCGCTGCCTGGTCGTGAGCCCGTCGTCGGGAACGACGGACGGCTTGCCCTGCGGCATGGTCAGCTCGCCTTTCTGTGGTCGTGGACGACGGTTCCGAGTTCGGACAGGGGTACGGCGCGGGCCCGCAGGCGGGCGGCCAGGCGGGTGGCGAGGCCGAGCCGTACGGGGCCGCTCTCGCAGTCCACGACCACGCTCGCGGTGCCCTCCAGCAGCGCCGCCGCCCGGTCCACGTCGCCGCCCGAGGTCGCGCGGCCGTCGGTCACCAGCACCAGCAGCGGGCGCCGCGACGGGTCACGCAGCCGCTCCACCCGCAGCACCTCCGCCGCCCTGACCAGCCCGGCGGCCAGCGGGGTCCGCCCGCCGGTCGGCAGCGAGCGCAGCCGGGCGGCACCCGCCTCCACCGACGAGGTCGGCGGCAGCGCCAGTTCGGCGCCCGTGCCCCTGAAGGTGATCAGGCCCACCTTGTCGCGCCGCTGGTAGGCGTCCAGGAGCAGGCTGAGGACGGCGGTCTTCACCGCGCCCATCCGCTTGCGGGCGGCCATCGAACCGCTGGCGTCCACGACGAACAGCACCAGGTTGCCTTCCCTGCCCTCCCGCACGACCTGGCGCAGGTCGTCGGGGCGCAGCAGCAGGCCGGAGCCGGTCCTGCCCCGGTCGCGCTGGTGCGGGGCGGCGGCCAGGAGGGTGGCGGTCACGTGCAGGTCCCGCACCCGGCCGTCGGGACGGCGGGAGCCGGTGGCGCGGCCGTGGGCGGTCCGCGCGCGTGAGCGCCGCCCCGCGACCCCTTCGCCGAGGCCCGGCACGTTCAACAACCTCACCTTGTACGGCGCCGCCGCCGCGGCCACCTGCCCACCGACCGGCACACCACTCACCCCGTCGGCCCCGTCCTCGCCCGGCCTTCCGTGCCCGGCCCGGCCGTCCTGGCCCGACCCGGACGGCGGCCCGCTGTCGAGGCCCTCCTCCGCCGCGCCGGAGTGGTCCGGGTCGAGGCCGGAGTCCGCGCCCCTGTCCGGCCCTCCGTCCGGGCCGGAGCCCTCGGACCCGTCCGGGCCGGTGGCTCGCCCGTCGGTGCCGTCCGATCCCGTCGTCCCGCCGTCGGGGCCTGAGCCGTCAGGTCCGGAAATATCGTGACCTGGGCCGTCGTCGTCGGGATCGTCTGGTCCAAGGAGGTCGTCCAGCAGCGACTCGTCCATGCCCGGCGCGTCGAACGGGTCGCGGCGACGCCGGTGCGGCAGCGACAGCCGGGCCGCCGCCCGCACGTCCTCCCTGGTCACGACGTCCCGGCCGTGCCAGGCCGCGTGCGCGACCGCCGCGTTGGCCGTGACGATGTCGGCGCGCAACCCGTCCACCTCGAACCCGGCGCACACCGTGGCGATCTGCACCAGGCGCTTGTCCGGCAACCGTACGGACGGGACGCGGTCGCGGGCCCGCGCGATCCGCTGGGCCAGCGCCGCCTCCTCCTCCCGCCAGCCCTGCGCGAAACCTTCGGGGTCGGCGTCGAAGGCGAGGCGGCGGCGGACCACCTCCGCGCGCTCCCCCGGATCGCGCGACGCCCGCACCTCCACCGTGAGCCCGAACCGGTCGAGCAACTGCGGCCGCAGCTCGCCCTCCTCGGGATTCATGGTGCCGACCAGCAGGAACCTGGCCGCGTGCCGGACGGACACGCCCTCGCGCTCGACGTAGCAGGTGCCCAGAGCGGCCGCGTCGAGCAGCAGGTCCACGAGATGGTCGTGGAGCAGGTTGACCTCGTCCACGTAGAGCACGCCCCGGTGGGCGGCGGCCAGCAGGCCGGGCTCGAACGCCTTCACGCCCTCGGTCAGCGCCCGCTCCACGTCGAGCGACCCGGCCAGCCGGTCCTCCGACGCGCCGACGGGCAGTTCCACCAACGCGGCCGGACGACGGACCGCCGCCGCGCCGGGCTCGTGGGGGCCGTCCGGGCAGGCGGGGTCCGGGGCGGCGGGGTCGCAGCTGAAGCGACACCCGGACACGACCTCCACCTGCGGCAACTGGGTGGCGAGCGCGCGTACGACGGTGGACTTGGCCGTGCCCTTCTCACCGCGCACGAGCACCCCGCCCACCCTCGGCGACACGGCGTTGAGCACCAGCGCGAGTTTCAGGTCGGCGAGCCCGACGACGGCGCTGAACGGGTAGGAGGCGATCAAGAGCGAACCTTCCGGTTGACGTGAGCGACCCGCCACCCTCCGGTGGCGGCGGTGAGTTCGGTGGTGGACAGCGGCGCGAAGTCGATCAGCGCCGCCCGCAGGACGTCGAGGCCGAGCACGTGGGCGAGCACCGCCCGCAGCACCCCCACGTCGCAGACCACAACACGGGGCCCAGTGGGAGGCGCAGTGGGAGGCGCAGTGGCGGACCCGGTCGCAGACCCAATGACGGACCCAGAGGCGGACCCGGTCGCAGGCCCGGTGGCGGGCCCGGTGGCGGGCCCGGTGGCGGGCCCGATGGTTGACAGGGTCGCGGGCAGCCCGTCGAGCCACCGGGCGACGCGGGCGTGCAGGGCGGCGCGGCTCTCACCGCCGTGGGGTGCGGCGTGCGGGTCGGCGAGCCAGCGGGCCAGGGCGTCCGGCTCACGCCGGGCGACCTCCGCGTACGGCAGCCCGCGCCACCGCCCCGCTTCGGCCTCCCGCAGCGCGGCCACCTCGACCGGCACCAGCCCCATGGCCGTCGCGGTCTGCCGGGCGGCAGCCACCGGTGCGACCATCGCGACCCCGGCCTGCCCAAGACCCGCACCGGAAACCGAACCGAGAGCCTGACCAGAGGCAGGGCCGCTGGCGGAACCATAAGAGGCACCGGGGGTCGGGCCGACGCAAGGGCCGATGCAGGGGTCGCTACCAGGACGAGGGCGGACGTAAGGGCCGAGGATGGCGCCGAGGGGCATGGCGGCGGCCAGGCTCGCCGGGTCGGCGGCCTGGTCGTCGGGGAAGCAGGCCGACCGCGTGCCCGGCGTGGTGGCCTGCCGTACGAACAGCACCCCGGTTCAGGTGTGCTGCGGGATCACGGCCGGTCGGCGCGCGGCCGCCCAGCCGAACAGCACGCCGAACACGGCCCAGAACACGAACTGGGTTCCCAGGGAGGCGATCCTGAAGTCCCACAGCAGCGCCGCCGGGAAGCCGTCCGGCACCTCGTTCACGGTGGGCAGCAGCGCCAGGGCCGCGATCGCGGGGACGAGGAAGGCGGCGACGGCGGCGCCGTACCGCTGCCACGGTCCTGCGGTGACCCGTCGCGCGGTCGCGACGGCGATGGCGGTGGCGGCGAGGCCGACGAGGATCATCACCAGGTAGAGGACGGTTCTGCCGGTGATGGTCTCAGGGTCGCCGACGGCGGGCGGGTTGGCCGGATATTTCAGGAACGGGAGGAGGATGACCGCGACGAACGCCATCCCGGCGGCGACCAGGGCGAGCGCGCCGCCGTCACGGGGTCCGACGCGGCCGTGCAGCCCGGCGTAGACGAGCGCGAACACGCCGCCGACGGCCAGGCCGTACAGGCCGGTGGCGAGGAAGAGCCCGGCCTTCTGCCCGGGACGGCTGACGATCGCCTCCTCGTCGTGACCGTGCGGCGCGGCCTCTTCCGGTGCCGGCCCAGCAGGCCCGTCCGATGCGGTCCCGTCCGAAGGGGCCCCCTTCGCGGCGGCTTCTTCCAGGGCGATGGCGGCCTCCACGTGCGGCTCGCCGAAGACGTAGGCGAACCCGCCCGCGACGAGCCCGGCCAGGAGCCCCAGCAGCAGGCCCCTGACCAGCAGGGTGCGAACCACGCGCGCCCCTAGTGGCACGGCACGCCGAGCAGATGCCGCCCGTCGTGCATGAGTTCGTGCAGGTAGGCGCCGGTCTGCGAGAGAGCGCCGTTGTCCATGAGGACCAGGTAGGCGACGAGCAGCAGGACGGGCACGGCCAGCAGCCAGGGGCGCAGGCGCGGCAACGGGATCGTGGAAGGAGTGGTCAGCCCACTCATGGTGCCTCCTCAGGGATGACGCGTCCCAAACAGTGAGGTCACGTCCGCCTGAGCGACCTGGCTCCCGGGACCGTGGTCCCGGATACAGTGGCGCGTCCGCACCGGCTTCTCACCGGATTTCCCTCAGGCAACCGTGAAATCTACCGGAACGTATCCTTTCCTCCCGTTCGCGTCAATAATCAGTCCTGGGCCGACAGCCTGACGGTGATGCCGTCCAGGAAGAGGTCGAGGCCGTAGACGAAGTTCTCGTCGTTCCACTCATGCATGTCGCCCTTCGGCCACACCTGCGTGTAGTACTCCTTCAGGAGCGGCTGTTCCTCGGCGATCTGCTCGGCCGTCTCGCGCAGACTGCGCGTCCACTCCTGTGGGTCCTGCCCGCTGCGGGCCATCAACGACAGGAAGGACGCCTCGCTGCCGGCGATGCCGACGACGTAGGCGGTCAGGGCGGAGTTGGCCCGGTCGGCGTCCGCGAGGTCGAAGCCCGCCGCCCTGAACAGCCCGAGCATCCGCTCTGACTGCCGCATCAGGTTGGGGCCGAGTTCGACGAGCGCGACCTGGCCGAGCACGGAGGCCACCCACGGGTGGCGCAGGATCATCGCGCGCAGACTGTGCGCGGTGACGGCGAGTTGCTCGCGCCACGCCTTCGGGTCGGCGACCTCGGGCACCTCGACCTCGCCGTACACCTCGTCGACGACGAGTTCGATCAGCTCGTCCTTGTTGGCGACGTGCCGGTAGAGCGAGGTGGCCCCGGCGTTGAGCCGGGTGCCCAGGGTGCGCATGCTCAGCGCGTCGATCCCCTTCTCGTCCAGCAGGCTCAGGGCTTCGGCCACGATCCGTTCGGGACTGAGCGCGGGCTGCTCGCGCCGCTTGCGCTGACGGGCCCAGACCGACGGGATTGTCTGCTTGTTAGCTGCCATACCCTCAATATAGCGCACACTGTTCGCAATCTGCGCACGAATTCATAGCTGAGTACAGCGTGCGCAACCCAACCGGAACCCGGTCCCGTAAAGAGCTCGCAAGTGCGGCGAGGTGTCGCAGAACGGACGCCGACCTCGCTCCTAGCGTGGTCACATGACCCACGACGCCTGGCACGCGACACCCGCAGACGAGGTGGCCGCCCGGTTCGGGGTGAACGCCGCCGACGGGCTGGACCCGGCCGAGGTCGCGCGGCGCTGCGAGGAGTACGGCCCCAACCGGCTGCCCGAGGCCCCGCGCGAGCCGCGCTGGCGGGCCTTCCTGCGCCAGTTCCAGGACCTGCTGATCCTCACCCTGATCGGCGCCGCCGTGGTGAGCCTGCTGGTCGCCCGCGAGTGGGAGACCCCGGCCATCATCGTGCTGGTGGTGCTGCTCAACGCCACCATCGGCTTCGTCCAGGAGGCCAGGGCCGAGGCGTCGCTGGAAGCCCTGCGGAAGATGCTGCACACCGAGGCCACCGTGATCAGGGACGGCGCCGCCGCCCGGATCGACGCGGCCGACCTGGTGCCGGGCGACCTCGTCGACCTCGACGCCGGCGACCGGGTGCCCGCCGACGGGCGGCTGCTGTCGTCCACCTCGCTGGAGGTGCAGGAGGCCGCGCTGACCGGCGAGGCCGAGCCGAGCGCCAAGTCGGCGCAGGCCCGCGTCGCCCCTGACGCGCCGCTCGGCGACCGAGGCACGGCGGTGTTCATGAACACGATCGTCACCAGAGGCCGCGCCCGCATGCTCGTGACCGCCACCGGCGCGGACACCGAGATCGGGCGGATCGCCGGGCTGCTCCAGCAGACCAAGCCGGCTCCGACGCCGCTGCAACGCCAGATCGACCGGCTCGGGCGCACGCTCGCGATCATCGCGGCCGGGGTCATCGTGGTCGTGTTCGTGCTCGGGCTGCTGCGCGGGCAGCCGATCGGCACACTGTTCACCACGGCGGTGTCGCTGGCGGTGGCGACCGTACCGGAGGGGCTGCCCGCCGTGGTGGCGTTCACGCTGGCCATGGGCACCTCGCGGCTGGCGAAGAAGGGGGCGATCGTCAAACGGCTGGCCTCGGTCGAGACGCTGGGCAGCACCTCCCAGATCTGCACCGACAAGACCGGCACGCTGACGCTCAACCAGATGACCGCCCGCGAGCTGCGCCTGCCCGAGCGCAGGTTCACGGTCTCCGGCCACGGCTACTCCACCGAGGGACGCATCCGCAGCACCGACGAGAACCCCGCCGAGGGCCCGGGACTGTACGCGGCGCTGCTCGGCATGGCGCTGTGCGCGGACGCGGTGGTCCACGACGAGCAGGACGTGGTCGGCGACCCGACCGAGATCGCGCTGGTGGTGCTGGCGGAGAAGGGCGGCGTCGACGTGGCCGCGCTGCGCCGCAGGCACCCCCGGCTGGCCGAGGTGCCCTTCGACTCCGACGAGAAGTTCATGGCCACCTTCCACCGGACCGGGGAGGGGACCGTACGGTGTTTCGTGAAGGGCGCGCCCGACGTGCTGGCCGTCCGCACGCGCGCGTACGTCTCCGCCGACGGCACCGCCCCGTCCTTCGACGCGGCGGCCCGCGACCGGTACACCGTGGCCAACGGCGAACTCGCCGAGCGGGGCCTGCGTGTTCTCGCGATCGGTTTCAGGGACCTGCCCGACCTCGACCCGGACGCCGACCCGAAGTCCCTCGTCGCCGACCTGACGCTGCTGGCTCTCGTCGGCATCGTGGACCCGCCGCGCCCCGAGGCCGCCGCCGCCATCGCGCAGTGCCACGAGGCTGGCATCCAGGTCCGTATGGTCACCGGCGACCACGCGGTCACCGCCTCGGCCATCGCCCGCGACCTCGGCATCCCCGGCAAAGCGGTCACCGGTGCGCAGCTCGACGCCCTCTCCGACGCGGACCTGGCCGCCGAATTGCCGCGCGTCGGGGTGGTCGCCCGGGTGACCCCGCAGCACAAGATCCACATCGTCGGGGCGCTCCAGAGCACCGGCCAGGTCGTGGCGATGACCGGCGACGGTGTCAACGACGCCCCCGCGCTGCGCAAGGCCGACATCGGCGTCGCCATGGGGATCACCGGCACCGAGGTCAGCAAGGAAGCCGCCACGATGATCCTCACCGACGACAACTTCGCGACCGTGGTGGACGCGGTCCGCGAGGGGCGCGGCATCTACGCCAACATCGTGAAGTTCACCCGGTTCCAGATCTCGACGGCCTTCGGCTTCGTGCTGACCTTCCTGGCCGCCTCGCTGACCGGCCTGGCGGGCGGGGCGCCGTTCACGGCCGTGCAGATCCTCTTCGTCAACCTGGTCATGGACGGCCCGCCCGCACTGTCCCTGGGTGTGGACCCGACCAGCCCCGACGCGATGAAACACCCGCCGCGCCCGCGTGCGGAGCCCATCCTGACCACCGAGCGGCTGATCAGGCTGGTGATCTCGGGCCTGGTCATGGCGGCGGGCACGCTGGCGGTGCTCGTGCTGGCGCCGGGGCAGCCGCCCCTGGCCGGGCAGGCGTCCGTGGCGGGCACGATGGCCTTCGTCACGTTCGTGTTCTTCCAGGTGTTCAACCTGATCAACGTCCGCGACGACCTGCGCAGCGCCTTCCACCGCGACACCTTCGCCAACCCGACCACGTTCGTCGCGATCGGGGTGGTGCTGGTGCTGCTGGCGGCCATGGTGGAGTGGCCGGACCTGCACGGCTTCTTCACCGTCACCGACCTCACGCCCGCCCAGTGGCTGGTGTGCGCGCTGGTCGGCTCGGCGATCCTGTGGGTGGGCGAGCTGTCGAAGGCGGTCCTGCGGGCTAGAGCCTGAGCGTGCCGGTGTCGCGTACGGCCTGGGCGAGCGCGCGGATCAGGTCGTTCTCCCGGTCGGTCCGCCAGACGAGCGCCCAGCGCAGCATCGCGCCGTCGCGTACCGGCAGGTAGACGATGTCGGGGCGGACGTGGTAGCGGACGGCGTGCTCGCCGAGCAGGTGCACGGCCTCCCCGGTGCCGACCAGGTTGAAGATGTCCTCCAGGTCGCCGATCCGCTTCGCGTGCCTGGTCACCCGCTGCCCTCTGGGGGTGAAGAAGGGGATGAAGGCGTCCTCGTAGTACTCGGGGTTGCCGGTGCCGTGCAGCACCGCCCGGTCGGCGAGCGTCTCCAGGGAGACCGTCTCTCTGGAGGCGAGTTCGCTGTCCGGGCTCACCACCATCATCAGCGGCTCGATGTGGACGACGGGCCCGACGGTGAGGTCGGACTCCTCGACCGGCAGCCAGGTGATCAGCGCGTCGATCTCGCCGTTGCGCAGCGGGTCGAAGGCGTCGTTGAAGGGGCTGTGCCGGATCCGCAGGTCCACCTCCGGATGGCGGGCGCGGAAGGTCTGCCAGTAGGGCCGCAGGTCGTAGGCGTTGCTGGCGATCGTCCCGACCCTCAGCATCTGCGTCTTGCCCAGGGCGGCGAGCCTGGTGCGTTCCAGGCTGTCCAGCAACCCCTGATAGATCGGGCGCAGGTCGGCCCGCAGCCGTTCCCCGAGCACGGTGAGCATCACCTTGCGGCTGGTGCGCTCGAACAGCGGAGCGCCCACCATCCGCTCCTGCTTCTTGATCGCCTGCGACACCCTGGCGGGTGAGACGTGCAGGCGGGCCGCCGCCCTGCCGAAGTGCAGCTCCTCGGCGAGCGTCAGGAAGATCTCGATATCCCGAAGCTCCACCACGCCCCCCGGAGTCTCATGAATCCCCCGATCCTTAACTTCTGAGTTAACCGCTATTGCGTGATCGCGCATTGTTCCCAAGCTGGGCAAACACCAAGCTTTAGGTCGGGGGCGATCAGTCTGCATCGTAATCGCCGACCTGACCGAAATTCCACGCATACCAGCTACCAACTTGCGCACACCGTTCCCTATGCGTACAGTGTGCGCAAGACGCGACGACCGTACGCACCGCTTGAGAGGTTGACCCGATGGAAGCGAAGAACCCACGCCGCTGGTGGATCCTGATCGTGCTGTGTCTCAGCACCCTCGTCCTGGTCATCGACAACATGGTCCTGACCGTGGCGGTCCCGCCGCTGGCCGCCGACCTGGGCGCCACCCCGCAGGACATCCAGTGGATCCTCGACTCCTACATCCTGGTCTTCGCCGGCCTGCTGCTGACGGCGGGCAGTCTGTCCGACCGGTTCGGCCGCCGGAAGGTCATGATCATCGGCCTGGCGCTGTTCGGGCTCTCCTCCTTGGCCGCCACCTTCGCGGCCGACCCCGTGCAACTCATCGTGGCCCGCACCGTGATGGGCATCGGCGGCGCGCTCATCATGCCGAGCACCCTGTCGATCCTCATCACCGTCTTCGACGACACCGAGCGCCGCAAGGCCATGGCCGCGTGGAGCGCGGTCGCGATGGTCGGTCTGGTCGGCGGCCCGGTGCTGGGCGGCGCGCTGATCGCCTGGTTCTGGTGGGGCGCCGTCTTCCTCATCAACGTGCCCATCGCCGTCATCGCCATCGTCGCCGCCCTCGCCCTCATGCCCGAGTCCAAGGGTCCGAAGGTCAAGCCCGACCCGCTCGGCGCGATCCTGTCCGTCGTCGGCATGACCGGCCTGGTGTGGACCATCATCGAAGCCCCGCACGGCCTCAACTGGACCAGCCTCGCCGCCGCCGTCCTCGGCCTGGTCGGCTTCGTGGTCTGGGAGCTGCGGGTCAAGGAGCCGATGGTCCCGCTCAACCTGTTCCGCAACCGCCTGTTCTCCGGCAGCAGCCTGTCCCTGACGCTCGTCCAGATCGGCAACGGCGGCCTGCTGCTCGTCCTCACCCAGTACCTGCAGTACGTCCTCGACTACACCCCCACCCAGGCCGGACTGGCCTTCATCCCGATGGCCGGCGCCTCCCTGCTGTTCAACGCGCTCGGCGCCACCCTCGGCGCCAAGGTCGGCAACCGCGTCATGATCGTCGCCGGCCTGCTGACGATCGCCACCGGATTCGGCCTGATGTCCACCCTGGACGCCGACACCGGCTTCGTGTTCACCGCCTTCGCCCTGTTCGTCCTCGGCGCCGGCGGCGGTATGGCGATGCCCTCCGCCATCGCCGCCCTCATGAGCACCGTTCCCCCGGCCCAGGCCGGCGTCGGCTCCGCCCTCAACGACACCATCCAGCAGGCGGGCGCCGCGCTCGGCGTCGCCGTCCTCGGCAGCGTCGTCAGCGCGGGCTTCACCAACGCGATGCCCGGCTCGGCCCCCGAGGCGGCCACCCGCTCGATCGGCGAGGCCCTCGCCCTCGGCGACGGCGCCATCGCCCAGGCCGCCCGCAGCGCCTTCACCACCGCGATGTCCGACAGCTTCCTGATCAGCGCCTTCGCCGTGGTCGGCGCCGCCGTACTCGCCCTGTTCGTCATGAGGCAGCCCAAGGCCGCCGCCACGGCGGAGCAGGACCGGCAGCCCGCCATGGCCGCCCACCACTGACCCGCCACGAGCCGACGAGAGAAGAGACCATCATGACCACCAGCCTCACCTGGGACGCCAAGGGCAACTGGCAGGCCGCCGGCCAGCGGGAACAGCTCACCGTCGAACAACCCAAGGCCGAAGTCGCCGCCTCCGCCTACCGGACGGCAGAGACGCTGCTGCGCCACAACCGGAGCAAGCTGGTGCGCGGCGACCGGATCCGCCCGAACTGGATCGAGGGCGGGAGGCGGTTCTGGTACACGGTCTCCACCTCGGCGGGCCGCCGGTTCATCCTGGTCGACCCGGGCGCCGGACTCCGCCGCCCCGCCTTCGACCACGCCCGCCTCGCCGAGTCCCTGGCCACCGCCACCGGGCAGCCCGTGGACGCCGCCGCGCTGCCGTTCGAGGCCATCGACGTGGACGATGACCGGGCGGTCTCCTTCTGGACGAACGAGGGCGTCCACTGGCGGCTCGACCTGGCCACGTACGAGGTCACGCGGACCGAGGGCAGCCCACCACCCGATTTCATGGAACCGGCCTCCCCTGACGGCGCGCACGCGGTCTTCAGCCGCGACCACGACCTGTGGGTGCGCGGCCGGGACGGCGTCGAGCGGCAGCTCACCCGTGACGGCGGGAAGGACCACGAGTACGGCGAGAGCCCCTTCGTCCCGCTGGCTCTGCTGAACAAGCTCGGCCTGACCGGTCTGCCGCCGATGGTCGCCTGGTCTCCGGACTCCACCAAGGTGCTCACCCACCTCACCGACCTGCGCCGGGTGCGCGAGGTCCACCATGTGCAGGCGGTTCCGGCCGACGGCTCGGAACCCCGGCTCGTGACCCAGCGCTACGCCTACCCCGGCGACGAGCACCTGCCGCTCGGCCACTACGTCGTCGTGGACGTGGCCACGGGCCGGGTGGTCCCGGCCCAGGCCGACCCGGTCCACGTGCCGCTCATGTCGCCGATCGCGATCCGCTGGGCCTGGTGGGCCGACGACAGTTCGGCCGTCTACTATCTCCGGCAGTCGCGCGACGTGCGCACCCTGCAACTGGAGCGCCTCGACCCTCGGACCGGCGAGGTGACCGTACTGATCCGCGAGAGCGGCCACACCCGGGTGGAGCCCGCCCACCAGCAGGGCCAGCTTCCCATGGTCAAGGTCCTGTCGACGGGCGAGGTCCTCTGGTACTCCCAGCGTGACGGCTGGGGCCACCTCTACCTGTACGGCCGGAGCCCGTGCGTGCGGCTCACCTCGGGCGAGTTCGCCGTCCAGCAGATCCTGCACGTGGACGAGGCCGCGCGGGTCGTGTACTTCACCGCCACCGGCCTGGTCGCCGACGACCCGTACCGCCGCACGGTCTGCCGCGTCGGCCTCGACGGCTCCGGCTTCTCCCGGGTCACCGTGGACGACCTCGACCACGCGGTCACCGTCCCGGACAACCCTGAGGACAACCCCTACTTCATCGACACGGCCTCCACCACGGGCACCGCGCCGCTGATCAGCGTGCGCGGCTGGGACGGCCGCCTGCTCGTCGAGCTGGAGCGGGCCGACATCAGCGCGCTGGTGGCGACCGGCTGGAGCGCTCCCGCCCGGTTCAAGGTCAAGGCCGCCGACGGCGTCACGGACGTCTACGGCGTGCTGTACAAACCACACGACTTCGACCCGCGCCGCAGCTACCCGGTCATCGACCACCCCTACCCCGGCCCGCACATCCAGCGGGTGAGCCCGGCCTTCGACCCCGGGCTCCTCGGCACCGACGCCGAGGCCCTGGCGGCGATCGGGTTCGTGGTGATCGCGATGGACGGGCGCGGCACGCCCTGCCGCGACAAGGCTTTCCACGACTTCTCGTACAAGAACTACGAGTGCGCGGGCGGCCTGGTCGACCACGTGGCGGGCATGCGCCAGCTCGCCGCGAGCCGGCCGTGGATGGACCTGAACCGGGTGGGCGTCTTCGGCCTGTCGGGCGGCGGGTTCGCCACCGTGCGCGCGATGATCGATTTCCCCGACTTCTACAAGGTCGCCGTCGCCGACGCGGGCAATCACGACGACCGCTACTACCACGCGGGCTGGGCGGAGACCTACGAGGGCCCCGCGAGCGAGGAGGACTACGTCCGCTCGTCCAACGTCGAGGGCGCCGACCGGATCGTCGGCAAGCTGCTGCTGATCCACGGCGGCAACGACGACAACGTCCACGCGCACCTCACGTTGCGGCTGGTCGAGCGGCTGATCCAGCTCGACAAGGACTTCGAGATGCTGATCGTCCCGGGTGCCGAGCACACCTTCTGGGGCTACGAGCACCACGTCTACCGCAGGAGGTGGGACTTCTTCGTCCGCCACCTGCTCAACGTCGAGCCGCCGAAGGGCGTCCGGCTGACGCCGGCACCGATCGACGGCGAGCTGATCGCCGAGCTGTTCGGCTGATCACATGGAAGACCCCCGCGATGGCAGCGGGGGCCTTCCGTATGAAAGGGATAGCCGCCCGCCACGATTGCGTAGGGACGGCGCCCACTGACCGCCCCCGCCGCCGATAGTGGAGACATGGCAGTGCGAACCGACGAACCCCCTGATACCGCCCGGAGCCTCGGCCGAGGCATCGAGCAGTTCCACCACCCGCGCCCGATCTACGCCGGCGGCTGGCCCACCCCCGAGCGGGTTCGGCTGATGGCCGGGCTGTCGGGCCGGGTCCTGGAGTTCGGCGCGGGCGACGGCGTCAAACTCACCTGCTATCCCGCCGAGGTGAGCGAGGTCGTGCTCGTGGAGGCCGACCCCTTCCTGCGGGGGACGGCCGAGCAGGTCGCGGCGCGGGTGACCGTACCGGTGCGGGTGGTCGGGGGGAGCCTGACGCGGGTGCCCGCGCCCGACGCCGCCTTCGACGCGGTCGTCACCTCCCTGGCGCTGTGCGCGTCGCCGTCGGCCGCGAAAACCCTCGAAGAGGTACGGCGGGTGCTGCGCCCCGGCGGCGAGCTGCGCTTCTACGAGCACCAGCGCTCGGCCAACCAGTTGCTGGCCACCTGCGAGAAGCTGCTCTGGTCGCGGGTCCTGGGCGGTTGCCACCCCGCCAGCGACTGCCTGGCGGCGCTCGACCGGGCCGGTTTCGCGATCATCGGCCTCGACCGCCTGACCTACTGCCACGTCTCCCATGTGCTGGGCAGCGCCCGGCCACGGTAGTCCCAGCCGCCTCGTATGAGGGGCGTCAATTCTCACGCTCAGCCCGTATGGAAGCCGTCAAGAACGGCAAAACCGGGCAAATCTGGGGTTTTGCTTGGGCTGTAGCCGCCGATCTGACGGCTAGAGCAAGCACCCCGGAATTGAGGAGTGAGGATGGCTGACGTCATCTTCGTCACCCTGACGATCGCGATCTTCGTGGTCTTCGGGCTTGTCGTGAAGGCGGTGGAGCGCCTGTGAGCGCCGTTAACGCCACCGGCCTTATCCTGGCCGCCGCCCTGGTGGTCTTCATGGTCATCGCGCTGCTCTTCCCGGAGCGCTTTTGATGGCCGGAGCAGTCTTCGTCATCTCGCTCATCGCCGTGCTGGCCCTGCTGCACAAACCGTTCGGCGACTACATGCACCGCGTCTACACCGGAGCCAAACACCTCGCGGTCGAACGCGGCGTCTACAAGCTCCTCGGCGTGGACCCGAACGCCGAGCAGCGCTGGAGCGCCTACGCCCGCAGCCTGCTCGCCTTCTCCCTGATCTCCGTACTCGTCGTGTACGGCATGCAGCGCCTCCAGCAGACGAGCTGGTTCGGCCAGAACCTCGGCCCGGTCACCGACCACATCGCCTGGAACACCGCCATCAGCTTCGTGACCAACACGAACTGGCAGGCCTACTCCGGCGAGTCCACGATGACCTACGCCGTGCAGATGGCGGCCTTGGCCGTGCAGAACTTCGTCTCCGCGGCCGTCGGCATGGCCGTCGCCATCGCCCTGGTACGCGGCTTCGCCCGCAGGCAGTCGGACACGCTCGGCAACTTCTGGGTGGACCTCGTGCGCGGCACGCTGCGCATCCTGGTCCCGATCGCCTTCGTCGGCGCCCTGGTGCTGGTGGCGGGCGGACTGATCCAGAACTTCACCGGCCCGCAGGAGATCACCACCCTCACCGGCGGCACCCAGACGCTCACCGGCGGCCCCGTGGCCAGCCAGGAGGCGATCAAGGAGCTCGGCACCAACGGCGGCGGCTTCTACAACGTCAACTCCGCCCACCCCTTCGAGAACGCCACGAGCTGGACCAACTGGTTCGAGATCCTGCTGATCCTCATCATCCCGTTCTCGCTGCCCCGCACCTTCGGCAAGATGGTCGGCCAGGTCAAGCAGGGCTACGCGATCGTCGCTGTCATGGGCCTCATCGCGATCGCCAGCGTGACCCTCACCAACGTCTTCGAGCTGAGCGGCAACGCCACCGTGCCGCAGGCGGTCGGCGCCGCGATGGAGGGCAAGGAGGTCAGGTTCGGCGTCTCCAACTCGGCGACCTTCGGCGCCGCCACGACGCTGACCTCGACGGGTGCCGTCAACTCCTTCCACGACTCGTACACGCCGTTCGGCGGCATGATGACGATGTTCAACATGATGCTCGGCGAGGTCGCCCCCGGCGGCGTCGGCTCCGGCCTGTACGGCATGCTGATCCTCGCCGTCATCACCGTCTTCGTCGCCGGACTCATGGTGGGCCGCACCCCCGAGTACCTCGGCAAGAAGATCGGCGCCCGCGAGATCAAGCTGGCCTCCCTGTACTTCCTGGTCACCCCGACGCTGGTGCTGGTCGGCACCGCGTTCGCCATGGGCTCGGCCGAGCAGCGGGCCGGCATGCTCAACTCCGGGCCGCACGGCCTGTCCGAGGTGCTCTACGCCTTCACCAGCGCCTCCAACAACAACGGATCCGCCTTCGGCGGGCTCACCGTCAACACCCCGTGGTATGACGTGGCGCTCGGCCTGTGCATGGTGTTCGGGCGGTTCATCCCCATCATCCTGGTGCTGGCGCTGGCCGGGTCGCTGGCCAGGCAGGCTCCCGTCCCCGCCTCCGTGGGCACCCTGCCGACCCACCGGCCCCAGTTCGTCGGCATGGTCGTCGGCGTGACGATCATCCTCGTCGCGCTCACGTTCCTCCCGGCGCTCGCGCTCGGCCCCATCGCAGAAGGACTGTCCTGACATGTCAACCCCAGTGCTCGACGCGCAGGGCATGGCTCCCGAACCGAAGAACAGGAAGGTCGGCGGCGGTCTGCTCGACCCCGGGCAGATGCTCAGGTCGCTGCCCGACGCCCTGAAGAAGCTCAACCCCACCACCCTGTGGCGCAACCCGGTCATGTTCATCGTGGAGCTCGGCGCGGTCTTCACCACCGTGCTGGCGATCCTCGAACCCTCGTTCTTCGCGTGGGCGATCGTGGTCTGGCTGTGGCTGACCGTACTGTTCGCCAACCTGGCCGAAGCCGTCGCGGAGGGCCGGGGCAAGGCGCAGGCGGCGACGCTGCGCAAGGCCAAGACCGACACGATGGCCCGGCTGAAGTCCGGCGAGAGCGTCGCGGCTCCCCTGCTCAAGCAGGGTGACGTCGTGGTCGTCGAGGCCGGGGAGATCATCCCCGGCGACGGCGACGTGATCGAGGGCATCGCCTCGGTCGACGAGTCGGCCATCACCGGCGAGTCCGCGCCCGTCATCCGCGAGTCCGGCGGCGACCGCTCGGCCGTCACCGGCGGTACCAAGGTGCTGTCCGACCGGATCGTCGTCCAGATCACGCAGAAGCCCGGCGAGAGCTTCATCGACCGGATGATCGCCCTGGTCGAGGGCGCCAACCGGCAGAAGACGCCGAACGAGATCGCGCTGAACATCCTGCTGTCCGCGCTGACGATCATCTTCCTGATCGCCACCGTGACCATGCAGCCGCTGGCCATCTACTCCAAGATGGTCAACCCCGGCGTACCGGACTCTCCCGCGCTCGACGCCGACGGCGTCACCGGCGTGGTGCTGGTCTCGCTGCTGGTCTGCCTGATCCCGACCACGATCGGCGCCCTGCTGTCGGCCATCGGCATCGCCGGCATGGACCGCCTGGTCCAGCGCAACGTGCTGGCCATGTCCGGCCGCGCCGTCGAGGCCGCGGGCGACGTGTCCACGCTGCTGCTGGACAAGACCGGCACCATCACCCTCGGCAACCGGCAGGCCGGCGAGTTCGTCCCGGTGGCGGGCGTCACCGAGCAGGAACTCGCCGAGGCGGCGCAACTGTCCAGCCTCGCCGACGAGACCCCGGAGGGCCGCTCCATCGTGGTCTTCGCCAAGGAACGGTACGGCCTGCGCGAACGCCAGCCCGGCGAACTCGCCCACGCCGAATGGGTGCCGTTCACCGCGCAGACCCGCATGTCCGGCGTGAACCTGGACGGCCGCGAGGTCCGCAAGGGCGCCGCCACCGCCGTCATGAAGTGGGTACGCGACAACGGCGGCCACCCGACCGACCAGGTCGGCGGGCTCGTCGACGCCATCTCCGGCTCTGGCGGCACCCCGCTCGTCGTGGCGGAGAAGGGCCGCGTGCTCGGCGTCATCCACCTCAAGGACGTGGTCAAGGCCGGCATGCGCGAGCGCTTCGACGAGATGCGCCGCATGGGCATCCGCACTGTCATGATCACCGGCGACAACCCGCTGACGGCCAAGGCCATCGCCGACGAGGCGGGCGTGGACGACTTCCTCGCCGAGGCCACCCCCGAGGACAAGCTGGCGCTGATCAAGAAGGAGCAGGAGGGCGGACGCCTGGTCGCCATGACCGGCGACGGCACCAACGACGCCCCCGCGCTCGCCCAGTCGGACGTCGGCGTCGCCATGAACACCGGCACGTCGGCCGCCAAGGAGGCCGGCAACATGGTCGACCTCGACTCCAACCCGACCAAGCTCATCGAGATCGTCGAGATCGGCAAGCAGCTGCTCATCACGCGCGGCGCGCTCACCACGTTCTCGATCGCCAACGACATCGCCAAGTACTTCGCGATCATCCCCGCGATGTTCGCAGCGGTCTACCCCGGCCTCGACACGCTCAACATCATGCGGCTGGACAGCCCGCAGTCGGCGATCCTGTCCGCCGTCATCTTCAACGCGATCATCATCGTCGCGCTGATCCCGCTGGCCCTCCGAGGGGTCCGCTACCGCCCGTCCAGCGCCTCCAAACTGCTCAGCCGCAACCTGTACGTGTACGGCCTGGGCGGAATCGTGGCGCCGTTCATCGGCATCAAGATCATCGACCTGCTCATCTCAGGGATCGTCTGATGGAACGTCTTCCCGGCTGGATCCGCCAGCACCTCGCAGCCGTCAGGGCGGTGCTCGTCCTCACGGTCGTGACCGGCCTCGTCTACCCGCTCGTCACCACCGGCGTGGCACAGGCCCTGTTCAACAACAAGGCCAACGGCTCGCTCATCGACGGCAAGGGCAGCGAGCTCATCGGCCAGTCCTTCACCGACAAGGACGGCAACCCGGTCAAGAAGTACTTCCAGTCCCGGCCGTCCGCGGCCGGCGACGGCTACGACCCGCTGTCCACCTCCGCAAGCAACCTCGGCCCCGAGGACGTCATCGACACCCTGCCCGTCCCGGGCGCCAAGGACGACGAGGGCAAGCAGTCCCTCCTCACCCAGGTCTGCGCCCGGTCCAAGGCCGTCGGCGAACTCGAAGGGGTCAGCGGAGCACGGCCGTACTGCACGCCGGACGGCGTCGGCGCGGTGCTGAAGGTCTTCGCCGACCGCGCCGTCAGCGTCAACCAGGCCTGCCCCGCCACCCCGTTCACGGCGACCTACCAGGGTCTGCCCGTCGAGTGCGGCAAGCCGGGCGAGGACTACGCGGCCGGGCGGACCGTACCCGTGAAGGGCGAGGTCTCCCAGGTCGCGGTGCCCGCGGACGCGGTCACCGCGAGCGGCTCCGGGCTCGACCCGCACATCTCCGAGGGCTACGCCCGGCTCCAGGCCCCCCGCGTGGCCAAGGAGCGCGGCCTCGACCGGGCCAGGGTGGAGGCCCTGGTCAAGGAGCACACGACCGCCCGCGCGCTCGGCTTCATGGGCGAACCCGCGGTCAACGTCCTCACCCTCAACCTGGCGCTCGACAAGGAGTGAGCGCAGTGGCACGCGGGCGGCTACGGGTCTATCTGGGGGCGGCGCCCGGGGTCGGCAAGACCTACGCGATGCTCAGCGAGGGCCGCAGGGCGCTCGGCAGAGGCCGGGACCTGGTCGTGGGATTCGTCGAGACCCACAACCGGCCCCGGACCGCCGAGCTTCTCGCGGACATGGAGCTCATCCCCCGGCAGAGCCTGCTCTACCGGGGGTCCTCCTTCACCGAACTCGACGTCGACGCCGTCATCGCGCGCGCGCCGAAGATCGTCCTGGTCGACGAGCTGGCCCACACCAACGTGCCGGGCTCGCGCAACGTCAAGCGCTGGCAGGACATCGACGAGATCCTCGACGCCGGGATCGACGTGATCTCCACGGTCAACATCCAGCATCTGGAGTCGGTCAACGACGTCGTGCAGGAGATCACCGGGATTCCGCAGCGGGAGACCGTACCGGACGAGGTCGTACGGCGGGCCGACCAGGTCGAACTGGTCGACATGTCGCCGGACGCGCTGCGACGCCGGATGGCCCACGGCAACATCTACACACCGGAGAAGGTGGACGCGGCGCTGTCCAACTACTTCCGCGTCGGCAACCTGACCGCCCTGCGCGAACTCGCGCTGCTGTGGGTGGCGGGCAAGGTGGACGACCAGCTCGACCGCTACCGGGCCGAGCACGGCATCTCCCAGACCTGGGAGGCGCGCGAGCGGGTCGTGGTCGCCCTCACGGGCGGCCCCGAAGGCGACACCCTGGTACGGCGGGCCGCCCGCGTGGCGGCCCGCACGAAGGGTGCCGACCTGCTGGCCGTCCACGTGACCAGCGCCGACGGGCTGGCCGGCGGCGACCCCGCCAACCTGGCCCGCCAGCGCACCCTGGTCGAGAGCCTGGGCGGCACCTACCACCAGGTCGTCGGCGACGACATCCCGAGGGCGCTGCTCGACTTCGCCAGGGGCGTCAACGCCACCCAGCTCGTGCTGGGTGCCTCGCGCCGGGGCCGGTTCGCGCAGATGTTCTCGCGCGGAGTCGGCGTGGAGACCACGGCGCTGTCCGGCTCCATCGACGTCCACATGATCACGCACGAGGAGGCCAAGAAGGGGCGCCGGCGCCCGCAGCGCTCACGAGCCGCGCTGACCCGCAAGCGCCGGGTGGCCGGCTGGGTGCTGTCGGTGGTCGGGATGCCGCTGCTGACGGCGATCTTCTGGCCGTTCCGCGACGACCTGTCGCTGCCCAGCGAGATCCTGCTGTTCCTGTGCATGGTCATCGGCGTGGCGCTCATGGGCGGCATGTGGCCGGCCATCACGGCGGCCATCGGCGGATCCCTGCTGCTCAACTACTACTTCACACCGCCGGTCGGGCAGTTCACGATCTCCGATCCGGAGAACCTGTTCGCGCTGGCCGTCTTCCTGGTGGTCGCCGTCGCGGTGAGCTGGATCGTGGACCTCGCGGCCCGCCGTACGAGAGAGGCGGCGAACGCCACGGCGGACGCCGAGGTGCTCTCGACCCTCGCCGGGCACGTGCTGCGCGGCGAGGCCGCGCTGCCCTCGCTGCTGGCGCGGATGCGGGAGACGTTCGGGCTGGCCTCGGTCACCCTGCTGGAACGCATCGGCGAGCCCAGCCCGGACGACCAGTCGGAGCCGGAGTCCTGGCGCATCATCGCGACCACGGGCGCGACCCCGTGCACCAACCCGGCCATGGCGGACACCGACATCGTCATCGACGAGAGCCTGGTGCTCACCGCCAAGGGGCGGCTGATGGAGGCCGCCGACCGGCAGGTGCTGGAGGCGTTCGCGGCCGAGGCGGCGGTGGCGCTGCGCCAGCAGCGGCTGCAGGAGGAGGCCAGGCAGGCCCGGCCGCTGGCCGAGGCGGACCGGATGCGCACCGCGCTGCTGGCCGCCGTCAGCCACGACCTGCGCACCCCGCTCGCCTCCGCCAAGGCGGCCGTCGACTCGCTGCGCAGCACCGAGATCGTCTGGTCCGACGAGGACAGGGGCGAACTGCTGGCCACGGCCGAGGAGTCGCTCACCAAACTGGGACGGCTGGTCGCCAACCTGCTCGACATGAGCCGCCTCCAGGCGGGCGTGCTGGGCGTCGCGCTCCAGCAGGTCGCCCTGGAGGAGATCGTGCCGAGGGCCGTGGACGACCTCGGCCCGCTGCGCGAACGCGTCGAGGGGGACATCTCCGTCGAGCTCCCCGAGATCACCGCCGATCCGGCGCTGCTCGAACGGGTGCTGTCCAACCTCATGTCCAACGCCGTCCGCTACAGCCCGCCCGGCCAGGGCGTGCTCGTCACCGCCAGCTCGCACGGCGAGCACGTGGAGATCCGTGTCATCGACCGGGGCCCCGGCATCCCGCCCGAGGCCCACGACCGCGTCTTCCTGCCGTTCCAGCGGCTCGGCGACCGCGACAACCACACCGGTGTCGGCCTCGGCCTCGCCCTCTCCCGAGGGCTCACGGAGGCCATGGGCGGCACCCTTGACCCCGATGAGACGCCAGGGGGAGGTCTCACCATGATCCTCACTTTTCCCATCTGCTCGAAACCGGTGACGACGTGACCCGTGTCCTGATCGTCGACGACGAACCCCAGATCCTGCGCGCCCTGCGCATCAACCTCATCGCCCGCCAGTACGAGGTGGACGTCGCCCCGGACGGCGGTGCCGCGCTCAGGCAGGCGGCCGAGCACCCCCCGGACCTGGTCATCCTCGATCTCGGCCTGCCCGACCTCGACGGCGTCGACGTCATCCACGGCCTGCGCGGCTGGACCAGCATCCCGATCATCGTGCTGTCCGGGCGCGCGGGCAACCAGGACAAGATCGAGGCGCTGGACGCCGGCGCCGACGACTACGTGACCAAGCCGTTCGGCATCGACGAACTGCTCGCCCGGGTGCGGGCCGTGACCCGGCGGGCGGCCATCCACGAGGCCGAGCTGGCCCGCATCCAGGTCGGCGAGCACGTCGTGGACCTGACCAGCAAGACCGTCTCAGGAGAGGTACGGCTGACGCCCACCGAGTGGCACATCCTGGAGATCCTGCTGCGCAACCCCGGCAAACTGGTCAGCCAGCGGCAGTTGCTGACCGAGGTGTGGGGCTCCAAATACATCAAGGAAACCCACTACCTGCGCCAGTACATGACCCAACTGCGCCGCAAACTGGAACCCGACCCCGCCCACCCGGTACACCTGATCACCGAACCCGGCATGGGCTACCGCTTCACCCCGTGAACCTGGCCTGGTCGGCGTCAACCCAGTCAGCCCTGATCACCGGACCTGATATGGGTCACCGCTTCACCCCGTGACAGTGATGACGGAGATGAGCGCTTCCTCTGGTCCGCAACGAGATCTGTCGGCCCTGGCGGCGAAGTGCTCATCCGCACTCACCGGACGCGGTACCTGCGACCTCGTCGGAGCCTGGCCACCCGCCCGGCATGGATTACCGCTCCACGCCCTGACACCCACCCCCCGCATGAGCGACCGCTTCGCACGCAGAAACCTACTCCGGTAGGAGCGACCGCTTCGCCCGCTGACGCCGAGCGACCGGTGTCGGCGGGTGACACGCGAAAGAGAGCGCCGCGGCCTGCGGCGCTCCCTTTCGTGGGAACAGTGCTCCACGTGAAACACGTGATTCACGTGGAACACCGCTTGGGATGTCAGAGCAGGAGGGTCAGGACGGCCACGACCGCGATGAGCGCGACCAGCCCGACCGCCTCCGGCCGGATCCGGCTCACAGCCCCACCTCCCTCCGCATCAGGTCCTCGATCTCCTCGCGCCGGACCACCAGCCGGGCGGCCCCGCCCGCCACCGCGACGACCGGCGGCCGGCCGGTCAGGTTGTACGTCGAGGCCATGGAGTGGTGGTAGGCGCCGGTGGCGGCCACCGCCAGCACGTCGCCCGCCCTGATGTCGGCCGGCAGCGGCACGTTCTCCGCGATCACGTCACCGGCCTCGCAGTGGTGGCCGACGAGCGTCGCCTGCCTGGTCACGGTGGCCGAAGCGGCGCAGTTCGCCGAGGTCGCCGAGTCGCGCGGTGGCGCTGGGCGTGACGTGCGGCCGACCAGGCGGGCCGTGTACCGCGCGCCGTACAGGGAGGGGCGGGGGTTGTCGCTCATGCCACCGTCCACGGCGACGAACGTGCGGGTGAGGGTGCGCTTGACGGCGATCACCCGGTAGAGCGTGAGCCCGGCCGGGCCGCTGATCGCCCGCCCCGGCTCCACGGTCAGCCGGGGCGCCGGCAGGCCCAGCCCGGCGCTGCGTTCCTCCAGTGCGGTGAGGACCGCGCGGGCGTAGGCGTGCGGGCTGAGGCCCTGCTCCGCCTCCAGGTAGGCGATGCCCTGCCCGCCGCCGAGGTCGAGTTCGGGCAGCACCACGCCGTGGGTGTCGCGGACGCGAGCGTACTGCTCGACCATGATCCGCACCGCCCGCACGTACGGCCCGACCTCGTCGATCTGCGAGCCCAGGTGGCAGTGCAGCCCGACGAGCTGCAGCGACGGCTGCCCGAGCACCCGCGCCACGGCCACGGCGGCGTCGCCGGAGGCGATCGACAGCCCGAACTTCTGGCCCTCTCCCCCGGTGCGGACCGCCGCGTGCGCCCCGGCCTCGATGTCGGGGATGACGCGCAGCAGCACCTTCTGCCGACGTCCCTGCGGGACGAGGACGGCCAGCCGGGCGATCTCGGCCAGGTTGTCGATGACGATCCGGCCCACGCCGTCGTCCACCGCCTGCTGCAGCTCGCGCGGCGTCTTGGCGTTGCCGTGGAAGATCACCCGTTCGGCGGGGAAGCCGATGGAACGGGCGATGGCCAGCTCTCCTCCGGAGCACACGTCGAGGCTGAGCCCCTCCTCGACGATCCAACTGGCCACCGCCCGGCACAGGAACGCCTTGGCGGCGTAGGCGACGTCGGCGCCCGGCAGCGCGTCCTTGAACGCTCTGCAGCGTCCGCGCAGGTCGGCCTCGTCCACGACATAGGCCGGGGTGCCGAACCGCTCGACGATCTCCATCAGTGGCACGCCGCCGGTCTCGGCGGCGGGCGTGAACACGGTCGTGGCCGACCACGGCCCCGAGGTGTCCTGGGCGGCGAGGTCCTGCTGGAGAAGGCACATCAGGCGACACCCGCAGAGGTGCCGGTCATCGTCCCCGCCGGGTCGATGACGACTCCGGTGACGCCGAGTTCGGCCGTCATCCCGCGCAGCGCGGGCTCGGTGAGCCGTACCCACTGCTGCCGGGTCCCGAGGACGGCGGCCAGCCGGAGCGGGGAGCTGAAGGCGACCGCCGTCCTGGCGCCCGAGGGAGTACGGAACAGCCGCAGCGCCGTGGCGTACCTGCTGACCCGGACGGGGACGAACAATCGGGGTTGTGACATCGAATGCCTCCTGCGGAAATCTCTCCGCTAAGGACGCTAGGCCGATACATCGAAATGTCAGCCGATCGATATGTAATCCGGACGCCAATCGCCTGAATGCTGACGCCGGACTGATGCCACACCTCCGCAACCCGCGACGACACACGGAGGGCCGCGACCACACCGACCGCCCGAACGCCGCCGCCCCACCTCCACGACCCGCGGCGACACACCCGGGGCGTCAAGAACGCGTAGGGATTCCGCCGGTGACAGTAGTGATCCCATCAAGAGTGGTTGCCGCCCTTTCCCGGCAGGGCTTCTCTATAGCTGGCATCCGAGAAAAGGGGATATGTGATGACCATTGAGAACCTTGTCGGCCTGCTCATCGCCGCTGCCCTGATCGGCTACCTGTTCCTCTCGACCCGCCGTCCGAAAAAGTTCTGAGCTCCCCAGGAATCCGATCATGAAACGCGTGACCCCCTGACAGACGGTCTACCCGGCCGATCCGCAAGGGACCGTCTCCACCGCCTTGCCGCAGGCGGGTAGGCTTTCACCCTGAGGTTGGAGCCGAGGCTACGGAGCCGACATGCGGATCGGAGAGCTGGCGCGGCGCACCGGGGTCAGTGAACGGCTGCTGCGCTACTACGAGGAACAGGGCCTGCTCGACCCCGCACGACGCAGCAGCGGCTACCGCGAATACACCGACGAGCACATCGACGTCGTCGCAAACATCCGCAGCCTGCTGGCCGCCGGGCTGAGCACCAGCACGATCGCCGTCGTCCTGCCGTGCCTGCGCCCCGACGGCGATCATCTCGTCCCCACCTGCCCCGTGGTGGTCGGCCAGTTGCGCGACGAGCGGGAACGCATCCGCCGCGCGATCGACGACCTGCGAGCGTCCGAGCGGGCCCTCGACCGGGTCATCACCGCCACCTAGGGACGGCGGGCCCGGACGTAATAGAGCATCACCGGCAGTTCCCCCTCCTCGACCACCTCGAAGCCCGCGTCAGGGATGAGGCCGCCGAGCAGGTCACGCGGGTTGTGCCGCATCGGCGACCCGGAGAACTTCAGCATGACGTGCGCGAGCAGCGGATTCGTCGGCGGCCTGAACTCGGCGATCAGCAACCGCCCGCCGGGACGCAGCACGCGGTGCATCTCGGCGAAGGCCGCCGCCCGCGCCGCCACCGGCAGGTGGTGAACGGCCAGGCTGGAGGTCACCACGTCCATGGACGCATCAGGCAGGTCGAGCCGCTGCGCCTCGCCGACGACGTACGCGCAGTCGGCGGGCGCCTGCCGCCGCGCGTGCTCGATCATGGGCACCGACAGGTCCACCCCGGTCACCTGCCCGGACGGCCCGGCGACCTGGGCCATGATCCGGCTCAGGTAGCCGGTGCCGCAGCCGACGTCGAGCACCCTGTCGCCGGGACGGACCCCGGACAACGCCGCCAGCCGGGTGAACATCTCCCGTCGCCGCCCGAAGAAGCCCAGGTCGGAGAACAGCTCGTACGCTCGCGGGCGGTCGATCGTGCCGCCTTCCTCCGCGTGTTCCGCGTGGCCGTGCAGCAGCTTCCCGAGTCCCATGTCGCCACCTTTCTGAACAGTATGTTCACTTATGAATGATCTGTTCGTTAACGTGGACGGGTCAACGGTTGGTTTCGGCGTGCTGTGCCGTACCGAATGAAATGAAGGGAAGTGTCCGGAAACGTGGACAGGCGTGTGCGGCGCACCCGGCAGGCGATCCAGCGGGCGCTGGTGGAGCTCATCCTGGAGAAGGGCTACGAGCCGGCCACCGTCACCGACCTCATCGACCGCGCCGACGTCGGCCGCTCGACCTTCTACGCGCATTTCACCGACAAGCAGGCGGTGCTGTTCAGCAGCCTCGACGAACTGGCGTTCCTGCGCCCGGCGCCCAGCGGCGACGGGCCGTTGTTCGCGTTCAGCCTGCCGATGTTCGAGCACGTGGCCGAGCAGCGCAGACTGGTCCGCGCGCTGCTGGGCAGGCGGGGCGGCAAGGCGGTGATCACCAGGAGCGAGCAGATCCTCGCGGGGATCGTGCGCGAGGAACTGCTCGCCAGGGGTGCCACCGCGTCGGTCTCGCTCGACCTGACGATCACCTGCGTGGTGGGGGCGTTCATGGCGCTGGCGCGCACGTGGGCGGACGAGGAGATCACGGCCACTCCCGCAGAGATCGACGCGGTGTTCCGCGCGACCGTGGGGCCCGGGGTGGCCGCGACGCTCGGTCAGTCGTGACGCGGAATGCCGCTGACCTCGTGGTCGGCGTGGAACAGGGCCTCGTCGATGACGGCCCTGACGTGTGAGTCCCTGGCCCGGTAGAGCACCCGGCGGCCGTCTCGGCGGGTCTCGACCAGTCCGCTCAGCCGCAGTTTGGCCAGGTGCTGCGAGACCGAGGGGCGGGCGACACCGATCTCGGCCGCGAGCGTGCCGACGTCGAACTCGCCGTGCGACAGCAGCCACATCAGCCGCAGTCTGGTGGCGTCGCTGAGCATGCGGAACGCCTCGATCGCGGCCGCTACCTGCGCGCTCGTGGGTTGTTCCTGCGAAGGGGTCGCACCTGATTCGTTGTCGCGTGCGTACATGAATACATATGATGCCCCTAAACCCAGCAAAAGCAAACGAGGCACGCACAATGGCCGAACTGGACCCCCCACAGCAGCACGAACCCGAGCCCGACACGGAACATCGACCCGCCCACGGACACGGGCATGGCCACGGGCATGGCCACGGACACGAGGGCGCGTGGGGGATAAAGCGTCTTATGTCGGTGTTCACGCCGCACAGTCATGACAGTCTCGACAAGACCGACAGCGCCCTGGAATCCAGCAGCCGGGGCATGCGGGTGCTGGTCATCTCGTTCGCGGCCCTCATGGTCACCGCCTGCGTGCAGGCCGTCATCGTCGCCTTCTCCGGCTCGGTCGCGTTGCTCGGCGACACCCTCCACAACTTCGCCGACGCCCTGACCGCGATCCCGCTCGCCATCGCCTTCTCCGTCGGCCGCCGCGCCGCCACCCGCCGCTTCACCTACGGCTACGGCCGCGCCGAGGACCTCGCCGGAATCATCATCGTCCTCCTCATCGCCGCCTCGGCCGGACTGGCCGGGTACGAAGCCGTCAAACGCCTCATCAACCCCGAGAACGTCCAAGCCCTCGCCCTCGTCGCCGCCGCCGGAGTCATCGGCTTCCTCGGCAACGAGGCCGTCGCCCGCTACCGGATCAAGGTCGGCCGCGAGATCGGCTCAGCCGCGCTGGTCGCCGACGGCCTGCACGCCCGCACCGACGGCTTCACCTCCCTCGCCGTCCTGCTCGGTGCCGGAGGGGCCGCGCTCGGCTACCCGATCGCCGACCCGATCGTCGGCCTGCTGATCACGGCGGCCATCCTGTTCGTCCTGCGCGACGCCGCCCGCGAGATCTACCACCGGCTCATGGACGCGGTCGACCCCGCCCTGGTGGAACAGGCCGAACAGATCCTCACCGCCGTGCCGGGCATCGCCCGGGTGGGTTCGGTACGGCTGCGCTGGATCGGCCACGCCCTCCACGCCGAGGTCGAGATCGCGGTGCGCCACGACCTGTCGCTGGTCGAGGCCCACGCCGTGGCCGTCGAGGCCGAGCACCGCCTGATCCACGACCTGCCGAGGCTGCGGGCGGCAACCGTACACGCCGATCCCGACGGCCCCACCGGCACCGACCACCACGCCGTCCTCCTCACCCACCGACCGGCCCAGTAGCGCGCACACCTTGGAGTCCCAGGCGCCCCGTGCGCGGTTGGCACACCCGTGTGCTGTCAGTACGCGCGCCCGAACAACACCCTCTTCCCGTACGCCGACGGCCTCCCGCAGCGGACGCATGTCCCCTCCGCCTCGGGAGCGTCGTTCGGCACGCACCGCGCGGTGGCCGCCGTCTCGGCCTTGATCTGCTGCTCGCACGCCGCCTCCCCGCAGTGGAAGGCGGCCGCCCACCCATCCGCCGCAGCGGCCCGGAACCCCGCCCAGTCGTCCACCGCCGACGTGGCGGCCGCGCGGAAGTCGGCGGCCCGCCGCAGCAGCAGGTCCTGGAACTCGTCCAACGCCCGGGGGACGATCTCCTCCAGGTCCGCCAGTGCGACGTTCTCCTTCTCCCCGCCGATCCGCCACGCCAGCACGGCCGAGGCGGCGGCGAGATCACGCGGCCCGAGTTCGAGCCGCAACGGCACCCCGCGCAATTCCCACTCGTTGTACTTGTACCCCGGCGAATGCTGCGGCCGATCGTCCACATGCACCCGCACCCCGGCCGCGGCCAGCCGCTCGGCCACCCGCGCCGCCGCGGCGGCGATCTCCTCCCCGCGCCCGATCGGCACGACCACCACCTGGTACGGCGCCAGCCGAGGCGGCAGCACCAGCCCCCTGTCGTCGCCATGCGTCATGATCACCGCGCCGATCATGCGGGTGGTCATCCCCCATGACGTCGTATGACACGTTTCGAGCCGCCCGTCCTCGGCCGCGTACCGGATGCCGAAGGCCCGCGCGAAATTCGTCCCCATGTAGTGGGACGTCCCAGCCTGCAGCGCCTTCCCGTCACGCATCATCGACTCGATCGTGAACGTCCGCGCCGCGCCCGCGAACCGCTCGCCGGGCGTCTTCTCCCCCGGCACGACCGGCATGGCGGCGACATCCCTGGCGACCTCGGTGTAGATCCGCAGGGCGAGCATGGTCTCGCGCATGGCGTCCTCGGCGTCCGCGTGCGCGGTGTGCCCCTCCTGCCAGAGGAACTCCGTCGTACGGAGGAACGTGCGCGGCCGCAGTTCCCACCGCACGACGTTGGCCCACTGGTTGAGCAGCATGGGCAGGTCACGGTGCGAGGAGATCCAGCGCGACATCATCTCGCCGATGATCGTCTCCGACGTGGGCCGGACGACGACGGACTCCTCCAGCTCCTTGCCTCCGGCGTGCGTGACGACGGCCAGCTCGGGCGCGAACCCCTCGACGTGCTCGGCCTCCCTGTCGAGATAGCTCGCCGGGACCAGCAGGGGGAAGTACGCGTTCTGGTGGCCGGTCGCCTTGATGCGCCGGTCGAGTTCCTCCTGAAGCAGCTCCCAGATCCGGTAACCGTACGGTCGGATGACCATCGTGCCCCGCACCGGACCACGGTCGGCGAGCTCCGCCCTGGTGATCACTTCGTTGTACCACGCGGAGAAGTCTTCGCTCTGAGCGGTTACGGCCCGGCCGTCCTTGGTCATGCGCAGACGATAGAGGAGCCTTCTGACGAGGGCACCCGAATATTCAGCGACACGTCCTGAGCATGTTGAGCAGCGCCGTCCGCTCGCTCCTCGTCACGAACAGCCGGTAGTGGTGCTTCACCGTGATCCACGACGTCGCGTACTCGCACCAGTAGGCGCGCCGCTGCGGCCGCCAGCTCTGCGGGCCCTGTCCGCCCTTGGCGATGTTGGCCGAGTGGCTGACCACGATGAGTTCCGGCCTGGTCAGGTCGTTGGCGAAGGCACGCCGCTTGGCCTGGCTCCATCGGCTCGCGCCCGAACGCCACGCGTACGCCAGCGGCACCACGTGATCGACGTCCACCAATCGCTCGTTCCGCAACCATCTGCCGTCGTACGGGCTGTACCAGGTGCCTTTGACCGGTCGGCAGGCCGCGTTCCGCCGCACGCCCTTGCCGTCGCGGGCCAGGACGGTCTCGCGAGCGTCGCACCGGCCCCGGTGGTGGGCCCAGCGCGGTTGGAACCGGGCGCGGTCGTACCCCCGGGCGGACAACGGCTTGGCGACCTTGAGCTGGGCCAGCTTGCGCCGCGCCGACTCCTTCGACTCGGCCTCGGCGGGCGAACTCACTACGACCGCGGAGATCGGGATGGCCAGCAAGGTGAGGACGGCTCGAATGATCATGCCTCCACTATGAAGCTTCGTACCGGACGTCGTTCTCGAGTTTCGTGAACCCCGGCGCCGGGATTGTCGCGTAAGCGGCCCCGACCGAAGGATGGCGGCGCCGAACCAGGCCGAGCACACCGGCGACCAGCCTCCCGCGCTCACCCTCCGACAGCCCGTCCTCGACCACCCACACCTGAACCCGCTCGGCATCGGCGACCCCCGCCCCGATCTCCGTCTGAACCCGCTCGGCACCCGCGACCCCCGCCCCGGCCTCCGGCATCGCCCCGGCCACGGCGCGCAGCCCGTCAGGTCCTTCCAGGACACACAGGACCTGGCCGTCGGTCGCGGCGGCCACGTCGGCGGCGGTCCACACGGTGGTGCAGCCGGTTTCGTCGCAGCGCTGCTCCCCCAGACGTGTGTACAACTCGGCCAGCAGGGTGTCGTCGGCTCCGGTGTGCTCCCGCCCGAGGCCGGTCGGCTGCGGCCAGGCCGTACGGGGAGACTCCCACATGGCGTCGAGCTCCTCCGTCAGCGTGGCACCGACCGCTGCGGCCACCTGCCTGTCACGCTCGGACCCGGAGGTGATCCACGTCATGCCCGCCGACCCCGCCAGCGTCCGCGCGACACCCATCAGCTCCGTGTACGCGGCCACGTCCAGTCGGCCGGTCTCCAGGAAGACCGGACGGGGTTCCCCGTCCCCCAGCAGATACGCCCAGCCCACGACCTCGTCGCCCCGCCTGGCGACCACACAGGTGCCCCCCGGCGGCAGGTCGGACGGCGCCGCTCTCTCCACGTCGATCTCGATGATCACCCGTTGAACCGTACCTCTCCGATCCCCGCGAGGACCCCTGCATGCCCGCCATGACCGTACTGGCCCCCGTATTGGTCACCGTCACGGCCCTCACCAACCACTTCCCATCCGCCGCATCCACCCACCCCCGGCCCACCGACCACCGACACCTCACATCCGCCCAAGTCCCGACGAACCGCCACCACGCCCTCATCAGATTCGTTCAGCTCTCAGCCGACCGCCTGATGCTGGCGCACCCGGTCGCAGCCGCCAAGTGGATCACCGGCCGCCCGATCGACGACCCGGACCGCGAGCGACACCTACTCACATCAGTGACGGAACGCTCACAGCGGATGGGCCTCGACCCCACTCTCACCACCACGATCTTCCGCGACCAGATCGAAGCCGGAAAACTCGTCCAGCGCTTCCTGCATGCCCGCTGGTCCCTCCGCCCGGCCGAACGTCCCACCCACGCCCCCGACCTCCGCGCGGACATCCGCCCCCGCCTCGACCGCCTCACCCCCGAACTGCTGGAGTCGATCAGCCGATCCCGCACCCTCCCGAACTGTGAGCACCACCTCTCCCGGGCCCTCCACCACAACCCGCCTCCGCCCCACGAGTCCAGCAGCGCCCCCTCGGCCCGAACCACCGTCGACGGTCCTCCTGAGCCCGGTCCTTCCAGCGTCGCCGGTCCTCCTGCACCCGGTCCCTCCGGGGTTCAAGCCATCACGGACGGCACCTCGCCGACCCGAGCCGCCCCAAAAGTTATCCACAGGCTCGCCGCTTTCAACTCGGCTATCCACAGGGTGGCGCTGTTCCGGGCAGTGCGATCTGTCTGCGGCTAGCATCGCCCAGGTGAACCGCATGCTGGTCCTCGGAGGAACAGGCTTCGTTGGCAGAACCGTCGTCACCCTGGCCATCTCCCACGGCTGGAAGGTCACGACGTTCACCAGAGGCCATGCCTCCTGGGCACACCCCGCCGCCCGGCAGCTCAGAGGCGACCGCCTGTCCCCCGCCGACCTCGCCACCCTCGACGGCGAATGGGACACCGTGCTCGACACCTGGGCAGGCGCCCCGAAGGCCGTCACCCACAGCGCCACCGCCCTGACCGACCGCGCCGAACGCTATGTGTACGTCTCCAGCAGAGCGGTCTACGCCCCGCCCCTGCCTCGCGACCTCGACGAAAGCCACCCCACGGTAAAAGCCTCCGCCAAGGCCGAAACCGGCGAGTACGCTCCCAACAAACGCGGCGGCGAACTCGCCGCCCTCGCGGCCTTCGGCGACCGTGCCGTCCTGGCGCGGGCCGGCCTCATCCTGGGCCCTCACGAGAACGGCGGGCGGCTGCCCTACTGGCTGGACCTCATCGCCAGAGGCGGCACGGTGCTCGCGCCCGGCCCGCCCGAGCTGCCGGTGCGGTTCGTCGACGTCCGCGACCTGGCCGCCTGGATCCTCGCCGCTCCCCCAGGCCCGACCAATCTCGTCAATCCCGCAGGCCACACCAGCATGCGCTCGCTGCTGGAGGCGGCTATCGCCGTGACCGGCGCCGACGCCGACCTCGACTGGAAGACCCCCGAGGAGATCACGGCCGCCGGCATCGACCGCTGGGCCGAACTGCCCTGCTGGATCCCGCCGGAGCCTCATCTGGCCGGTTTGATCCACACCGACACCACCCGCGCCCAGGCCACAGGGTTGCGCTGCCGTCCGGTAGAAGAGACCGTCGCGGACACGTGGACCTGGCTGTCGCGGTAACCGTCATTCGTTATACGTAATGGGAAAGCAACCGTCCGTAACCGTGGCATGGATCGGGCGAGCGGGTGGTTCGGAAATTTACTCTGACCACACACCCGACCACGTCTACTGGTAAATGCCACGAATCTACGCACCAGGAGGTCACGATGAATCCGAACGCGTTAGAGACCAAGGCCGTGCAGCGCGGTTGGAGGGTCACCAGCGAGAGTGACGCCAACGGACCGATGCTCACCCTCGTCCGCGACGAGTGGGAGCTCTGGGTCGCCTTCGCCGGCACCGCTCCCGAGTCCGCGACTCTTCGCAAGCCTGGCCGTACCGAACACAAGAAGGTCAACCTGCGCGAGATCGGCATGTGGGTCCGACGCGACCGTGGTCAGATGAACCGTTTCGCGATCGGCGACCGTATCACCATAAAGGGCAGATGCGGCACCATCACCGATATATCGCTGAATATGTACCACTCCAGCAAGCTCCGGCTGACCGTCTCCTACGACGACGGCGGCACCGCTACTTTCTTCAGTGACCAGGTACGGCAACCGTACATGGCGGAAGTGTAAGGACCACATCTCGTCGATCACCCTTGACGGCTCGGTCGTCAAGGTGGCGATCGGAGACCGGGCCACCTAGCGACCGAGTCTGATCGACGAGATCTCCCCCGTTAGCCGTCTGGCCTGGCGAGCGCCGGGCGGCTACCGGGCGACGAGGGTGGCGGCCGGTTCGGCCGCCACCCCACTGTTGTGCTCAGCCTGCGACCTCGAACTCCCGGTGCTCCCGGTGCCGCCGTCCCCCGTGGTCACGGTGGCGGTGCCGGTGAACGACCTTGCGGAAGGTGTCGGTCACGGTGATGCGCTGTGTCTTACAGTGTTCGATCTTCACGTGCGACGGCACGATGGTGGGCGTGCCGACCAGTTTGGCCCGCTTGTTGGCGCCGGTGGCCGTCTCGGTGACCTTGCAGACACTGCCCGTCGCGATCCCCTTGAACAGGAAGGTCCGGTCTCCGGCCTTCGCGCCCGCGGGGATGGTGATCGTGCGCTTGAACGTCGGGTAGGTGCAGTCGACGTTGATCTTGATCTGGCCCTGGTGCCCGGCGCCGTTGCCCTTGATCCGCTTGACGACCTCCAGTCGGCCGGCGTCGAACGGCTTCAGCTTGGCACCGCCCTTGGCGACCGCCTTGATCGGCTGCGCCAGGATGATCTTCTGAGCCTTCTCAAGGTGCGGGTTCGAGCCGTCGTACAGGTAGACCGTACCGACGAGGCCCTTCACCACGCGCTCGATGAGGAAGCCCTGCGGCTGCTCCGGCGACAGGCTGTAGGCCCACAGGCGCTGGCCGGGGCGGACCTCCGAGCCGTCGGCGATCCGGTGCTTGCCGGCCGGGTCCGTGAAGACCTCGACCCCGAACAGCCTGATTCGCGCGGGTCCGTCCGCCCGGACGGTGAACGGTCCCACGATCTCCCCGGACGGCGCCGGCAGTTCCGACGGCGTGATCTCGACCTTGGGCGTCCTCGGCTCGGGGCTCGGTCCGTGACGAAGCGCGCTCTCCACGATCGTCTCCACGACGCGCCTGAGCGGGTTCGCCACGGATACGACGTAGTTGTCGCTGAAGTACCAGATCGCGGCCTGTACGGCGGCCGCCCGCTTGTCCTCGCCGAGCCCTTCGGGCTCGTGCGTGGATGGGAAGTAGTGCTGCAGAATGTATTCGACGTAGCCGAGGTGGGAGACATTCGCCTCGTCCCACGCTCCGGCCCGGTAGTGAACGCCGTCGTCGGTGTCGGTCCGCAGATCGATGCAGTACGTCAGTGCGCTCTGCCCGGTGACCGGGTCAGTGATCCTGAGCGTGCCCGCGAAGCCGATGTCGTATGGCATCGACCCCGGCGGGACCGTCCCCGGATAGCCGCCTAGCGGGTTGAACCACTCGGGCGCCTGGTATCCGGTCACCGACCGGCCCGGCCCCTTCCCGGTGATCTCGACCTCGCTGAACACGCCCGGTTCGTGGTTGGCTGCCATCCCGTCGGCGGCCTCCGCGATCGACCCGGACATGAGTACGGTCGCGGCAGCGATCAGCAGACATCTGCGAAACAGTCTCCTGCGCATTCGGCCTCCTCCATGACTCCTGGGGCTCCAGATAGTTACCTCCAGTGACATAAGATCGCTCACTGTGACGCATATTGGGCGGAGGCTCGCCGAAAGGTGCCGCGATTTGGTACGCCTACTGACGCTTGCTGCCTTGGGGCAGTTCGCAGTGATATTCCCTGCCGAAACCGTCGAAGCTTCCCCGAAGTCCGACATCACCCGGCTCGCCATCGTGCGGGAGCCTGTGCCGACGTACGCCCGTCCCGGCCGCAAACGCACCGGTCGCATTCCCCCCACCTGGTACGGTCACCGCACGATCCTCCCGATCATCGGCACCCGCCCCGGATGGGTGAGAGTGCGCCTTGCCCAACGCCCCAACGGCTCGACCGCCTGGGTCCGCGACCACCGCGTCAGACATGGCCGCACGCCGTACCGGATCGTCGTCGACCTTTCCCGCACCCGGCTCACCCTCTACCGGGCCGGCCGCAGAGTCCTCAAGGTGCCCGCCGGTGTGGGCACGGCCGAGCACCCGACCCCCGCCGGCCGCTTCTTCGTGGCCTTCCAGGAGCCGCGACTGCATCCGCCGTATGTCCCGTTCCTGCTGGTCACCTCGGCGCACGCCGTACCCGACGGTGCTTCCGACCCGCTGGTGGCCATCCACGGCCCGCTCGACGGCGCCCGCCAGATCGGTGTGACCGGCACCCGGATCTCCCACGGCTGCATCCGCCTGCACACCCACGACCTGCGCAAACTCCGCAGAGTTCCGCCCGGCACCCCGATCGACATCCTGCGCCGCACCCCATCGGCCCCGAAACGTCAGCCGGCCCGCCCCTCCGGCGCATAAGAGGAGCGGGCCCGCTGGTAAACCGACCCGGAGTGAACACAGGTCAGGCCCGCCCAGTATGCCGCCCCCGTCGGCCACCTGGAGGGGATTCACCCAGAGAGCTCTGGGCGAGCGGGACACCGCACCGCCGACAGTCGCCGCCGCCGTCCCGAACGTCGTAGACGTGGCGACAGCACCGGAAACCGTCGACGCGGCCGAGGTCAGGCGGGCTGGTAGGTCAGGTCCAGCACGCCGGTGGTGAAGGTGGTGGAGCGGGTGAGCTTGAGCAGCAGCCGGTCGGAGTTCTCCTCGAACAGGCGCATCCCGGTACCCACAACGAGCGGATGCACCAGCAGGTGCAGTTCGTCGACGAGTCCGGCCCGCAGCAGGCTCCGGGTCAGGCTGATGCTGCCGGACAGGTTGATGTTCTTGCCGGGCTGCCGTGCTGGAACTTGTCCTGCTAGTCGTCCCAGAACGGGCTGCTGTGCGTGAACTCCTCCACCACGCCGTCCATGGAGAGGTGAACCACCGCCGCGATCTTGCTCATTGGTACAGCCTGCACCGGCCCGGAAAGCCGATCAAGGGGCGGAAAGTGGAACGATTCTTTAACCGGGTTCAACGGAGGGGCTCGTGCTCGAACGTCATGAACTAGAGGCTTTCCTCACCCTGTCCGAGGAACTGCACTTCGGGCGCACCGCCGAGAGCCTGCGCGTGACCACCGGCCGGATCAGCCAGACCATCAAGAAACTGGAGCGCCAGGTCGGCGCACCGCTGTTCGAACGCACCAGCCGCAACGTGCGACTCACCGCTCTGGGACAGCAACTGTGCGACACTCTGCGCCCGGCCTACGAGCAGATCGGAGCCGGCCTCGAACAGGCCGCCATCGCCGCTCGCGGCATCACCGGCACGCTGGGCGTCGGCTTCTCCTCCCTGTGGTCGGGCGATCTCGTCGTCCAGGCCGCCGACCTCTTCCGGGTCCGCCACCCCGACTGCGCGGTCCACATCCAGGAAGTGCTGCTGGGCGACCCGCTCGGACCGCTCCGCAGCGGGAAGGTCGACCTCCAACTCACCGCGCTCCCCATCGACGAACCGGACATCGCCCTCGGCCCCGTCATCTTCTCCGAGCCACGCGCACTCATGGTCCCTGACGTACACCCCTTCGCCCAGCGGGAGACGATCTCGCTGGAAGACCTCGCAGACGCCACCCTGCTGCCGATGGCCGGAATAATCCCGGACTACTGGCTGGACCACCACTACCCGCGCCGGACCCCCTCCGGCCGGAACATTCCGCACGGGCCGCCCATCACCTACTGGCAGGAAGTGCTCTCCCACGTCAGCTTCGGCCAGGGCGTCTCGGTGGTCGCCGCGCGCGGCGCCCGCTACTACACCCGGCCCGGCGTGGTCTTCGTACCCTTCAGCGACGCCCCACCCATCGAGTACGGGCTGCTGTGGCGCGCGGGCGAGGACACCGCCCGCGTCCGCACGTTCATCCAGATCATCCGCGAGATCCACCCACCCGTACGCCGGAGCGGCCGCCCCTGAACCCCCTCGCCCGCTCCGGCGCACGGGTCTTCCGGCGGGCCGGTCGCGTAGCGCGCGCTCGGTCGAGAACGGTAAGTCGCGCGGACAGCAAAACGGCCGCTCTCCGAAAATCGGACAGCGGCCTTTTCGTCGGTCAACTGGGTGGGGCTACCAGGACTTGAACCTGGGACCTCTTCCTTATCAGGGAAGCGCTCTAACCGTCTGAGCTATAGCCCCGCGCACCGAACGATATCGCACCTCGCACCAGCCTGCGAACCGCATGTTCGGACGAGGAAAAGCTTACCGTGCCACGGGCACTGCTCGCGCCGCCTCCCAGGTGGAAACCCCGGGTGGGCGGCGCGAGCCCGACCGCTATTCAGCCTCGCTGAAGGTGACCTCGACCCCGCCCACCAGGTCGGCGGACAGGTTGTAGATGACCGCCCCCAGCGTGGACAGCGCCGTGATGAGGACCACGTTCACCGCGCCGATCAACGCGGTGTAGCCCAGGATGCGTACCGGCTCGAACCACGAGGCGATGTCGAGCGGGATGCTGTTCTGCCCCTGCTCACCCTTGCCCAGCTGGTTGACCAGGTCGACGAGCGAGTCGAAGACCCCGAGCATCGACAGCACCATGTAGAGCACGGCGACGGCGACGAAGAGCACGACGAAGCAGACCAGCGACAGCACGAAGCTGAACTTCATGGCCGACCACGGCTCGACCCGCCGCAGGACCAGATGGGCCTTGCGGGGGAGCCGGGCGGCAGAACCGCCGGAACCCTTCTTCTTGCCGCCGAGCTCGATCTTGGCCGGCGGAGCCTCGGACATCAGGGACGGACGCAGGCGCGCGGTCTCGTTGCCTTCGGCCGGAGCCTCCTCGGCCGCAGGAGGCGGAGGGGAGACAGGCCCGGCGACCGGTGCTACCCGCTCGTCCCTGACCTGCGGGTCACGGTTGTCCGGCTGCTGCCTCGGCTGCCCGTTCTCGCGAGCTGTCGACTTGGTCTTGGCGGACCCACCCTGGGCGGCGCTCATCTTTTATTCTCCTCCCCCGTCTTCCTCGGCCTCCACCGAAGTCTCCAGCGACTCGGCGTTGCGGGCGAGGGCGACGACGCTGTCGCCGTCAGCGAGATTCATCAAGCGCACTCCCATGGTCTGGCGGCCGGACTGCTTGATCTCCCCGGCACTCGTGCGGATCACCCCGCCCGCGGATGTGATCGCGAAGACCTCGTCCTCCGGGTTGACCATAACGGCTCCGACCAGCTTGCCACGAGCGCTGACGATCTTTGCCGTCAGCACCCCCTTACCACCTCGGCCCTGAACTGGATACTGTTCGACGGGTGTCCGCTTCGCGTACCCAGCCTTGGTGGCGATAAGCACATCTTGACCGTCTGCGATCCGATTCATGGCGAGAAGTTCGTCGCCTTCCAGGAACCGCATGCCGATGACGCCGCTGGTCGCGCGGCCCATCGGGCGCAGCGCCTCGTCGGAGGCGGTGAACCGGATCGACTGGGCTCCCTTGGAGACCAGCAGCAGATCGTCCTGCTCGGAGACGAGCCGGGCGGCGATCACCTCGTCGTCGTCCCTGAGGTTGATCGCGATCAGCCCCCCCGTCCTGGGGGAGTCGTACTCGGACAGCCGGGTCTTCTTGACCAGCCCGCTGCGGGTGGCCAGCACGAGGTACGGCGCGACCTCGTAGTCACGCAGATCGAGAACTTCCATGACTGTTTCGTCGGGCTGCATCGCCAGAAGGTTCGCAAGATGCATGCCCCGCGCGTCACGCGCCACGTCGGGCAACTCGTATGCCTTGACCCGGTAGACCCGGCCCTTGTTCGTGAAGAACAGCAGCCAATGGTGGGTCGTGGTGACGAAGAAGTGGTCGACGATGTCGTCCTGGCGCAACTGCGCACCCCGAACACCCTTGCCGCCGCGCTTCTGCGCCCGGTAGAGGTCGGTCTTGGTCCGCTTGGCGTAACCGTCACGGGTGATCGAGACGACCACGCCCTCCTCGGCGATCAGGTCCTCGATCGACATGTCGCCGTCGTAGGCGATGATCTCCGTGCGCCGCTCGTCGCCGTACTTGGCGACGATCTCGGCGAGCTCCTCGTTGACGATCTCGCGCTGGCGGGCCTCGCTGGCGAGGATCGCGTTGTACTCGGCGATCTGCGTCATCAGGTTCTCGAACTCGTCCTGGATGGACTGACGCTCCAGGGCGGCCAGCTTGCGCAGCTGCATGTCCAGGATGGCCTGCGCCTGCACCTCGTCGATCTCAAGAAGCGCCATCAGGCCCTGCTGGGCGTGCGAGGCCGAGTCGGAGGCCCGGATGAGCGCGATGACCTCGTCGAGCCGGTCGAGCGCCTTGAGCAGCGCGCGCAGGATGTGGGCGCGCTCCTCGGCCTTGCGCAGCAGGTAGCGCGTGCGCCGGACGATGACCTCGATCTGGTGGGCCACGTAGTGCCGGACGAACTGGTCGAGCCGCAGCGTGCGCGGCACACCGTCGACCAGCGCCAGCATGTTGGCGCCGAAGGTGTCCTGCAGCTGGGTGTGCTTGTACAGGTTGTTGAGGACGACCTTCGCGACCGCGTCCCGCTTGAGGACGATCACCAGCCGCTGCCCGACCCGGGACGAGCTCTCATCCCGTACGTCGGCGATGCCCGTCAACTTGCCCTCGCGGACCAGCTCGGCGATCTTCAACGCCAGGTTGTCCGGGTTGACCTGGTAGGGCAGCTCGGTGACGACCAGCGCCTGGCGGCCCTTGCCGTCCTCCTCGACCTCGACCACGGCCCGCATGGTGATGGACCCGCGGCCGGTGCGGTAGGCGTCCTCGATGCCCCTGCGGCCCACGATGAGGCCCTTGGTGGGGAAGTCGGGCCCCTTGACCAGCCCGACGGCCGCCTCAAGGAGTTCCTCGTCGCTCGCCCCCGGGTTCTCCAGGCACCACTTGACGGCGGCGCCGACCTCGCGCAGGTTGTGCGGCGGGATGTTGGTGGCCATCCCGACCGCGATGCCGCCGGAGCCGTTGACCAGCAGCTGCGGGAAACGGGCCGGAAGGACGTCGGGCTCCTGCGACTTGCCGTCGTAGTTGGGCCGGAAGTCGACGGTGTCCTTGTCGATGTCGCGCAGCATCTCCATGGCGATGGGCGCGAGCTTGCACTCGGTGTAGCGCATCGCCGCCGCCGGGTCGTTGCCCGGCGAGCCGAAGTTGCCCTGGCCGTCGACCAGCGGGTAGCGCAGCGACCAGTGCTGGGCCAGCCGGACGAGCGCGTCGTAGATGGAGGTGTCGCCGTGCGGGTGGTAGGTGCCCATCACGTCACCGACGACGCGGGCGCACTTGAAGTAGCCGCGGTCGGGACGGTAGCCGCCGTCGTACATGGCGTACAGGACCCGGCGGTGCACCGGCTTGAGGCCGTCGCGGACGTCCGGCAGCGCACGGGACACGATGACGGACATCGCGTAGTCCATGTAGCTGCGTTGCATCTCGGACTGGATGTCCACAGGCTCGATGCGCTCAGCCGGGGGAGTGGTGTTCACTTCCGTCACAGGTGGTGATCCTTTGTCTGGCTAAACGTCGAGGAAACGGACGTCGCGGGCGTTGCGGATGATGAAGTCGCGCCGGGCTTCGACGTCCTCGCCCATCAGCACGCTGAACAGGTCGTCGGCCTGTGCGGCGTCGTCGAGCGTGACCAGGCGCAGCAGCCGGGTCTCCGGGTTCATCGTGGTCTCCCAGAGCTGGCCGGCGTTCATCTCGCCCAGACCCTTGAAGCGCTGGACGTTGTCACGCGGGCGCGGGTCCGGCTTGCCCGCCGCGATCCCCTCGGCGATGACGGCGTCGCGTTCGGCGTCGGAGTAGGCGTAGGAGGCGTCGTCTCCGCTGCGGTTCCACTTGATCTTGTAGAGCGGCGGGCAGGACAGGTAGACGTGCCCGGCCTCGATCAGCGGCCGCATGAACCGGAACAGCAGCGTCAGCAGCAGGGTGTTGATGTGCTGGCCGTCGACGTCGGCGTCGGCCATCAGGATCACCTTGTGGTAGCGCAGCTTGGCGATGTCGAACTCGTCGTGCACGCCGGTGCCGAGCGCCGTGATCAGGGCTTGGACCTCGTTGTTCTTGAGGACCTTGTCGATGCGGGCCTTCTCAACGTTCAGGATCTTGCCGCGGATCGGCAGGATCGCCTGGAAACGCGAGTCGCGGCCGCCCTTGGCCGAGCCGCCGGCCGAGTCGCCCTCGACGATGAACAGCTCGCACTTCTCCGGGTCGTTCCACTGGCAGTCGGCCAGCTTGCCCGGCAGGCCGCTGCCGGACTCCAGCAGCGACTTGCGCCGGGTCAGGTCGCGGGCCTGGCGTGCGGCGATGCGGGCGCGGGCGGCCTGCAGCGACTTGTTGATGACGTCCTTGGCCTCGCCCGGGTTGCGCTCGAACCAGTCGCGCAGGTGGTCGTTGCACGCCTTCTGGACGAACGACTTGGCCTCGGTGTTGCCCAGCTTGGTCTTGGTCTGCCCCTCGAACTGCGGGTCGGCCAGTTTGACCGAGATGATCGCGGTCAGGCCCTCGCGGACGTCCTCACCGGAGAGGTTGTCGTCCTTGCCCTCCTTGAGGAACTTCTGCTCACGCGCGTAGCGGTTGACGATCGAGGTCAGCGCGGCGCGGAAGCCCTCCTCGTGGGTGCCGCCCTCGGCGGTGTTGATCGTGTTGGCGAAGGAGTAGATGGACTCCGAGTAGGAGTTGTTCCACTGCATGGCGATCTCGACCGCGATGCCCTCGCCCTCCTCCTCGAAGGCGATGATCGAGGCGTGCGCCGGTTCCTTCTTGGCGTTGAGGTGCTGGACGAAGTCGGCCAGACCGCCCTCGTAGAAGTACTCGACCCGGTGGGACTCGTCGCCGTCGACGTGGTCGGGCCGCTCGTCGGTCAGCGTGATCGTCAGGCCCTTGTTGAGGAAGGCCATCTCCTGGAAGCGCCGCGAGAGCGTCTCGAAGTTCCACATCGTGGTCTCGAAGATGCCCGGGTCGGCCCAGAAGGTGATCGTGGTGCCGGTCTCGGCGGTCTGCTCGCCCTGGGCGAGCGGCGCGGTCGGCTTGGCCATCTCGTAGCGCTGACGCCAGAAGTGGCCGTTCTGCTTGACCTCGACGTCCATGGCTGTGGACAGCGCGTTGACGACGGCGGAGCCGACGCCGTGCAGGCCGCCGGAGACCGCGTAGGACTTGCCGTCGAACTTGCCGCCCGCGTGGAGCGTGGTCAGCACGACCTCGACCGCCGAGCGCTTCTCGACAGGGTGGATGCCGGTCGGAATGCCCCGGCCGTTGTCCACGACCCTGACGCCGTTGTCGGCGAGGAGCGTGACGTCGATGCGGTCGGCGTGACCCGCGAGCGCCTCGTCCACCGAGTTGTCCACGATCTCGTAGACAAGGTGGTGCAGGCCGCGTTCGCCGGTCGAGCCGATATACATACCCGGGCGCTTGCGAACCGCCTCAAGGCCCTCGAGTACGGTGATTGAGCTAGCGTCGTAGGACAAGTGCGAAATCCTCCTGCCGCGGACACGCGGCAAGTGTGACAACTTGTTGTCAGCTTGTCTTGCCGTGCCCGTCACCGTCGTGAGTGCCCCGATGCGCGGCCACCCGGGGGAGTCGGCTTGCTGCCGGGGTGACACGCAAGCGGACGTGTCCGGAATCCGGTTTCATTCTACCGGCTCGGAGCGCAGAAAGTGGCATTGAACGCGCCTGTGATGCCCTGTAGCTCGTTTTCCCCCCACTCAAGCATCCCCCCTCTGGGTTGGGGGCTCAGCGCGCCTGCGGCTCTCTGATCGCCCGGTACGGCCTAGCCGTAGGTGTCACCGGGGCCTCTGCTGCCGGTCACCCGCAGCCCTCCCGTCGGGCGTGGCGCGTTCTGCGGCCCTCTGACCTTCACTTTCGTCACCGTGCCGACACCGAGCTCCTCGTTGAGCCTGCGCACGAGGGTGCGGGCGAGCAGTCTGACCTGCGTCGCCCAGGCCGTGGAGTCGGCGGCGATCAGGACCTCGCCGTCCGCGAAACCCTCCGGTTTGGTGTGTGCGGCGAGGTCGGTGCCCACGATGTCGGACCAGCGGCCGAAAACCCCGCCGACGGCCGCGGACCGTTCCCAGCCCCGGTCGGCGAGCAGGTCGGAGATCGCCCGCCCGAACAGCTGCGGGTCGCCGGCCTGCCGCCGCAGCCCCGGCGCCCTGCGGCGCGACTCCCGGCGGGGGAGTTGACCGCGTTTGGCGGCGTCGGCCTTGGCCTGGGCGAGTTTCTCCCTGGCCATGGCCGCGCCGCGGGCGGCGGGGTTGTCCTCAGCGGACACGGCTCACACTTCCCTCTGTGACGTCGAAACGGGCGCCGACGAGCTCACCGGGTACGTCGTCCGGCACCGCGGCGGTGATCAGCACCTGCTCGGCGGAGGCGACGATCTCGGCCAGCCGCCGTCTGCGCTGGGTGTCGAGTTCGGCGAAGACGTCGTCGAGGATCAGCACGGGATCGCCGCCGTCGGCGCGCAGCAGGTCGTAGGCGGCCAGCCGCAGCGCGAGGGCGAACGACCAGGACTCGCCGTGACTGGCGTAGCCGCGGGCGGGCAGGTCGCCGAGACCCAGGACCAGGTCGTCGCGGTGCGGGCCGACGAGGGTGACCCCCCGCTCCAGCTCGGCCGCGCGGACCTCCAGCAGCCGCTCGCGCAGCTGTTCCTCAAGAGTTTTCCCCAGGCCTGTGGATAACGTGTGCGCATCCGAAGATCCATGTCCACCGGGCTCTTCGCCCTCAGGATCATCCCCACCTGTGGACAACGTGCTGCGATAGTCGAGCGTTGCCGCTCCGCTCGACGGGGCAAGGGAAGAGTACGCTCCCGCGACCAGCGGCCGCAGGGCTTCGACCAGATCGAGCCGGGCCCGCAGGAGCGCGGCGCCGTGCCGGGCGAGATGGGCGTCCCACACCTCCAGCGTGCTCAGCACGTCGCCGGCGCCCGCCGCCGCGAACGCGGTGTCGCTCTCGGCCCGACGGGCGCCGCGCGCGCCTCTACGGGCCTGTGCGGCCGCGCGGAGCAACGCCCCGCGCTGTTTGAGCACCCGGTCGTAGTCGGCCCGCACAGCGGCGAATCTGGGCGCTCTGGCGACGAGCAGGTCGTCGAGGAAGCGTCGCCGCTCGGACGGATCGCCCTTCACCAGCGCGAGATCCTCCGGCGCGAACAGCACCGTGCGCAGCAGGCCGACGACCTCGCGCGGGCGGGAGACCGGCGAACGGTTGAGCCTGGCCCGGTTGGCCTTGCCCGGGTTGATCTCCAGTTCGACCAGCGCCCGCCGCTCGTCCCTGTGGACGGCGCAGCGGACGACCGCCCGGCCCGCGCCCTGCCGTACGAGCGGGGCGTCGTTGGCGACGCGGTGGCTGGAGTGGCTGGCCACGTAGCCCAGCGCCTCGACCAGGTTGGTCTTGCCCTGCCCGTTGGGCCCCACGAACGCCGTGACGCCCGGCTCAAGGCCGAGCTCCACGGAGGCGTAGGACCGGAAGTCGGTCAGCGAGAGGTGGGCGACGTGCACCCCACGAAGGGTAGTGGCCCGCGGCGGCGGCCGGGCCACCGCCGTGCCGCCTGTGGAAAACTACTTCTTGTCGTCGTTCGTCTCCACAGCGTGGCCGCCGAACTGGTTGCGCAGCGCGGCCACGACCTTCATCGCGGGGGAGTCGTCCTGCCTGGAGGCGAAGCGCGCGTACAGCGCGGCGGTGATCACCGGCAGCGGCACGGCGTGGTCGACCGCGGCCTGCACCGTCCACCGGCCCTCGCCGGAGTCCTGCGCGTAGCCGCGCAGCTCCTTGAGCTCGGGGTCCTCGTCGAGCGCCCGCACCAGCAGGTCGAGCAGCCACGAACGGATCACGGTGCCCGTGCGCCAGCTGCTGAAGGAACCCCGCACGTCCTTGACCACGTCGGAGGCCTCAAGCAGCTCCCAGCCCTCGGCGAAGGCCTGCATCATGCCGTACTCGATGCCGTTGTGGACCATCTTCGCGAAGTGGCCGGCGCCGACGTCGCCCGCGTGGACGAACCCGTCGGGCCCCTCCGGCTTGAGCGTCTCGAAGATCGGCATCACGTGCTCGACGTGGGCCTTGTCGCCGCCGCACATCAGCGCGTAGCCGTTCTGCAGCCCCCACACGCCGCCGCTCACGCCGCAGTCGACGAAGCCGATGCCGCGCCCGGCGAGCTCGGCCGCGTGCTTCTGGTCGTCCACATAGTGTGAATTACCGCCGTCGACGACGATGTCGCCCTCGTCGAGAAGCTTGCCGAGCTCGTCGACCGTCTGCTGGGTGGCGGCGCCCGCCGGGACCATCACCCACACGACGCGGGGCGCCTGCAGGCGTTCGACCAGCTCCTTGAGCCCGCCGACGTCACTGATCGCCGGATCGCGGTCGTAGCCGACGACCTCGTGACCGCCGCGGCGAAGCCGCTCGGCCATGTTGCCGCCCATCTTGCCGAGTCCGACCAGGCCGATCTGCATCATGCGCCCCCTCTTGTCAGGCTTCCATCATTTCAGCTGGACAAGCGGATGGGCATGATCAGGTAGCGGTAGTCAGGTGTCGCGTCGCCATCCACAGGCTTGCCGCCGGTGAGGATAGCGGGCTTGGTGGACGTGGTCATCTGCAGCCTGGCCACATCGGAGTCGATCGCCCCGAGGCCCTCCAGAAGGAACTGGTGGTTGAAGGCGATGTTCATCTCCTCGCCGTCGTAGTCCACCTGCAGCGCCTCGACGGCCTGGGCCTCGTCGCCGCTGCCCGCCTCAAGGACGACCTCCCCGTCCTTGAACGCCATGCGGACCGGGGTGTTGCGCTCGGCGACCAGGGCCACGCGCTTGACCGCCTCGACGAACGGGCCTGTGGACAACTCGGCCTTGGCGGAGAACTCCGTAGGCAGCAGCGAGCGGTACTTGGGGAACTCGGGGTCGAGCAGGCGCGTCGTGGTGCGGCGCCCGGCGCTGGAGAAGCCGATCATACCCTCACCGGTGCCTCCGGCGGAACTCAACGCGATCTCCACCTCGGCGCCCGTGGACCCCAGCGCCTTCGCCGTGTCGGCGAGGGTCTTGCCGGGGACCATCGCGATGGCGGAGAAGTCGGGCTGTCCGGGCTGCCACTTCAGCTCGCGTACGGCCAGGCGGTAGCGGTCGGTGGCCGCGAGCGTCACGGTGTCGCCCTCGATCTCCATCCGCACGCCGGTGAGCATCGGCAGCGTGTCGTCCCTGCCCGCGGCGACGGCGACCTGCGCGACCGCGGAGGCGAACACGTCGCTGCCCACACGCCCGGCGGCTGGCGGCATGGCGGGCAGCGTGGGGTAGTCCTCCACAGGCATGGTCAGCAGGGTGAACCGGGCACTGCCGCAGGTGACGACGGCCTTCGGGCCGTCCACCACGAAGTCCACAGGCTGTGCGGGAAGCGCGCGGGTGATCTCGGCGAGCAGCTTGCCCGAGACGAGCACCACACCCGCTTCGCCGGTGTGGACCTCCAGCGTCACCTCCGCGGAGACCTCGTAGTCGAAGCCGGACAGCTTCAACTGCTGGTCCTCGGTGACCTCCAGCCGCATCCCGGCCAGTACGGGCACCGACGGGCGGGCCGGGAGGCTGCGTGCCGTCCATGCCACCGCCTCAGCGAGCACGTCTCGCTCGATTCGGAACATCACGCTGATCAACCTCCTGGGTTTCGTCGCTGACTCAAGTGTTCACTCTCCCGAGCATCCGGACGGGCGGAACCCCTCTATGGGTCTTGAGTTCTTTGAGAGAGAGATATGTGGTCTTCACACTAGGGGCTGTGGATACTGTGGACAGCCCGTGTTTCCGCACTTCAACACCGCTGTTTTCATCCACTGGGGATGTGGGTAGAGCCTGGGGGTAACTTCCGCGCCTGGGGACAGTCTTCCGTTGCCCACAGGCCATCCCCAGATCACATGGCCTTCATCCACCGGTTATCCACTGGCTGTCCACAGGTTATCCACAGAAAATCGGGGGCTCCCGATAGATCGGAAAACCGCTGTACACAGGCCGTCCACAAGTCATCCACCGGCTGTCCACAAGTTGTCCGCAGGTTATCCCCACCTTTATCCCCAGGCATTCTGGCGGATATTTCGGACACTTTGGGGCGCAATGCACTGCCTGTTTTGGTGTTTCCGCTGATCCACAGTGTTTTCCACAGGGTGTGCATGACGGTCAGGCCCCAGGCGACGTCTGTTTGATGCGCATTGTTAGCTCGTTGACCTGGTTGTACATCGACCGCCGCTCGGCGATCAGCGACCGGATCTTCCGTTCTGCGTGCATGACGGTCGTGTGGTCGCGACCGCCGAACTGCTGACCGATCTTCGGCAGGCTCAGGTCGGTCAACTCACGGGCGAGGTACATCGCGATCTGCCTGGCGTTCACGAGCGCCCGGCTGCGCGAGCTGCCGCACAGGTCGTCGATGCTGATGCCGAAGTACTCCGCCGTCTTGGCCATGATCGCCGCGATCGTGATCTCGGGGCCGGAGTCCGAGGTGATGAGGTCCTTGAGCACGACCTCGGCGAGCTGCAGGTCGACGCCCTGCCGGTTGAGGCTGGCGAAGGCCGTGACCCGGATCAGCGCCCCCTCCAGCTCGCGGATGTTGGTGGAGATCCGGCTGGCGATGTACTCGAGCACCTCGGGCGGCGCGGCCAGGCCCTCCTGTATCGCCTTCTTCCTGAGGATGGCGATGCGGGTCTCCAGCTCGGGCGGCTGGACGTCGGTGATCAGTCCCCACTCGAACCGGTTGCGCAGCCGGTCCTCCAGCGTGATGAGCTGCTTGGGGGCCCGGTCGCTGGAGATGACGATCTGCTTGTTGGCGTTGTGGAGCGTGTTGAAGGTGTGGAAGAACTCCTCCTGCGTCTGCTCCTTGCCCTCCAGGAACTGGATGTCGTCCACAAGCAGGATGTCGATGGCCCGGTAGCGGCTGCGGAACCCGTCGGCCTTGTGGTCGCGGATGCTGTTGATGAAGTCGTTGGTGAACTCCTCCGAGCTCACGTACCGCACCCGGGCGCCGTCGTACAGCGACTGCGCGTAATGCCCGATCGCATGGAGAAGGTGCGTCTTGCCCAGCCCCGAGTCGCCGTAGATGAACAGCGGGTTGTACGCCTTGGCGGGCGACTCGGCCACCGCGACCGCCGCCGCGTGCGCGAAGCGGTTGCTGGCACCGATGACGAACGTCTCGAAGGTGTACTTCTGGTTCAGCCGGGCCGGCTCGCTGGGCTTGCTGCTCTTGGCCTCCCACCGAGGCTGTACGGGTTCCGGGGCCTTCTCCACGGCGGGCAGCGTCTGCTCGAAGCCGAACTGGCGCTGTGGATAATCTGTGGCCACCTGCTGCGGGTCAGGCTGTGGGGAATAGAACTGCGGAGGCTCGGAGACCTGGTAATTCGGGCTCTGCACAGCCTGTGGATAGTTATCCCCACCCTGGGGATAACCCTGGAGCACGGCCTGGGGATGAAGGTCGGGCATCGGCATCGGTGTCGCCGGCGCGGTCGTGTCGATCATCACCGCCAGCCGCATGGCCTTGCCGAGCTCCTGTGACAGCGCGTGCGTCACGAGCGAGCGCAGTTTGCCCTCGATGAGGTCCTTGATGAAGTCGTTGGGGACACCGAGCACGATCGTGTCGTCGGCGAGCGCGATCGGGCGGACCATCGAGAGCCAGGTTCGCTGTTGCACCGGCACGCTCTCGTTGAGGAAATTGCCCAATGCCCTGGCCCAAACGGCGCCGAGGTCCATACTTCGGCCCTCTCCTCCCTGTCGCGGGTTTGTCCACAGTGGAGGCCGTCCGGGATAGTGGGCAGCCCCGCCGTCCACAACATGGCTGTCCCGTGATATCAACACGTGATCCACAGGTGATCCACAGGCTGTGCACAGCCTTGTACCTGGTCCAAGGTGGGAGGCGGTATCGATGTGCACAGCTGTGTTCAAGACGTTGTCCACAGCCTAGTGGTAGCTCGGTGCACAACTGTGGACGCGGCCGCGTCGGTGGAAAACTCGCCTGTGGAAAGGTGGATAACCCGCTCGGTTTGACCTGACCCGTGCCTGCCCCGTAACGTACGACGGTCGGCTTGTCACACGACGGCTCTTTTGCATGCCCGTGGCGAGCCATCCCTGTGTGTGTAAGCGCCCACCACGGGCGCACCTTCAAGCCTGGAGCCCACCCGTGAGCAAGCGTACTTTCCAGCCGAACAACCGTCGCCGCGCGAAGACCCACGGCTTCCGGCTTCGCATGCGCACGCGGGCCGGTCGCGCCATCCTCGCTGCCCGCCGCCGTAAGGGCCGCGCGAAGCTGTCGGCCTGACCGTCCCGCGTCCGACTGTCCGCCCGCCGGCTAACCACGCCGGCGGGCGATAGGCGTATAACGTGCTTTCCCGACACTCGCGTATGCGGAAGGGGGAGGACTTCGCCGCGGCGATCAAACGTGGCCGCCGGGCAGGTCGTCCCACTTTGGTGCTGCACCTGAGGGTCTCCGGTGAAGAGACGCCTCTGGTGGGTTTCGTGGTCAGCCGTGCGGTGGGTGGCGCGGTAGTGCGCAACAAGGTCAAACGCCGCCTCCGACACCTGATCCGAGACCGTCTCGACCGGCTTCCGCGAGGTAGCCTGCTGGTGATACGCGCCAACCCACCGGCCGCGTCAGCGCGATTCGAGGACCTCGCCGCCGAACTCGACGCCGCGCTCGATCGTTTGCTGAGGCGGAGAGAGTCCGCGACGGATGGACCAAGATGACGGAGCAGCCCCAGGGCGAGCCGAGCCTTACGGCCCGGATCCTGATCGCCCCGATCCGGTTCTATCGGGCCTTCATCAGCCCGATGCTGGGTCCGCGCTGCCGTTTCTACCCTTCCTGTAGTGCGTACGGACTCGAGGCTCTCGCCGTGCACGGGGCTCTGCGCGGCATTTGGCTAACTGTCCGGCGTATCGGGCGCTGCCATCCATTCCACCCCGGAGGCATAGACCCGGTGCCCCCACGCTCGGTCCGGACTCACGAAACGCAAGGGAGCTAAGCCGGTGGATTTCGCCTGGCTGAACTGGCTGTACACATTCATCGCCCAAGTCATCACCTGGATCCACCAGGCGTACAGCACCTTCATCGACCCCGCCAGCGGGCTCAACTGGGCGTTGACCATCATCACGCTCACCGTGATCATGCGAATCCTGATCTTCCCTCTCTTCCTCAAGCAGATGCGCTCGTCGAAGAAGATGCAGGAACTCGCGCCGAAGGTGCAGGAGCTTCGCAAGCGCTATAAGAACGACAAACAGCGCATGAACCAGGAGGTGATGGCGCTCTACCAGGGCGCCGGAGCCAACCCCCTCGGTGGCTGTCTGCCGATCCTGGCGCAGTTCCCCATCTTCATCTCGATGTTCACGGTGCTCCAGGCGATCGCCAACGGCACCGCGACCAAGTACGGCATGACGAAGGAAGTCGTCGACAGCGCCAAGCAGGCGCACATCTTGACCGCCGGCATCTCCGAGACGTTCTTCTCCGCCCCGGACGTCACCAGCAAGATCATCATCGCCATCTTCGTCGCGGTCAGCTCGCTGACGACCTTCCTCACCGTCCGGCAGAGCGTCACCCGCTCCATCCAGCAGATGCCGGACAACCCGATGGCGGCCCAGCAGAAGATCCTCATGTGGATCTCGCCGCTGTTCGCGATCTTCAGCCTGAACTTCCCCCTGGGCCTCATCCTCTACTGGGTCACCACCAACCTGTGGACGCTCGGCCAGCAGCACTGGTTCTACAGCCGCCACCCGATGCCCCAGTTCGACGCCAAGGGCAACGTGATTCCGGACAAGCCGAAGCCCGGCCTGCTGTCCAAGCTGAAGAAGAGCCCTCCGGTCGAGGAGGCTCCCGCGCCGGAGCCGCCCAAGCCTAAGATCGTCCGCAACCAGCCCAGCCGGCAGTCCCGCAGCAAGCGCACCGGCAGCAAGAAGTCGTGATCACAAAGGAGACGTCGGCCATGACCGAGGCTGAGCAGCAGAAGGCGGCGCCGGATGTCAGCGCGCTGGAGCAAGAGGGTGAGATCGCGGCCGACTATGTCGAGGGCCTGCTGGACATCGCCGACATCGACGGCGACATCGACATGGACGTCGAGGGCGACCGGGCGCTCGTGTCCGTCGTGGGCCTCAAGGGCAACGAACTCGTCGGGCCCGGGGGAGAGGTGCTGGAGGCGCTCCAGGAGCTCACCCGGCTGGCCGTACACCGGCAGACGGGCGAACGTTCGCGCCTCATGCTCGACGTGGCCGGATACCGCGAGCGGCGCCGGGCCGAGTTGAGCAAGCTCGGCAGTGAGATCGCGGCCCAGGTGCGGCAGAAGGGGGAGCCGAAGTCGCTCCACCCGATGACGCCGTTCGAGCGCAAGGTCGTCCACGACGCGGTCGCCGCGGCCGGCCTGCGCAGTGAGTCCGAGGGCGAGGAGCCGCTCCGCTTCGTCGTGGTGCTCCCGGCCTGACCGTTTCTCGTTGCAGACCGCCGCGTTCGACAACGCGGCGGTCTTCTGCTTCTCCGGGCCGGTCGAGCTCTCGAAGCCCAATGCCTTCTGAAAGAGCCTCGGCCCCAACACGTGTCACGACCGCGACCCTATGGGACCTCTGTGCGTCACGACCGCGACCCTATGGGACCTCTGTGCGTCACGACCTCGACCCTATGGGACCTCTGTGCGTCACGACTTCTCGCCGTTACGGCCCAGCCCCGCCCACCCCCACCCGCCGCACCCACCTGACGGCCTCCAGGAGCACGCTCCTCACCCCGCCTCACTCTCACCGCAACGCCGCCCCATACGCCCCTCCCGGCGGCCCTGAGCCCCGCACCGAGGGCGCTGTCGCTCGTCCGTCCTCTCCAGGCAACTCTTTAGCTGCGCCAAGGGCACCACTACCCCCGCAGCCCCAATTGCCCTTCCCCGCCTCCGCTCACGCCCCCGCCTCCTCCGGCGGCCGGCTCTCGTCACCTCATCCGCTGGCTCTCGCCCGTAACAGCCGCTCGGCATTGGTGCTGTCCGGCGGACGCTCGCGACCATTTGTGTGCCGAAACACTGGATGGCCGCTCAATCGTTCGGGCCTTCCCGCGTGCACACGGTCTATCCCCGCGAACTGCTCCGATTGCGGCATGATCGGAGCACAGGTGACCAGCCGCTAGTCTTCCCACGGGATCCGGCACCTAGCCTTGTATCCATCCGCATCGGCGTTACCGGAAGGGCCACCAGCCAGTGAGCGAAGAGCTGTCCGCTCCACCCGACATCGCGCGGGACGTTTTCCCCGGAGAGGCATGGGAGCGAGCGAACACCTTCGCCGCGATGCTCGCCGGACCGGGTGTGGTCCGCGGTCTGCTCGGCCCGCGAGAGGTGCCCCGCATCTGGGACCGCCATCTGCTCAACTGCGCGGTGGTGGCAGAGGCTGTCCCCGAAGACGTCCGCCTGGTGGATATCGGCTCCGGCGCAGGGCTCCCCGGCCTCGTCCTCGCCATCGTGCGTCAAGACCTCCAGGTGACGCTCCTGGAGCCGCTGCTTCGCCGTACCGTCTTCCTGGAGGAGTGTGTCGAGGCCCTCAAGCTCGACAACGTCGAGGTGCTGCGCGGCCGGGCCGAGGACCTTGCGGGTAAGCGCGAGTTCGACGTCGCGTGCGCCCGTGCCGTCGCGCCGCTTGAGCGGCTGCTGAAGTGGGCTATGCCGCTTCTTCGCGAAGGCGGCGAACTCATTGCCATGAAGGGGGAGCGGGCGGCCGAAGAGCTTGCCGAAGCCACCGCTCAGTTGAAATCCAGTGGGGCCCGTGCGGCTGAACTGGTGACCGTTGGGCACGGTAAGGTCGAGCCGCCTGCAACATTGGTTCGGGTGGTTGCGGGACGCGCGCCTGAGCAGGGTAGGCGCCGACGGAGGAGGTGAAGGTCGTGCCAGTCGCACCGAGCGGCCTGGGCTGGCCCGTCATTCCGTCCTCAGAAAGCCAGGCGGGGGTTGGTTGGCCCGAAATGGGCGTGTCGCGACAGCGATTTCCCGACACGACCCCGCCTCTGGTTGAAAGGATGGCCATCGTGACCCAGACCCCCCTTAACCCCGGTGATTCGCCGTTGGTACGAGAGGCGCTCAGCTCAGTGGTTTCACGTGAAACAACAGCCGTCCAGACGGCCCCCCGCTCCGGGGGCGCTCCCAGCGACAACTCAGGCGGCTGGCCCCGCCCGCCCAAGACGCGCGTGATCGCGGTCGCCAACCAGAAGGGCGGCGTGGGCAAGACCACTACCTCGGTCAACATCGCCGCCGCCCTGTCCATGCATGGCCAGCGCGTGCTCGTGATCGACCTCGATCCCCAGGGCAACGCCTCCACCGCACTCGCCACCGAGCACCGAGGCGACATCCCCGACGTGTACCAGGTACTCGTCGACGACCTGCCCATGAACGAGATCGTCAAGCAGGTCCCGGACATGCCCGGTCTCTACTGCGCCCCCGCCACCATCGACCTGGCGGGCGCCGAGATCGAACTCGTCTCCCTCGTGGCCCGCGAAGCCCGCCTGCGCCGCGCGCTGTCCGCCTATGACGAGATCGAGTTCGACTACATCATCATCGACTGCCCGCCCTCGCTTGGCCTGCTCACCGTCAACGCCCTGGTGGCGGCGGAGGAGGTCATGATCCCCATCCAGTGCGAGTACTACGCCCTGGAGGGCCTGGGCCAACTGCTGCGCAACGTCGATCTGATCAAGGCCCACCTCAACCCGACGCTCCGCCTGTCGACCATCGTGCTGACCATGTACGACGGCCGTACCCGCCTCGCCTCGCAGGTGGCGGAGGAGGTCCGCTCGCACTTCGGCGACACGGTGCTCAAGACGGTCGTCCCGCGCAGCGTGCGCCTCTCCGAGGCGCCCAGCTACGGGCAGTCGGTGATGACCTACGACCCCGGCTCCAGCGGCGCGATGGCCTACAAGGACGCCGCCCGCGAGATCGCCCACCGCGCCCTGATCGCGGGCTGACGCCCGCTCACCCAACTGTTACGGCAAGCCACTTTGACGTCACTCGCCGTAGTCGCCGTGGGTCTGTCACACCACGCTACCCAGGCGCTCGCCACCCGCCCTCAACGACGCCCGGACAGGCATGGCCTGCGTTCCCAAGTCACGGCGCAGCCACCCATCCGCTCCTAGAGAAAAGCCGATGCGGGTTGGGATACGACGGGGGAAATGGGAGGAAGTGCGTGTGGCGAGCGCGCACCCGGTCGCGTCGTCACCGGTAACCTCTCCCTGTGTGACCGGAGTCGGCCGGGTGGACGAGGAGACGCAGTGAGTCAGCAGCGGCGGGGATTGGGCAAGGGACTCGGGGCGCTGATCCCGACCGGTCCTATCGTTGACGGCACGGCAGCCGTGGCAGCGGAGAACGGTTCCGTGCTGGAGCATGGCTCGCAGCCGGTTGCCGGGGCGTACTTCAAGGAGATCGCGTTGTCGGCGATCATCCCGAACCCGCGCCAGCCCCGGGAGGTCTTCGACGAGGAGCGACTCAAGGAACTGTCCGAGTCCATCAAGGAAGTCGGGCTGCTCCAGCCGATTGTGGTGCGCTCGATCGGCGGTAGTGACTACGAGCTCATCATGGGGGAGCGGCGCCTACGCGCTTCGAAGCTCGCCGGCCTGGATCACGTGCCCGCCATCGTCCGCAATACCCAGGACGACGATCTTCTCCGTGATGCCCTGATTGAGAACCTCCAGCGCGAGCAGCTGAACGCCCTCGAAGAGGCGGCCGCCTACCAGCAGCTCCTGGACGACTTTCAGGCCACCCATGAACAGCTCGCCCAGAAGGTCGGCCGGTCCCGCTCCCACATCACCAACACCCTCCGGTTGCTGAACCTCCCGCCCGACGTCCAGCTGAAGGTCGCTGCCGGAACAGTCAGCGCCGGTCACGCGCGGGCGCTCCTCGGGCTGTCGAACCCCGAGGAACAGATTCAGCTCGCCAAGCGCATCGTGGCCGAACTGCTCTCGGTGCGGGCGGTGGAGGAGATCGTGGCACTGGGCAGCGCCAAGGCTGCGGCCAGCAAGCCTGTCCGCGAACGCCAGACCAGCCGCCCAACTGCACCCGAATTGACCCATCTCGCCGACCGTCTCTCCGACCATTTCGAAACCAAGGTGAAAGTCGATCTAGGGCGCCGCAAGGGCCGCATCGTGGTGGAGTTCGCCACTATCGACGACCTGGAGCGCATCATCGGCACCATGGCCCCCGACGCAGCCCGAGCCCTCGGCGACCAGGAATCCTGAGCCACTCCTGAACCGTCACCACCCCGACCGGGACCCCGGAACAAGACGACCCGACAGGAACCCCCTGAACCGCGTCACCGAGCCCTTCGCCTTGCCCGCCTCGTTCGGGGTTCGGGGATCTGCCCGGAGACCATTGACCCACCTCCGGCGAATCGGATCTGTCGATCACCAGATGCCGCCGATATCGCCTTCTCGTGACAATCTCCAACTCCGTCCTCATATGAACCCGAAAGCGGCGCCACGGTCTGCTGTGGGCGCGATGAAGCCTGTGAAGAAGTCCGGCGCGCGACTGCGGCTTGCAGAGGTCGAGACCGAAGTCCTGACAGTACTCCCCGGTCCCGGCAATACTGCCTCTAGTCCGAGCAGCCTCACCACTCCTCCCTGGCCTTGGCGCG
>NZ_BAAAHQ010000004.1:110660-185647 GCF_039525605.1 Nonomuraea longicatena | reverse complement strand
CCCGCAAGCCCGCAAGCCCGCAAGCCCGCAAGCCCGCAAGCCCGCAAGCCCGCATCACTCCGTGATTCTGCAGAGCCCATGTTTCACGTGAAACGGCGTGCAATGGGGTCGAGGTCGACGCGGGCCCGCCGAGAGCGTGGTTTCACGTGAAACCGGCTACTGGCGTTCCGACTTCGACGTGGGCCCGCGTGTTTCACGTGAAACTAGCGATGTGGTCCGTGCATGTGGTCAGGAACTGAATCACGACTCCTTTGAGGATTCGACGGTTCGGCTACCTCAAGGCGGCCTTCTGAATGGAGGAGAGGAAGTCGTCCACCTGTGCTGGAGTGGTGTCGAAGGCGGTCATCCACCGAACCAGACCCGCCCTCTCGTCCCAGTAGTGGAACCGGTAGTGCCCAAGTAGCTCCTGCGAGACGGCGCGGGGGAGTGAGGCGAAGACTGCGTTGGACTCGACTGGATGGACAACCGCTACCTCCGGGAGCTCTGCGAGCCCGGCCGCGAGACGCTGGGCCATCGCGTTGGCGTGGGAGGCGTTCTGGCGCCACAGGTCATCGGTCAGTAGCGCGGATAGTTGGGCGGCCAGGAAACGCATCTTGGAAGCCTGCTGGAGGGATTGGAGGCGAATGTAGGGGCCGCCCTCTTGTAGTGACGGGTCGAGGAGGACGACGGCCTCGGCGCCCAGGGCGCCGTTCTTGGTGCCGCCGAAACTGAACACGTCGACGCCGGCATCGGTGGTGAACGCGCGTAGGTCGCACCCGAGGAAGGCAGCTGCGTTGGCGAGCCGGGCGCCGTCCATGTGGAGCCGGAGGCCGTGTGCGTGGGCTGTCTCGGCCAGGGCGGTGATCTCGTCGGGGGTGTAAGAGGTGCCGAGTTCGGTCGCCTGGGAGATCGAGACGACCTTCGGTTGAACTTCGAAGCGAACGCCCAACGTATGGATGCGGCTGACGATGTCATCAGGGCGGAGCTTGCCGTCTTCGGTGGGTACAGTAATGATCTTGTTGCCCAGGAGGCGTTCGGTTGCGCCGGTTTCATGGGTGGTGATGTGGGCACTCTCAGCGCAGATGATGCCGTCGTAGCGGCCCAGCATGAGGGCCAGCCCGACGATATTGGCTCCGGATCCGTTGAACACGGGCAACGCTTTGGCCTGTGCGCCGAAGACCTCGGTGATCTGACGCTCGAAGGTGGCGGTCCACTCGTCGTCGCCGTACGCGGGGGCGTCGCCGACGTTGGCTGCCAGGATGGCCTGCAGGACGGCGGAATGAACGCCCGCGTGGTTGTCGCTGGCGAAACTCTTGGGATACCTCGCATCGTTCGTCACCCGGCTCACGCTACTGACCGATCAGCCCTCCAACCAGAGATCAACGACCGAATCGCTGGACGCCTGTGGACGGACGTCAGGATCGCTGATGGCTTCTGGGAAGCGGATACCCGTCGGGGTGTCGGCTACCCGAAGGCTGAGGCGGATTGATTTTGGGCTCCACCACGGCTCTGCTTCATCACCTCGTATCTCGGATACACGGAGGGATCACTCTCGATCGGCGCCGAACTCTAGGTCGGCGGAGCATACGGGTAGCCGGGCGAGGTTCCGGAAGAGGTGGGGAGTTCCGAACGAAGCCTGACGGGCGGAACGGCGGGTGAGTCCAGGAGAGGACCCCGACACCCCGGGGTGCGTGAGATCAGGGAAGTACAGCGGGAAGTCGTAGAAGGCGGGGAGGAGCGAGGATCGCCGTGTTGGGCGGCGAAGCGTCGCGCAACGAGCCGGTAATGACCCTTGCCCGCTTGTAGTCGGGGGAGACAGTGCGTCGTGATTCACGAAGGTGGTCGCCCCGGTGGCGGGCGACTTCGGCCGGGCGGTGTTCGCAGACGTCCACCCAGGAACAGCGTCTCCACCCAGGCCACGTGCCTGAGAGCCAGTCGTTCAGGCTAGCTGTGGTGAGTGCAACTGGGCGCTACGTGGCGGACGGTGACACTGCCGGCCGACTCGGCGATGAGGGGCAAGAACCTCTGCGAAAGCTTGTCACGATCGCGCCGCCGGTCGGCTAGGGTCCTGGTGCCGGGGTGCCGGGGTGCCGGGGTGCCGGGGTGCCGGGGTGCCGGGGTGCCGGGGTGCCGGGGTGCCGGGGTGCCGGGGTGCCGGGGTGCCGGGGTGCCGGGGTGTGTTTCACATTGACTGCTGGCGTTTCAGACGCGCCTTACCGATGGCGTTCAGAATCACGCCCCAGAGCAGTAGGACATTGGGCCACTGCGCCCACGAAATGGCGCTCATCTCGCCGGAGAGCAGATTCTGGACGGTGGCATACGGGGTGAGCCAACTTTGCGCTGAGTGGAGGGCGTCCACGCTGCCCAGGAGGAACCAGGTGCCCAGCGGCAGAACGATGCTGGCGAGAGCCGAGACACATGTATGTCGTGGATGCCGTGCTGTGGGGAGGTGGCGAGTTCGAAGACGGCGGCGGCGAGGTCAGTGGGTGGTGAGGAAGCCGACTTCGTCGCGGCTGATGGAGTCGGTCCCGGCAGGACAACCCGGCGCAAGCCGGCCTGTATTCGTCGGGTTGTAGAGGGATAAAGGCGACAAAGAGCGCGAGACCGGGTGGGTAGACGCCCGGAACAGGGCTCTCTGGCGGGGTGGACAGGTGGGGTGCCGGTCGAAGTGCGCCGCAGAGCGGTGAGGGCGAGGGCGAGGGCCTGTTGTGGAGCTGCTGGACGCGCGTGGCTGTCGTCGGTGATGCCGAAGGCGGGCGGCTGGACAGCTTCGGATGCGGGGACGGCGGGGCGCCCGCTCCGGTCGAGGTGGTGCTCGGGAGCGCACGGCGCGAGGCGGTGGATGTGTGGGTCCGGGCGGTCGGGGCGCCGTCGGTCACGGGTGCGAGGTGCCGCGTGGTCTCACGATGGTGGTGGGCGCAGGTGAGTGGGTGCTTGCGAACGTGAGGGGAGGTGGTGAGGGGATTTCCTTGGTGAAAGAGTGAAGAAATCTTCGCAGTTGCGGCTCGTTCGTGGTTGGTGGTGCGCTTGACCAGACCTGGCGTTTGCGGAGTAGTTGGGTGGCCCGCTCCGCCAAGGCGGCGGTGCGGGCGGAGGAGGTCAGCGGGTGCTGGCCGATTCCAGGAGGCGGCGGCAGAGGGTACCCAGGTCGCGGCCAGCGGATTCGACGGCCATGGGGAAGAGGGAGGTTTCGGTCATGCCGGGGGCGACGTTGACCTCCAGGAAGTGGGGGCGGTCGTCGGCGTCGACGATGAGGTCCGTGCGGGACAGGTCGCGGAGGCCGAGGGCGCGATGGGCCGTCACGGCCATGGTGGCGCAGGCGGCGGCCGCAGCCTCGGAGAGGCGGGCCGGGGCGAAGAACTCGGTGTGTCCGGCGGTGTAACGGGCGGCGTAGTCGTAGACGCCTTCGTCGGGGACGATCTCCACGGCGGGCAGGGCGATGGGGCCGTCGCCGAGGTCCACCACCGAGACGGCTACCTCTACGCCTTCGACGTACTGCTCGATCAGGGCCGTGTCGCCGTACGCGAAACAGCCGACCATCGCGGCGGGCAGTTCTTCGGCGGTGCGGACGATCGAGGCGCCGAGCGCGGATCCGCCGCGGGACGGCTTGACGAACAGGGGGAGGCCGAGGCGGTCGATGATGCGGCCGAGGACCACGGAGGCGCCGAGGTCGTGGAACGTCTCCTTGGGGAGGGTGACGGAGGCGGGGGTCTGGATGTCTACGGAGCGGACCACCGCCTTCGCCGTCGGCTTGTCGAAGGCGACGCGGCAGGCGTCGGGGCCTGCGCCGACGTAGGGAATGTTGAGAAGTTCGAGGACCGAGCGGATGGCGCCGTCTTCGCCCGCGCCGCCGTGGAGCGTGACGAAGACCGCGTCCGGAGGGTCGGCCAGCACCGACGGGACGAGGGAGCTGTCGGTGTCGCGGGTTTCGACGTCGATCCCGGTCGTGCGCAGCACCTCGCTGACTCGGCGTCCTGAACGCAGGGACACTTCCCGCTCGTAGGAGAGCCCGCCTGCAAGTACGAGCACGTGTCCCAGTTCGCCCATCACATCTCCTTCAGCTGTCCGCCGTCCAACGCTACCGGTCCTCACCGACCATTGCGCTCCTCCCTCATCGGCGCAGGCCCTGATGTGTTATGGGGGGCGTGGGCTGACTGAGCGGCGGGGGATGGGTGTTTGGCACGGCCCGCGCGCGGAGCGGGGCGGCGTGCGGTGCTTCCAGGCGTTGTGGTGGCGGAGTTACTCTCACGGCCGCCATGCCCTGGGAACAGGTCAGAATCGTCGCTCCCGTGGATACGACCGGAATGTCGCGCCCTCGTACGGTCCCCGGCGCCGACCTGGCAAGGTAACCAGGACGGCGCACTCTCGTACGGTCCTCAGCGCCGACCTGGCAGAGATAACCAAGACAGGGCCCTCGGGCGGTTCCCAGCGCAAAGGTAACCAGGACGGCCCGCCCTCGTACGGTTCTCAGTGTCGACCTGGCAGAGATAACCAAGACAGCGCCCTCGGACGGTTCCCCAGCACCGACCTGGCAGAGATAGCCAGGACGGCACCCTCGGGCGGAAACCCGGCGCCGGCCTGGCAAGAGAGTAACCAGGGCGGCATGGCGGTGGGATGGGGTGGGGGAGAGGAGCGTGCCTCTGGAGGTCGTTAGCGGGTGGCGGTGGGTGGGGTAGGGCGAGCTATGCAAACCACGCCCCACCATCGGCGTGCCTGCTGTACCGCCCGGCTCGCCCGTAATCAGTGGAGAGTTCCGCTTACCCCCACCCGGGTCAGGCGAGGTCTGGGGCGGGGGTGTCGACGCCTGGGGGGATGGGCGGTGGGGTGGTGCCAAAGGTGTCGCGGAGCTGGAGTTCCTGGTCGATGACGCCGGCCAGGCGGCGGACGCCTTCTCTGATGCGGTCCGGCTGGGGGTAGCAATACGACAGGCGCATCTGGCGGGCGCCGCTGCCGTCCGAAAAGAAGCCGGTGCCCGGGACGAACGCGACCCGCTCCGCCACCGCGCGCGGCAGGATGGCCTTGCTGTCCAGTCCTTCGGGCAGGGTGGCCCACACGAAGAACCCGCCTGCTGGGCGGGTCCAGGATACGCCGGGTGGCATCAGCACTTCGAGGGCGTCGAGCAAGGAGTCGCGGCGCTCCCGGTACAACTCCCTGAAGGTCTTGATCTGCTCGCGCCAGGGCTGCGTGGCGAGGTACTGGCCGACGGCCAACTGCGTGAACGACGAGTGGGACAGCACCGCCGACTCCATCGCCAACACCAGTTTGTCGCGGATCGCGTGCGGTGCGAGGGCCCAGCCGACGCGGAATCCCGGCGCCAGCGTCTTGGAGAAGGAGCCGAGATAGACGACTCCGTCGGGATTGTCGGCGCGGAGGGCGCGCATGGGCTCGCCGTCGAAGCCGAGCAGCCCGTACGGATTGTCCTCGACGATCAGAACGCCCGCACGCTGGCAGATGTCGAGCACCTGTTGGCGGCGGGCGTGGTTGAGGGTGACGCCCCCGGGGTTGTGGAACGTGGGGATCGTGTACAGAAATTTGACCGTGTTTCCGGCGGTTTTGAGCGCGTAGAGCGTTTGCGCCAGCGATTCCGGCACCAGACCCTGATCATCCATCGTGACATGGACGACTTTGGCCTGGTAGGCGCTGAACGTGCCCAAAGCGCCCACATACGACGGGCCTTCGGCGAGCACCACGTCGCCGGGGTCGATGAAGATCCGGGTGATCAGGTCCAGGGCCTGCTGCGACCCCACTGTGACGACCACGTCGTCCGCCCCGGCCTCGATCCCCTCCATGCGCATGACCTCGCAGATCTGCTCACGCAGGTGCGGATCGCCCTGGCCGGAGCCGTACTGGAGGGCGACCGGGCCGCGCCGGGTGACCAGATCGGCGACCAACTCGCCGACCAGGTCGAGAGGGAGGGCGGTGACGTACGGCATGCCGCCGGCCAGCGAGACCACCTCGGGCCTCGATGCGACGGCGAAAAGAGCTCGGATCTCGGAGGCGACCATCCCGGCTGCCCGTGCGGCATACCGATCGACGTAGGCATCGATGCGCGACCCTTGGGGCGCGGGCGTCTGACCGTGATCCTGCTCTTCTGTCACGGTCCACCTCCTAAGGTGGGTAATTGTGCCGAGAGTCCAGAGTACGTGACCGGTCATGAACGCCGTGCACCCGCTCCCGGCTTCCTCACTGGGCTACGATGCCAGCTGGGGACGCGGATTTCGCGCGCTTTTCCGGGTCAACGATTGGGGCCGTAATTGTCGCGTCGGCTGGTCAACATAACCCTGGACAATCTTGACGATTTGCCGCGCCGCTGTCGGCGGTGCGTGTTCTGGGAGCTGGACCCCATGAGCGGGGAGCGGGCCGCCGACGCCGGTGACCCGGGCTTGGAGAAAGAGGCGTGGATCTCCGGCACACTGCTCGAATGGGGCAGTTGCGGGAAGATCGTCTATGTTGACGGGGTTCCCGCCGGGTTCGTGCTGTACAGCCCGCCGCTCTACACTCCGCGATCGGTCGCCTTCCCCACGTCACCGGTGAGCGCCGACGCGGTGCTGCTCATGACCGCCCACATCATCCCCGAGTTCTCGGGGGGCGGCCTCGGGCGGATGCTGATCCAGGGAGTGGCGAAGGACCTGACGCGGCGCGGGGTCAAGGCCATCGAGGCGTTCGGCGACCTCAAGTGGGAGGAGCCGAGTTGCGTGGTCCCGGCGGAGTATCTGCTGTCTGTGGGGTTTAAGACGGTACGGCCGCATTTGCGGTTTCCGCGGTTGCGGTTGGAGCTCAAGACGGCCGTGTCCTGGCGGGAGGACGTGGAGGTCGCCCTGGAGCGGTTGCTGGGGTCGATGTCTCCGGAACGCGCGCTACGTCCTGTATGACCCTCAGGAGGCTATGACCCCCTCTGAGGCTATGAACAAACCCTTCGTAGGCGCCGAGGAGAGGTCTCAGCGGACGTCGTGGCTGCGGAAGGCAGTGAGACCGCCTGACCCCATCCCAATGAGGTAGCTCCACAAGGAGCAGCCCCACAAGGAGCAGCCCCACAAGGAGCAGCCCACAAGGAGCAGCCCCACAAGGGGCTGTCCCACAAGGGCGGTTGGAGGTGTGGGGCGGGCTTCGGTCACGTCGGCGAACGGTATGCGTCAGCGAAGCGCTGAGTGTCGGTACATGTCGCACATCGGCGGAGACCGCGTCGAGCGCGTGCGGACGGTCCACGACCGGCGGCGATACGCGACCGGCGAGGGACAAGGGCCGTGATCAGAACCGGCCGGTGATCGGGGTTGCGTCCGCGGAAGTGCTGTACGGGTCACAAGCGTGGCAGCCGTGATATGAGACCGGCTCATGACCAACGGAGCCTGCGATCCGAGCAACGCACCCGAACGGCACGCACAGGACGATCAGGGCGGCCCGCGTTGGCACAGAGGAACGATCAGGGCGGCCCGCGCCGGCACAGAGGGACCGGACGATCAGGGCGGCCCGCGCCAGAACAGAGAGAGGCCCGGGACCGTATCGGTACCCGGGCCTCTCGCGCGGAGGGGATTAGATGATGCCCTCAAGCTCGCGCAGCAGCAGCCTCTTCGGCTTGGCGCCGATGATCTGCTTGACGACCTCGCCGTCCTTGTAAACGTTGAGCGTCGGAATCTGCAGGACTCCGGCCTCACGCTGCACCTGCGGGTTCTCGTCGATGTTCAGCTTGACGATCTCCAGCTTGTCGCCGTACTCCTGGTAGATCTCCTCAAGGATGGGCGCGACCTGACGGCACGGCCCGCACCACTCGGCCCAGAAGTCGACGAGTACGGGCTTGTCGCTCTTGAGGACCTCTGCCTCAAATGTGGCGTCGGTTACTGCCTTCATTGGTTGCGCTCCTCTACTTCTCGTTGGTGGCGAGCCAGCGCTCGGAGTCGAGCGAGGCCGAGCACCCCGTGCCCGCCGCGGTGATGGCCTGCCGGTAGATGTGGTCGACGACGTCACCGGCGGCGAACACACCCTCGATGTTGGTGGCGGTCGTGGGCGCGGTGACCTTGATGTAGCCGTCCTCGTCGAGGTCGATCTGCCCCTTGACCAGGTCGGTGCGCGGGTCGTGGCCGATCGCGATGAACAGCGCGTCGGTGGCGAGTTCGCTCTCCTCGCCCGTCTTGAGGTTGCGCAGCTTGACCGCCTCGACCCGGTCCTGGCCGAGGACGTCGGTGACCTCGGTGTCCCAGATGAAGCGGATCTTCTCGTTCGCGAACGCCCGCTCCTGCATGATCTTGCTGGCGCGGAGCTCGTCACGACGGTGGATGACGGTGACCATCCGCCCGAACCGGGTCAGGAAGGTGGCCTCCTCCATCGCGGTGTCGCCGCCGCCGACGACCACGATGTCCTTCTGCCGGAAGAAGAAGCCGTCACACGTGGCACACCAGGAGACACCGCGTCCGGACAGTCGCTTCTCGTTGTCCAGGCCGAGCTCGCGATAGCCGGAGCCCATGGCCAGGATCACCGAGTTGGCGTAGTAGGTGTCGGTGTAGGTCTTGACGACCTTGGGGTTGGCTTCGAGATCGACTTCGATCACGTCGTCCGCGACCAGCTCGGCGCCGAAGCGCTCGGCCTGCTTGCGGAGGTTGTCCATGAGGTCGGGGCCCATGATGCCGTCGGGGAAACCGGGGAAGTTCTCCACGTCGGTGGTGTTCATGAGCGCACCGCCTGCGGTGACCGAGCCCTCGAAGACCAGCGGCTTGAGTTCGGCGCGCGCCGAGTAGACCGCAGCCGTGTAGCCGGCGGGGCCCGACCCGATGATGATCACGTTACGAACGTCGCTCAACGCTCTCACGCCTTCCTAGTCTCCGGTTGCTGTCGCGTCAACAGATCCTAGAGCGTGGTGATTCCCGCCTTTGTCCGCGAAACGAAAGAGCCCGCCGAAGCGGGCTCTGACGCGGGGCTCTTCTTTACCAGCGGCCCAGGGTGGGCTTGCGGAGGTTCTTGCAACTGAACGGGTCGACGATGTCGAGCCGGACCTGGTTCTTCGGCTGGCTTCGCCAGGAGGCGACGATGAGCGCCTCCGAGCCGTTGTACTGGCCCTGGTCGACCGCGAAAGGCTTGATCTTGGAACGGGCGGCGACCCTGTTGACGCACTTGGTGACGTCGGCGGCCTTGGCGCCGCCGAGCACCTCGGCGTTGCCGAGGAAGCTGACCATGGGGCGCTTCAGGTCGCTGTCGCTGTAGTTCCAGTTGCTGTCGGTCAGCGCGTACCCCCGGCCCTTGCCCGTCTCCGCAGGGGGAGCGGGCGGCTGCTCGGCGGCCAGATGTGTCGCGGTTCCTCCTTGCTGTGGGCTGTTGGAGGCGGTCGTGAGCACCCCGCTCGTCATGAGCACGGTGCCGCCGACGACCACCGCCGCGGCGGCCGAGGCCATGGCGGGCAATGCCCACCTGCGCCTGCGAGAGGCCCGCGTGCGAGCCGGCACGATGGTGCCGTCGTCGGACACCACGCCCAGCCGTACGGGCTCCGGTGCCTCGGCTGCCGGTTGTTCCCACGGGGCGTCGCGCATGAGCTCGTCCCAGTCGGGCTTCTCGGCGAGGCCGATCGCGCCCCGCTGGGCTTCCTCGGCCAATGCTTTGTCGATGCGCAGCGTGACACCCATCGGCATAGCCGGTGTGGGTGTGGCCGCGAGCACCTCGCGAACCGCCGCCAGGTCGGCCAGGAACGCCCCACAAGGGGTGCATACCGCGAGATGTTCGCGGACCTGACGTGCTGTGTCGGCGTCTAGGAGACCCTCGGCCAGCTCGGCCAGAATCTCCAGATCGTAGTGCGTATCACCCGTCACGAAGTTCTGCTCCCTTCGCGGATGAGACGCGAGTGAGGTCTGAACGGTTCCGTAGATGCGAAAGAATCGGGGCAAGTTTCGCGCGCCCTCTGGCACAGCGGCTCTTCACGGTTCCACTGGGCACTTGTAGTACCTGAGCTGCGTCTTCGACGGAATAGCCCATCATGTCGACCAGGACGAGCGCGGCTCGCTGGTCGGCGGGCAGCAGTTTCAACGCTGCTGAAACTTCCATCGAGACCTCGCGCTCAAGCGTCTGGTCGGGCAACGGGGTGTCGCGTTCGGCGGCTTCGATGAGTTCGTCGTCGGCCACGGGCCGGACGGACTTGCGCCGCATCCGGTCGAGGCAGGCGTTGACCACGATGCGGTGCAGCCAGGTGGTGACGGCGGCCTCACCGCGGAAGGTGCTCGCCTTGCGATAGGCGGAGACGAAGGCGTCTTGTACGGCGTCGGCGGCCTCGTCGGGATCTCCGAGGGTGCGCAACGCGACCGCCCACATGCGGTCCCTGTGCCTCTTGACTATCTCGCTGAACGCGTGTGGATCCCCGTTGGCGTGTGCGGACAGCAGCTCGGCGTCGGAACGCTCGGCTGCCGGAGGTGTCTCGGGTGGGGAGTTCACAAGGGTGATCCTGTGTTATGCCGATCCTGGGGAATGCACGACTACGTCATAGATGGTGCCATGAAACCCCCCGCTGTCTGCGGGAAGACGCGTAAACCAGATCAAAACGTACCTGCCGGTCGCCTCTTGATCGGGTGTCAGAGTGACCTTGCCGGCGGCGTCCTTCTCCTTGGCGACGGCCTTCAGCGAACCGAGGTCGGGGGAGTCGCCCACCCTCAGCTCGACCGAGGCGCCCCTCGCCTGGGAGATCGACGCCACCACGTCGCTGATCTGCATGGACTTGCCCATGTCCAGCAGCAGGCCGACCCCGTCCTTGAGGCCGCCGAGTTCGGCGTCGTTGTAGTTCTCCGTCTTCCAGAAGGTGCTCGGCTTGCCGTCGATGGCGAGGCCCGCCATCGGGGTCTTCTCCATCTTGTCGCCCAGCGGGTCGAAGCCCTGGGCGTCGACCGGCTTGACCACCTCGGGCGCGACGGACGGCCTGCCCTCGGCCGAGGTCGTCGGCTGGTTGCCGGTGTCGGGGCCGGTCGGGCTGCCCAGGCTGCGGCCGATCGTCCACGCGCCCACGCCCACGGCCGCGATCACGAGGAGCACGACCACGGCCATCAGCATCTTGTTGACGGCGCTGCTACGGCCCTTGGGCGGCCGGGGCGGCGCCATCAGCGGGGCCTGCATGGTGCGCCGGACCTCGATGCCGTCCGTGGACGGACCGGAGGAGATCTGGACCGACGGCGCGGGCTGCGGGTAGGAGATCGGGATCGGCATCGGCCTGGCGACGTCGGCGAGTGCGGCGGCGACTTCGGCAGGACTGATGAGGGCCGGCTGCCCCTTGCGTGACTCGGGGAGCGCGGCCCTGATGGTGACGGCGTCGAGATAGCCGGGCACACCGGCTGTCACCTGGCGGGGGCTGCAGAAATGCCCGTCGATCATCGGGGCGGCCTGCAGCCCGCCTTCTTCCTCGTCGCCCGGCCAATGGCCGGTCAGTCCGGCGTAGAGGAGGCGGCCGAGGCCCTCGGCGTCCTCGTGGCCCGGATGGTCGGTGGTCAGTCCGGCCAGGGACGCCTCCACGGCGACGCCGAGCACCTTGACCGTGTTGCCCGTCGTCCACACCAGGTGGGAGGGGCGCAGGCACAGGTGGTAGAGGCCCGCCTCGTGGGCGTGGGCGATGGCCTCCGCGGCCTCGGCGACCAGCCCCGCCGCCCGGTCGGGTTCGAGCGGACCGGCGGCCAGCAGGTCGGACAGCGTCTCGCCGGTCACCCACTCGCTGACGACGTAGGCGTGGTCGTCGTCCTGGGCGGCGTCGAAGACCTGGGTGAGGCGGGGGTCGGTGAGGCGGCTGGCCGAGCGGGCGGCGGTGACGACCTCTTGGACGCGCGGGAAATCGGGGGCGAAGGTGAGGACGGCGACCGGCCGGGCCAGGATCTCGTCGATGGCCTTCCACAAGGTGGCGCCGTCCGACTCGCTCACGCGGTCTTCCAGCCGGAAGCGCTCGGCGAGGCGAGTGCCCGGTTCGACCGCCGACGTGCTCACTGACCTTCTCCGCTCCGCCGTGCGGGCGTGCTCATCCACCGGTCGGCCCGCGTGGTCGTGTCCCACGTTGGCACGCTATGCCGGGTGGATCCGCCCACGCCCCTCCTGCTTCCGTTCGCGCGTGTCGAGCACCATCGTAGTGCCGTACCCGGGTGAACCAGTGATTGTTTACCGGCCTACCCGCCCCGCGACCATTCCAACGATCGAGTTGACCTCCGGGATACGGATCTTGTGCGCGACCGCCAAGTAGAGCAGGCCGCCGAGCCCTCCGCCAACCGCGAGGATGATCAGCGAGTTGAGGAAGGCGAGCTGGCCGAAGGCCAACTGCGTGACCCACACCGCCGCCAGTGCCAGCACCGCGGTGGGCAGGGCGGCGAGATACATCCTGGTCAGCGCCATGCCGATGGTCCAGCCGCCGAGGCCGTGGACCCGGCGGGAGGCGAGGGTCCAGGCGATGATCGCGCCGAGCGCGTAGGCGACCGCGTAGGCGAACGCGAGCCCCATCACCAGATATCTGGCGGGCAGCGCCGCGTTGGCGACCAGCATCAGCAGCGCGCTGGCCGCGGTGGTGCCCGCGCCGACGAAGACCGGGGTGCGGGTGTCGCCGAAGCTGTAGAACACGCGCAGCAGCAGCTGGAAGATCGAGAACGGCATCAGGGCCAGGCCGTACACCTGCAGCACGTTACCGATGTAGACGGCGTCGGCGACGCCGGTCTCGCCGTGGGCGTAAAGCGGCACGGTGATCGCGGGCCCGAGCACCATGAGCAGCAGCGAGGCGGGCACCATCACCGAGGAGATCAGTCTGACGCCGGAGCCGAACTCGGTGCGTACCTCGTCGAGCCGTCCGTTGGCGACCGACCGGCTCATCCGGGGCAGCATCGCGGTGATCACCGAGACGCCGACGATCCCGTAGGGGAGCTGGAAGAGCTGGAAGGCCAGTGTGTACGGCGTGATGCCGTGGCCGGACACCTCGTTGCCCGCCGCGCTGGCCAGGTTGGTGATCAGCATGAAGCCGAGCTGGGAGACCACGACGTATCCGATGGTCCAGCTACCGGCCTTGGCCATCTCGCCGAGCCCGGCGTTGCGGACGTCGAAGCGGGGCCGGAAGGAGAAGCCGATCCGTTTGAGCGCCACGACCAGCACACTCGCCTGGGCCACGATGCCGAGGGTGGTGCCGAGGCCGAGGACCGCGAGGTCGAAGTCGGTGATCTCGTTGATGTCGCTGCCGCCGGAGTACAGGAGGAAGACGACGATCACCACGACGTTGTTGATCACGGGCGCCCACATGGGCGCGGCGAACCGGTCGCGGGTGTTGAGGATCGCGCCCGCGACCGAGCCGATGCCGAAGAAGGCCAGCTGCGGCAGGATGAACTGGGCCAGCAGCACCGCCACCTGGAACTCGCGGCTGCCGCGTGGCCAGGCGGTGTAGAGGTCGATGAGCAGCGGCGCCGCGACGACCGCGAGGATCGCGACCGCGACCAGCGCGACGGTCGCGAGTGTCAGCAGCCGCTGCTCGTAGGCGCGGCCGCCGTCGGGGTCGCGCTGCTGCGCCTTGACCACCATCGGCACGATCACGCTGCTGAGCACGCCGAGCAGGAGCAGGTCGAGGATGGCGTAGGGGATCGCGTAGGCGGCGTTGTAGGCGTCGCCCAGCCCTCTGACGCCGATCGCGGAGGCGAGGACCATCGTGCGGACGAAGCCCGTCACCCGTGACACCATCGTGCCCGCGGCCATGATCGCGCTGGCGCGCATCAGGCGGCTCATACCTTCTCGCCCTCCCGTGTCTGAGCGCCGCGCGCAGGCCGCCGTTTCGATCGGACGCGCAGGATGCGCGTCACCACCGCGGCGAGCATGACCGTCAGCGCGCCGCCCACGATGACCAGGGCGATGCCGGTGTAGCCGGTGGTTCTGATGGTCAGCTCGACGGGCTCGCCGTACGGGAGGCCGCTCTCGGTCTTCAACCGGACGGTGACCGTGGAGTCGCCGCTGGTCTTGACGTTCATCGGGACCTGGAGGACCCCGCTCTGCCCGGGATTGATGACCAGCCTCTTGGGGTAGTCGGGAGCGACTTCGAGGAATTCGTGGTTGTTGGCGGTGACGTCGACGAGCAGTGTCACCGAGTGGCTGAGCTGGTTGCGCACGCTGATGGGGAACTGGCCGTCGACGCCCGCGAGTGTGCGGGACTGGTCGCGGCTGGCAGCGGACATGGTCACCCGCGCCAGCCGCTCGTCGATCTTCTCCTTGACCTGCTTGCTCGCGGTACGGCCGGACTTGGAGGTGCGCCAGGCGGCGGAGGTCAGGCGGAGGACCGCGGCGTCGAACCCGGCCGGTTTCCGGTCGGTGGTGATCTGCGTGGCGAGGTCGGCCTTCGCCGCGATCTCCTTGACCGGGTCGAGGTACTTCTTGGAGAGTTCTTCGCGCTGGTCCTGCTCGGTGTAGTAGAGCCCGCCGCGCGGGGTCTGCACCTTGGGCGCCTTCATCGAGCCGAGTGGCACCGGCGTCAGCCACGGCAGCTTCGCGGCCGTCTTCAGCAGGCTCGACACCAGCGCCGGATCGGGGTTCCAGCGTCGCGAGGGCGCGACCACGAGGTTGCGCGCGCGGACCTGGCCGGGCTCTGCGGCGATCACGGCGGTCTCCGCGATGAACCGCTGCCGGTTGATCACGGCCCCGCCGCCCGCGCTGCCGTCGAGCTCGAAGGTCTGGCTGAGGGCCTCGTCGGGCAGCAGCGCGGTGACCGGTCCGGAAACGCTGTCGAGCGTGGTCGCCCCGTCGAGGGTGGTCGTGGGAGGGACGGCGGGGGGGACGTTGGCCGGGTTGAGAAGGACGGTGCCGACCTTGCCGACCGACAGCAGGTCGAGCGCGTCGTCGTCGAGTTTGCCGCCCACGGGCCAGTTGACGTTCGTGGGGATCACGCGGCCGAGATGGCGGCCGGCCGCGCTGCCGCCGACCGTGATCGCCTTGTCGACGCCGGCGTCGAACCCCTGGTGGGCGAGGGCGGTCACGTCGGGGTCCGCGTACGGCACCGCCACGACGGGCACGTCGGCCAGCGACTCGCGGATCGTGCCCAGCCATGCGGCTGCCGCCGGGTTGGCGGGCTTCTTCGCCTCCTTCACGACGTACTCGGAGCTCATCGCCTGGAGGTCGTCGAACAGGCCGGGCTCCATGAACCAGGTGACGTTCTTGGGCGCGGTCTTGGCGATCTGGGCCAGGTCGGCGAGGCGCCCGCCTGGTTTGAGCTCGGCAGACAACCGGTCGTCGAGGAAGGTGCCGTCGGAGGAGCGGTGGGGCTGGTCGAGGAGGGGCAGCGCGACCGCGAGCCGGTTGCGCGGCAGCTTGGGCGCGGTCAGCGGGGCGAAGGTGACGAAGGTGTGCACCTTGGCCAGCGGCTGCCAGGTCGCGTTGATCGAGACCAGCTCGACGGTGATCGGGTAGACGCCGAAGGTCTGCATGCGCAGCTGGGCGGGCGTCATCGTGAACTGCCACTGCGCGGTGGCGCCGGGCTCCAGCGCGGGGATGGTCATCGAGGAGGTCGGCGAGGCGTTGGGCAGTTGCTGGTCCTGGTCGGCGGCGAAGGTGGCGAGGGCGGCCCGGTCGGTCAGCGGCCGTCCGGCCTCGGAGTAGCGGACCCGCACCTGGAGGCCGGACTGGGCGGTCGTCGAGCCGTTGCGGATCGTGCCCGACACCTTGATCACGTCGTTGGGCCTGCGCGGCAGCTCCGGGGTGATCGCCTGCACGGACAGGTCGATCGTCTGCCTGTTCGCCGTGACCGTGGCCGTACTGACCGCAGCCTCACTGGGCGTTGCGGCCGCCGTGGGGGCGAGCAACGCGGCGGACAGGACTGCGAGAAGCGTGGCCTTTCTGATCACGCGTCAGTCCGTGGTGGAGTACGGCGCACGCCCGCAATGGTACGGGCTCGGTGTCGTGTCGCGACCGCGAGTCGCGGCGGCAGGGCCGGATCCGCCGACTTTCCCGCAGTGTGCGGCCGAGATCGTTTCGGGTGGTTCGTCCGCGCACGTCATGGGGCGCGAAGGCGTACGATCTCATGATGGACCTGGTGTCCTCGGTCCACGACCCCGACGCGGTGTGGCTCGGGAGATACGTTCAGCAATGCGCGAGAAGGACCAATCCAGCTTGCCTCAGTCAAATCCGCTCCCCCACAAGATCGCGCCCGTGGCCGACGAGCTCGGCGAGTTGTTCGCGGCGCGCGGGCACGAGCTCGCCCTGGTCGGCGGCTCGGTGCGCGACATCCTGCTCGGCCGTGCGGGCAACGACCTCGACCTGACCACCGACGCCCGTCCCGAGCGGGTGCTGGAGCTCGTCAAGGACTGGGCCGACTCCGTCTGGACCATCGGCATCGACTTCGGCACCGTCGGGGTGCGCAAGGGCGGGTGGCTGCTGGAGATCACGACGTACCGCAGCGAGTCCTACGACCCCAAGTCGCGCAAGCCCGAGGTCGTCTACGGCGAGACGCTCGAAGCCGACCTCGCCCGCCGTGACTTCGCGGTCAACGCGATGGCCGTGCGCCTGCCCGCCCACGAGTTCGTCGATCCGTACGGCGGCGTCTCCGACCTGTCCGCGCGGCTGCTGCGGACGCCCGCCACGCCCGAGCAGTCCTTCGGCGACGACCCGCTGCGCATGCTGCGCGCGGCCCGGTTCGCGGCGCAGCTCGGCTTCACGGTGGCGCCGGAGACGGTCGCCGCCATGACGGAGATGGCCGAGCGCATCGAGATCGTCTCCGCCGAGCGCATCCGCGACGAACTGGACAAGCTCATCTGCGGCGCCCAGCCGCGCGCCGGGCTCACGCTGCTCGTCGAGACGGGGCTGGCCGCGCGGGTGCTGCCCGAGCTGCCCAAGCTGCGGCTGGAGATCGACGAGCACCACCGCCACAAGGACGTGTACGAGCACACGCTCACCGTGCTCGACCAGGCCATGGCGCAGGAGGAGGACGGCAAGGCCGATCGGGTGCTGCGCTGGTCGGCGCTCATGCACGACGTCGGCAAGCCCAAGACCAGGCGCCACGAGGCGGCGGGCCGGGTCTCCTTCCACCACCACGAGGTCGTCGGCGCGCAGCTGACCCGCAAGCGCATGACCGAGCTGAGGTTCCCCAAGGACATCGTCGCGGACGTGTCCCAGCTGGTGGAGCTGCACCTGCGCTTCCACGGGTACGGCACGGGCGAGTGGACCGACAGCGCGGTGCGCCGCTACGTGCGCGACGCCGGTCATCTGCTCGACCGTCTCCACAAACTGACCAGGGCCGACTGCACCACCCGCAACAAGCGCAAGGCGGCCGCGCTGTCGCGCACCTACGACCAGCTTGAGGAGCGCATCGCGCGGCTGGCCGAGCAGGAGGAACTCGCCAAGATCAGGCCGGAGCTCGACGGCAACGACATCCAGCGCATTCTGGGCGTCGGGCCGGGGCCGGTGATCGGCCGGGCCTACAAGTTCCTGCTCGATCTGCGGCTCGACAAGGGCGTCATCGGAGCGGAGGCGGCCGAGGCGGCCCTGCTGGAGTGGGCGCGGGGCCAGAAGTAGTCGGGTGCGCGGGGACCTCCCCGCGTGCGCTCACTTGGTCGCCGGTACGCGCGAGCGCAGGGTGAGCGCCCGGTAGCCCAGGGCCGCGACCACGTAGCCGACCGCCATGATGCCGACCGCGAGGTACGACTTGCCGTTGGGCGGCAGGATCAGCGCCGCCAGGCCGGCCGCCAGGACGTACATGCCGTTGAACAGCATGTCGTAGATGGAGAAGGCGCGGCCCAGGTAGGCGTCTTCGACGTCGCGCTGGACGGCGGTGTCGGCGCAGATCTTCACGCTCTGGCCCGCGATGCCGAGGAAGAACCCGGCCAGCAGCAGCCCCCACTCCACGAACGGCGTCACCAGCAGCGCCGTCAGCACGCCGGCCGACGCCAGGGCGATCGGCACCCAGCGTTCCAGCGTGAACCGGGCGGTCGCCCACGGGGTGATGAACACCGCCAGGAAGTAGCCCACACCGGACGTCGCCACCACGAGCGTCGCGCCGCGCAGCGCGGCCTCGACGTCGCCGTCGGTGAAGTAGTAGCGGTAGAGGATGATGCCGAGGGCGGTCGCGATGCCGTACAGGAAGCGGTGGGCGGCCATGGCGCCCATGGTGGCGGCGGCGACGCGGCGGCGGCCCAGGTGCTTGAGGCCGTCGGCCAGGCCGGCGAGGACGTTGCGCAGCGCCTCGCGGGCCTGCGGGCGGCCGGGGTCGAAGGAGGGGCCGAGGAGGTCGCGGTCCATGGTGCGGGCGATCAGGGCGCTGCCGCCGAACACGACGGCGGAGGTGGCGAGGAGCAGCGCCGTGCCGACGTCGTCGCCGCCGAAGACCCCGCGCAGCAGGAAGCCGAGGCCGACGCCCACGAACGTCAGGACGGTGCCGGAGGTCGGGGTGACGGCGTTGGCGGCGAGCAGGCGGTCCTTGGGGACGACGTGGGGCAGCGAGGCGCCGAGGGCGGCCAGGAAGAAGCGATTGACGCCGAGGACGGCGAGGGCTGCGGTGTAGAACCACACGTCGGGGACGTCGGCGGCGAGGAGGGCGGCGGCCAGCAGCAGCAGGACGCCGCGCACGATGGGGGCGACGACCAGGATCTGGCGGCGGGACCAGCGGTCGATGAAGACGCCGACGAAGGGGCCGAGCAGGCTGTAGGGGAGGAAGAGGACGGCGAGACCGGCGGCGATCTGGAGGGCGGTGGTCTGCTTCTCCGGGCTGAAGAAGGCGAACCCGGTGACGCCGAACTGGAAGATTCCATCCGAGAACTGGGAGACCAGACGGGTGCCGAACAACCGTCGATAGTCCCGGCCCTTCAGGACCACACGAAGATCGGCAACAAACGACACTCAGTCAGCCTACTTCTTCTCCAGCGCGCGGTTTCTCCCTGGCGGGGGCGGGGGGTTCTCTGCTAATGCGCGCGTCTTTCTCTCCATTACGGCGAAGCCCTTCTCACGCCCACCCGCCGCCGTGGGTGGGCGTGGGAGGGCTTCGCCGTGACGGATGGGAATTTATGGGACAGCGGCCCGAGAAAGACGCCCGCAGTCACGTACGCTTCGGTCTGTGACGACTAAGGAACTCGTGGTGTTGGTCGACGGCGAGGGTAACGCGATCGGTTCCGCCCCCAAGGCGTCCGTACACGGCTCCGACACCCCACTCCATCTGGCCTTCTCCAGCTACGTCTTCGACCCCTTCGGCCGGGTCCTGCTCACCAGGCGGGCCGATCACAAGCTCACCTGGCCCGGCGTCTGGACCAACAGTTGCTGCGGCCATCCCCTCCCGGGCGAGCCCGTCGAGCGTGCGGTCCTGCGCAGGCTCTCGCACGAGCTCGGCCTCCACACCGACCGCGCCGACCTGCTCCTGCCTCACTTCTCCTACCGTGCCGTGATGGGCAACGGGGTGGTGGAGCACGAGCTGTGCCCGGTGTACCGGGTCACGGCGACCGCCCCGATCATCGCCAACCCGGATGAAGTGGGCGAGGTGCTGTGGATGCCGTGGGCGGAGTTCACGAACGGCGTGAAGTCCGGGCTTCTCGCGATCTCCCCGTGGTGCCGGGAACAGGTCCCCCACCTGGTCGCCCTGGGTCCGGACCCGCTCTCCTGGCCCACCGTGCCCACGGCGCAACTGCCTCCCGCCGCCCGGGTCTGACCTCCCGGCCCGAAGACCTCCCGGCCCGAAGACCTCCCGCCCCCGAAAACACGAAAAACGCCGACCGGACACCATCTGTCCGGTCGGCGTCGGCGGTTCCTAGCGCTCCACTTCGCCCCGGATGAACTTCTCGACGTACTCCCGGGCCTCGTCGTCGCTGTGCTGCACCGGCGGCGACTTCATGAAGTACGACGACGCGCTCAGGATCGGCCCGCCGACCCCCCGGTCGAGGGCGATCTTGGCGGCCCGTACCGCGTCGATGATGATGCCCGCCGAGTTGGGCGAGTCCCACACCTCCAGCTTGTACTCCAGGTTCAGCGGCGTGTCGCCGAAGGAGCGTCCCTCCAGCCGCACGTACGCCCACTTGCGGTCGTCCAGCCACGGCACGTGGTCGGACGGCCCGATGTGCACGTCCGCCTTGCCCATCTCGTGGGGGATCTGCGAGGTGACCGACTGCGTCTTGGAGATCTTCTTGGACTGGAGCCGCTTGCGCTCCAGCATGTTCATGAAGTCCATGTTGCCGCCGAAGTTGAGCTGGTACGTGCGCAGCAGCTCGACGCCTCGGTCCTCGAACAGCTTGGCCATGACGCGGTGCGTGATGGTGGCGCCGACCTGGGACTTGATGTCGTCGCCGACGATCGGCACGCCCGCGTCGGTGAACTTCTGCGCCCACTCGGGGTCGGAGGCGATGAAGACGGGCAGCGCGTTGACGAACGCGACGCCGGCGTCGATGGCGCACTGGGCGTAGAAGCGGTCGGCGTCCTCCGAACCGACCGGCAGGTAGGAGACGAGGACGTCCACGTTGCTGTCGCGCAGGACCTGGACCACGTCGACGGGGGTCTCGTCGGACTCCTCGATGATCTCGCGGTAGAACTCGCCGAGGCCGTCGAAGGTGTGGCCGCGCTGGACGATCACTCCGGTGGGAGGCACGTCGGTGATCTTGATGGTGTTGTTCTCGCTGGCGACGATCGCCTCGGACAGGTCGCGACCGACCTTCTTGGCGTCGACGTCGAACGCGGCGACGAACTCGACGTCGCCCACGTGGTATTCGCCGAACTTGACGTGCATAAGGCCGGGTACCCGGGCGTCCGGGTCGGCGTCCTTGTAGTAGTGCACGCCCTGGACCAGCGATGCCGCGCAGTTGCCGACACCGACAACGGCTACGCGAACCGAACCCATCGCACTCGCTCCCTTACTCATCTGTGTTATCTCTCAAGGGCTCTTCCGAGGCCCGTCTCTCTGTGGCGATCAGCTCGTTGAGCCAACGCACCTCGCGCTCGACCGATTCCAGACCGTGACGCTGGAGTTCTAGCGTGTAGTTGTCCAGGCGTTCTCTGGTGCGGGCGAGCGCGTTGCGTACGCTGTCGAGCCGCTCCTCCAGCCGGCTTCTGCGACCTTCGAGGATGCGCAGGCGCACCTCTGCCTCGGTGTGCCGGAAGAAGGCGAAGTGGATGCCGAAGCTTTCGTCTTCCCATGCCGACGGCCCTGCCTGCGTGAGCAGGACCTGGAGCCGTTCTTTGCCTTCGGCGGTGAGCTTGTAGACGATCTTCGATCGCCCGCTCACCCGGGTGGGCTGCTCTTCCACGATAAGGCCCTGTTCGAGGAGCGACCTCAGACAGGGATAGAGCGAGCCGTAGCTGAAGGCGCGGAACATGCCGAGGAGCTCGTTGAGCCGTTTGCGCAGCTCATAGCCGTGTAGTGGCGTCTCGTGCAGCGATCCGAGTACGGCGAGTTCCAGCTGTCTGCCCTGTCCGCCGGCCAATGGAACCTGCCTCCTCTCGCACCGATGTATCGAGTCGATACATCCTGAGGATACGTCGCCGCGCTATACGGTCGCAATTAAGGAGTTGGCCAAGACGTTGGGATGAATCGGTAAAAAGCCGTAGTCTGGCGCGCATGTGCTCACAGAGAAGGGTGGTGGACTACGGCCTTGCCAAGCAGGCGGTGGTCCGCGCGGTGCGCTCAGGTCGCACCTCGGCCCAGGACGTCTGCGACGCACAGCCGTACCTCCTCCGCGCCGCCCGACATGCCGGCGAGCCCACAGAACGGCGTTGCCCGCTGTGCGAGCAGGAGAATGTCACCAACGTGACCTATGCGTACGGAGAGGGCCTCGGCCGCCATGCCGGTCAGGCAAAGGTCACATCAGAACTCGTCGAGATGGCCCATGATTACGACGAGTTCAGGGTGTACGTGGTAGAGGTCTGCCAAGGTTGTTCCTGGAACCACCTGGCGTTGTCGTACGTTCTCGGCACCGGCCCGCCGGACCTCGCCGGCCAACCGTGAGACCGAGGGCGGCGAGCAGCCTCACGCCCACCCGCCGTGTTATCCGACGACGATGCGAGGACGTGTGAGTTACAGCAGCAGTGAAGGGACGGGACGCCAAGGGAGGCGCCGTCGCTCCGGCTCACCCCGCTCCGTGCCCCAGGGGCAGCAGCAGGGCGGCGAGTCGAGCTGGGACACCTCGCAGCCGAGCCGGCGGCCGGAGGCGGCCTACGAGGAGACCGGCCAGATGGCCGCGCACCAGGACGGCCCCCCCCGGCGCCGTGAACCGGTCCAGCGCCAGGACACGGCCGTCCACCAGCGTGAGTCCGCCGTGCACCGCCAGGAGACGATGATCGCCCAGCCGCCCCGCCGCAGCCGGGGGCGCGGCGGCGCCGAGGGCCCGCCGCAGCCGCCGACCGGCCCGCCCGGAGGCGGCGGCAAGGGCGACAAGCCGAAGTGGCGCCGGTTCCTGCCCAGTTGGAAGCTGGTGGTCGTCGGCTTCGTCGTACTGACTGCGGGCGTCTTCGCCATGGTCATGGTCGGGTACGCCAACACGGCGATGCCGAACCAGCAGCAGGTCCAGGACAGTGTGGACGACCAGGGCAGCATCATCCGGTACTCCGACAAGAAGATCCTGGCCCACCTCGGCACCAAGCGCATCCCGGTGGATATCAAGGACGTGCCGGTGCACGTGCAGGACGCCGTGATCGCCGCCGAGAACTCCGGGTTCCGCGATGACGCGGGCATCTCCTTCACCGGCATGCTCCGCTCGCTGTACAGCACGGTCAGCGGCCAGCAGGTGCAGGGCGCCTCGACCATCACCCAGCAGATGGCCCGTAACTACTACGACGGCCTCTCGCAGGAACGCTCGGTTCAGCGCAAGATCAAGGAGATCTACGTCGCGATCAAGCTGAACAAGGAGCTGTCCAAGGACACCATCCTGATCCAGTACCTCAACACCATCTACTTCGGCCGGGGCGCGAACGGCATCGGCGCGGCGGCCAGTGCCTTCTTCGGCAAGAAGGTGAACGAACTCACCCCGGAACAGGGCGCCTACCTCGCGGGCCGCATCCAGAACCCGGACGCCTTCGACCAGGCGGAGCAGGCAGGGAAGCCGGCGGCGACCCAGGAGCGCTACGAGTACGTACTTAAGCAGATGGCCCAGCTCAACCAGAAGGACTACGGCCAGTTGCTCGCCAAGTCCCCCACCGCCCCCAAACTTCGTAAGAAGTGGGACAAGGACTACTACAAGGGCATCGAAGGCTACATGATCGAGGCCGTCGTCAACGAGTTCAAGGCCAAGACCGGGCTCTCCGAGGAGGAGATCAAAACCGGCGGCTACGACATCACCTCGACCTTCGACAGGAAGCTGATGTACGCGGCCAAGGCCGCGGTCAACCAGCACACGCGCGGGCTCACCGGCGAGATCAATGCCACGCTCGCCACCGTCGACCCGAGGAATGGCCGCGTGATCGCCTTCTACGGGGGCGACGACTACGCCAAGGACGCGTGGAACGACGCGTTCCTGTCTCAGAAGCAGGCCGCCTCCGCCTTCAAGCCGTACGTGTTGGCGGCGTGGCTCCACGAGGGCTACAGCCTGCGCAGCTTCCTACCTGCCAAGGGCCCGCTCAAGCTGGAGAACACCACGCCGATCGACAACGACCACGCGACCAGCGCGTCGGCGATCGACGTCGTGGCGGCCACCAAGGACTCGATCAACACCGCCTACGCGAAGATGGGGGAGAAGGTCGGCCTCGACAGCGTCATCGACATCGCCACGCGCGCCGGCCTCAACAAGAAGCGCCTGCTCGATGCCAGGGAAGAGCACAACTACCTGATCACGATCGGTTCCAACCCGGTCACCGTCGTTGAGCAGGCGGGTGGCTATTCGATCTTCGCCAACAAGGGCAAGCACTTCGAGAACCACGTGATCATCGAGGCGAAGAAGCGGCAGAACAAGAAGGACATCGTCCTGCCCGAGACCAAGAAGGTCGTCAACGTGATCTCGGAGGAGGCCGCGGCCGACGCCAGCGCGGCCCTGGAGGCCGTGGTCAAGCAGGGCACCGGCCGCAATGCCGCTCTGTACAACCGGCCCGTCGCGGGCAAGACCGGCACCAACAACGGTAACAAGGAAGCCTGGTTCGTCGGCTACACCCCGCAGCTCTCGACCGCCGTCGGCATGTTCCGCCAGGAGTGCAGGACGAAGTCGGGCAAGGTCGTCCCGCCGCGCAACGACACCTGCCCGTGGTACCGGGGCAAGGACTCCTCGAAGGAGAAGAAGTACACGCCGCAGAAGCCGTACACGACCCCCTTTGAGGTTGGGCTCGGCGCGGGGTTCCAGGGTGCCACCTACCCGGCGGCCATCTGGAAGACGTTCATGACAGAGGCGACCAAGAACATGCCGGTCGAGCAGTTCCCCGCGCGGGTCGACGGCGGCGTTCCCGAGAACCTCGCGCCCAAGCCCGAGCCTAAGCCGGCCAAAACCGAGCAGCCCGAGGACGACGGGACCGACCCCGACAGTGGCTGCAACCCGTTCGAGGCGGACTGCGACGAGGGCGACGCCAACGACCTCGACACCGCGGCGGACCCCGGTGACACCTCGAACATGGGCGAGGACATGATGGGCGGCGGTTCCGACGGCCGCACCGTGCCCGACCCCATGCCAGGCAGGCGCGAAGACGGATGAGGCCGCCGCTCTACGTGAGGGCAGTGCCGTACCTGCCCCTGGGACTGTTCGCACTCCTGGGGGCGGCACTGGCCTACGTCGTGCGGCTGCCCTGCCGTACGGGGGGCTGGAACGACCAGGTCTCCACGTACCAGAACTTCTGTTACACCGACATCTACCCGCTGTACTTCGCGCGGCATCTGTCGGAGAAGAACCCGTATTTCGCGAACGTGCCGTTCGAGGAGCACGTCGAGTACCCCGTCGTCCTCGGCGAGGTCATGCAGGTGATCGCGTGGCTGGCCCGGACGGCGGGCGATGTGGCCGCCCAGGGCGTGCTCTTCTACGACGTCACCGTCGGGCTCATGGGGATCTGCCTGGTCGTCGGCGTGCTGCTGATGGCGGCCGTGGCCGGACCGACGCGCCGGTGGGACGCCCTGTGGTACGCGCTCGCCCCCGCCGTGATCCTGGCCGCGTACATCAACTGGGACCTCGTCGCCGGAGCACTGTCCATGGGCATGCTGCTGGCGTGGGCACGGCAGAAGCAGGTGCTCGCCGGGATCCTGCTCGGGCTCGCCATCGCCACCAAGTTCTACCCGCTCATGTTCGTCGGCGCGCTGTTCCTGCTCACGCTGCGCAGCGCGCGGTGGCGGCCGTTCCTCGTCACCATGGGCGCGACCGCCGGTGCGTGGCTGGTGGTCAACGTGCCGTTCATGGTGCTGGCCTTCGACGGCTGGCGGCGCTTCTACGTCTTCTCGCAGGAGCGCGGCGTCGACTGGGGCTCGCCGTGGCTGTTCTTCAGCACCTACGAGTGGCCGGTGCTCGGCAGTGCCGACCCGAGCGTGCTCGGCACCCTCACGCTGGCCGTGCTCTGCCTGGGCATCGCCGTCCTCACGCTGACGGCGCCGCAGCGGCCGAGGCTCGCGCAGATCTGCTTCCTCGCGCTGGCGGCGTTCATGATGACCAACAAGGTGTGGTCGCCGCAGTTCGTGCTGTGGCTGGTGCCGTTCGCGGTGCTGGCCAGGCCCAACTGGAAACCGCTGGCGCTGTGGCAGCTCGCCGAGGTGTGGTACTTCTTCGCCATCTGGCTCTACCTGCTCAGCCAGGGCGGCGTCGACCGTCCGGACCTCGGCATCGGCGACGGCACCTACTTCACGGCCGTGTGGGGGCGGGTCATCACCATCGCGATCATGATGGCTTTCGTGGTGCGTGACATCCTCCGGCCGCAGCACGACCTGGTGCGGCAGGCGGACGTGGACGACCAGGTCGGCGGCGTGTTCGACCGGGCTCCCGACAGGTTCACCCTGCTACCATCCCCTCGGTGATCACGCGTTCGGCCGACCGCGACGCGCTGCTGTTGTGGTTCGGCTCGCGGGCCGGACTGCTGGTGGCGACCCTGCTCGGTGCCTCACTGTCCGACTATCTCGCGAAATGGCGGGCATGGGACGCCGGGCTGTTCGTGGTCATCGCCGAGCACGGCTACGACGGCGAGCCCGGCCGGCCACCGGATGCCGGACTGCCCGCCTTCTTCCCCGGGATGCCGCTTGCGCTGCGGCTGGTCCACCTGGTGGTGCCGGACTGGGCGCTGGCCGGTCTGCTCGTGTCGCTGGTCGCGGGGGCGGTGGCGACGGTCTGCCTGGCCCGGCTGGCCGAGTTCGAGGGCGGCGCCGGGTGGGTCGCGGTGCTCGGGCTGCTGGTGTTCCCGACGGCGGTGTTCCTGATGGCCGGATACAGCGAGGCGCTGTTCCTGGCGTTCGCCGTACCGGCGTGGCTGGCGGCGCGACGGCGGCACTGGTGGCTCGCGGCGGTGCTGGGCGCGGGCGCCTCCTGCGTACGGATCACCGGCCTGTTCCTGGCGGTCGCGTTGATCGTCGAGTACGTCCTGGCGAAGGGCGGGCTGCGGCAGGCGGCGTGGCTGGCGGTGCCGTTCGTGCCGTTGGCGGCCTATTCGTTCTATCACTACAGGCGTACCGGCGACTGGCTCGCGTGGAAGAGCGCCCAGGAGGCCGGGTGGGGCCGGGAGACGGTCTGGCCGTGGGAGTCGTTCGCCACCACGTGGGAGGCGGCCATGGGCGAGGGCGACTTCGCGGTGGCCTTCCGCATGGAGATCGCGGGGGCGGTGGTGGCCGTACTTGCGCTGGTGTGGCTGCTGGCAATGCGGCGCTGGAGTGAGTTCGTCTACTGCGGGTCGCAGGCGGTGGCGCTGATGACCTCCGCCTACTACCTGTCGGTGCCGCGCTCGCTGCTGCTGTGGTTCCCCTTGTGGACGGCGCTGGCGCGACTGCGGTGGAAATGGGTGGCCGTGCTGTACGCGTTGGTCGCGGCGCCGTCGATGGTGGTCAACACCGTGCGGTTCCTGTCGGGGGCCTGGGCCGGTTGAGCTGTGTACCCACTCGGCCGCCTCGGTAATCCAGGGAAGTTATCCACAGGCTGTGGATTCAGAGGTGTTTGCGGAGGAAGGCGATGTCCTCCGCCTGACCGGCGGCGGGTGTCTCCACCACGACCGGCGCCCCGGCGGCGCGGCAGACCGCGAGGATCAGCTCCGGGTCGATGCGGCCCTCGCCGAGGTTGGCGTGGCGGTCGGCGCCGGAGTCGAAGTCGTCGCGCGAGTCGTTGCAGTGGACCAGGTCGATCCGGCCGGTGATGGCCTTGACCCTGTCGACCAGGTCGAGGAGTTCCTCGCCGCCCGCGTGCGCGTGGCAGGTGTCGAGGCAGAAGCCGACGTCGAAACCGTCGAGCGCCTCCCACAGCCGGGCGATGCGGTCGAGCCTGCGGGCCATGGCGTTGTCGCCGCCCGCGGTGTTCTCGATCAGGACCGGGATGCGGGTCTCCTCAAGGCGTTCGAAGACCTTGCGCCAGTTGTCGAAGCCGACCTGGGGGTCGTCGTTCTTGCCGAGGTGGCCGCCGTGGACGATCAGGCCCTTGGCGCCGAGGTCGGCGGCGGCCGTCAGGTGCTGGGACAGGAGCTTGCGGCTGGGGATCCTGATGCGGTTGTTGGTGGTGGCCACGTTGACCAGGTAGGGGGCGTGGATGTAGACGTCCACGCCCTCGACCGGTTCGGCGGGAAGTACCGGCCCCTTGTAGCCCTGGGGGTCGCCGAGGAAGAACTGGACCACCTCTGCGCCGATCTCGGCCGCGCGGGCGGCGGGGTCGTCCTGGTCGACATGAGCTCCGATACGCACCATGGCACCGAGATTACTCGCGCTACGGCAGGAACCCGCCCCTGGCGATGCCGAGCGCGACACCTACGAACGACGCCACGATGCCCATGATGTTGAGCACCCGTTCGCCGGTGGTCACGGAGAGGTACTGCGAGTAGAACCCCATGACGAAACCGAGCGTTCCGGCCCAGCAGCCGATGACGTGCCCTCCGGGGAAGAAGATCGAGACGAAGGCCACCAGTCCGATGACGAACGTCGCGATGGCCAGCGCGTTCTCGACCGGATGCGACCGGCCGTCGCTGTTGAGGGCGAGGATGCGCTGGTCTCCGTCAGAGGGTTCGAGCATGTGTGGCATGGTCACCACCCCCTTGTCTGTTAGAGGCGTTCCCATCCGTGAGCTGCTGGTAACCTGGTCGCGCTGCGTTGTCATTGACCTTTGGCGCCGAACAGGTGGCGCCGGGGTGCAGACGTCAGCGTCCTCCTGTCACGACAGATCGTCGTGACCGCAAGAGTCCAGAGGAGGTTGGAGTCCCGCATGCGTCGTTACGAAGTAATGGTCATTCTGGACCCTTCGCTCGATGAGCGCACTGTGGCGCCGTCCCTCGACCAGTTCCTCACCGTCGTCCGCAACGACGGCGGCACCGTGGAGAAGGTCGACGTCTGGGGCCGCCGTCGTCTCGCCTACGACATCGACAAGAAGTCCGAGGGCATCTACGCCGTCATCGACCTGTCCGCGGAGCCCGCGACGGTCAAGGAGCTCGACCGCCAGATGAACCTCAACGAGGGCATCATGCGCACCAAGGTCATCCGCCCCGACGTGCACTAGCAGCTCGTTGCCCGGCTTTTGTCGGGCGGCAGCCGTACTCTGAGCCGTAACCCAAGAGTTCAGGAAAGGCTCCCAGCCATGGCAGCAGGCGACACCGTCATCACCATCGTCGGCAACCTCGTCGACGACCCGGAGCTGCGCTTCACCCCTACGGGTCAAGCAGTCGCGCGATTCCGAGTCGCGTCGACTCCGCGGTTCATGGACCGCCAGACCAACGAGTGGAAAGACGGCGAAAGCCTCTTCCTGACCTGCAATGTGTGGCGTCAGGCGGCCGAGAACGCCGCCGAGAGCCTGCAGCGCGGCATGCGGGTCATCGTTCAGGGGCGGCTCAAGCAGCGGTCTTACGAGACCAAGGAAGGCGAGAAGCGCACCGTTTACGAGGTCGAGGTCGACGAGGTCGGCCCGTCCCTGCGCAACGCCACCGCCAAGGTCAACCGCACCACCCGCCAGGGTGGGGGCGGCGGTGGCTTCGGCGGCGGCCCGGCCGACGACCCGTGGGCCTCCGCGACGCCCGCTCCGCCCCAGGGCGGCGGCGGTTACGGCGGTGGCGGCGGTGGCGGCCAGCAGCAGCAGGGCGGCGGCTTCGGCGGCGGCAACGACTTCAGCGACGAACCGCCTTTCTAACCATCAGTTCACCAGCCCGAGTCCATTCCCGCGTCACAGCGGGGCTCTGAAAGGAGCACCACGATGGCCAAGCCGGCACTGCGCAAGCCCAAGAAGAAGGTTTGCCTGTTCTGCCACGACAAGATCTCCTACGTCGACTACAAGGACACGGCTCTGCTGCGGAAGTTCATCTCCGACCGCGGCAAGATCCGTGCGCGCCGGGTGACGGGCAACTGCACCCAGCACCAGCGCGACGTGGCGACTGCGATCAAGAACGCGCGTGAGGTGGCTCTGCTGCCTTACACGAGCACCGCGCGCTAAGGGAGGTATGTCGACATGAAGCTCATCCTCACCAACGAGGTCTCCGGCCTCGGCGCCCCCGGCGATGTCGTCGAGGTCAAGGACGGCTACGGCCGCAACTACCTCATCCCGCGCGGCTTCGCGATCCGCTGGACGCGTGGCGGCGAGAAGCAGATCGAGTCCATCAAGAAGGCTCGTGACGCCCGAGAGATCCGCGACATCGGCACCGCGAAGGAGGTCGCCGGCCAGCTCGGCGCCCTCAAGGTCAAGCTGGCCACCCGCGCCGGCGACTCGGGCCGCCTGTTCGGCTCGGTCACGACGAACGACGTCGCCGACGCGGTCAAGGCCGCCGGCGGGCCGATCCTCGACCGCCGCCGGATCGAGATCGTCAACCCGATCAAGAGCCTCGGCTCGCACAAGATCACGGTCAAGCTCCACCCGGAGGTCTCCGCGTCCGTGGACGTGGAGGTCGTCGCGGGCTGACCGCGCTCTCTCACGCGAAAGGGCCCTCCTCCGGCGGGTTCACGCGGTCGTCGTAACACCTCGATCTGAGGAGTTGCGACGACCCGTGAAACCGCCTCCCGGAGGGCCCTTTCCGTATCTCCGACCTTCAAAGGCCAGTCCCCGTTACGGCCCAGCCCCCTTGACGCCACCCGCCACCCTGCGCTGACGGCCTCCAGGGTGACGCTCCTCCTCTCCACAGACTCCCCGCCGCTACGCCGCCCTGTTACCCGGGGCCCGGCCCGCGCGGGCCGCCGTACGAGGCGCCGACGTTCACCGCACACCTCCCCGCCGTCGCGGCGCCTGGGGAAGTCGACGGTGCCGGGGAACCCTGAAGTGGCTGGAAGCTCTGCCGGGTGGGTTCGGTGTTGGGTGGATTTCGCCTTTCGGCGTACGGTTGAGGTGGGGGTTCAGTTCACGCGGCCGTCCGCCGCGCGGATGCCGTAAACGTTGCCGTTGACTCCTCCCACGTGTATCCGGCCGTCCTTCACGACGGGCGGGGTGGTGACCTCGCCGCCCGCCTCGAAGGTCCAGCGGGGGGTGCCGGTGGCGGGGTCCAGGGCGTGCAGGGTGCCGTCGCCGAAGGCGGTGAGCAGGGTGTCGCCGTGCGGGACGGGGGCGAAGGCGTCGAGTCTGGTGGCGGGCAAGTACCACACGTGGCCACGGCGGTCCGGTTCGTCCTGGGGTGGGTAGGACCAGCGGAGTCTGCCCGTGGCGGTGTCCAGGGCGTGCAGGCGGCCGAGGGCCACGTTGAAGTAGGCGACGCCTCGGGCGAGCTTGAGGGCGTTCATGGTGAGGCGCAGGGGACCGACGTCGTAGGACCACTGCCGCCTTCCGGTGGCGGCGTCGAGTTTGGACAGAGCGCTGCCGCCGGCCACGTAGACGGCCCCGTCGGCCACCTGGATCCCGACCTGAACCGGTTCGGACCGCCGCCAACTGACGCGGCCGGTGAGGCGGTCGATCGCCTGGATCTGGTCGTCCGTGGCGGCGTAGACGGTGTCGGAGGTGGTGGCCGCGCTGGAGACGGACGCGAACCTGGCCACGGGGACGCGCCAGCGGCGGGTGCCGGTGCGGGCGTCGAGCGCCACCACGCCGTCGTCCCCGGCGGCGTACACGAGGTCGCCCGCAGGGTGGGGGAGAATGCGGCGGACAACGCCGTCCGCCGGGTCGCGCCAGCGGGTGCGGCCGGTGGCGGGGTCCAGGGCGTACACGGCATAGCGGTCGCTGTCGGCGTACAGGGTGCCTCGGTCGATCACGAGCTCGGTCGCGCCGGTGATCTTCCGGTGCCAGCGGGTACGGCCGGAGGCGGCGTCCAGGGCGAGGAGTCCGCTGCCGAGGGCGAAGTACACGGTGTCCCCGGAGCTGATCGGGCCGGAGGTGACCGAGGAGCCGGTCGGGACACTCCAGCGCAGGGCGCCGGTGGCCGCGTCCAGGGCGTACAGGGTGCCGTCGTCGCTGCTGGTGTACGCGTGGCCGCCCGCCACCACGAGTCGCCGGTCGATTGCGACGTCGGCGGCGAAGCTCCAACCGGGCGGACGGGCGGCGGGTTCTGTGGGTGCTGTCACCGAGGGTTCGTAGCGGGACAGCAGACTCTGCTGGAGCGGCGGGGTCAGCAGGCGGAGGGCATTCCGGCTGGGTGAGCGCAGGTGGACCAGGGCCGGGCCGGCGACGACGAGCGACTGGTTCATGTGCCCGCCGGGTGCAGGGGGCAGCGTCTCCGTCAGGGCGTGCGGGGTCTCCGTGACGGGGTCGTAGGAGCCGGTACGTCTGACGCCGTCGGCCATGGCGGTGTACGCCTCCCGTGCGGCGGCCGGGGTGGCGAACACCCAGGAGATCGAGACGGACACGACCGCCCCGTCGTCCTCGGGCGGGATCCAGTCGCAGTCGGTCGGGTTCGGCGCCTGCGATCCGGCCACGGTGCGCCGTACCGGACCGGGACCGTAGCCGCCGCCGAGCGCGGCGAACGCGCGGTCGTCGAGGAGGGCGCAGGCGTCCGGCCAGTCGGGCAGCGGGACGGTCCCAGGCGGGCCGGGGCCGCGCACCGGTGCGCGGACCAGGGTGTAGGCGGTGATCCGGCTGGTCGCGTCGAGCACGACGGCCATGGTGTCCGTCGTCCCCACCAGCCCGGCGGCCTCGCCCGCAGGGGCGGTGATGGGGAGGGCGCGGATGCGGCCGGTGGCGGCGTCGAGGGAGGTCAGGAAGAGCAGATCGGGCCACTTGGCGCTGGTCGAGACCAGCCGCTCCTCGCTGAGCTGGGGGTAGGCGCCGACATGGAGAGGTTGGCTCCACCGTTCGGTTCGCGGGGTTTCGTCCGCAGGGTGCCGCAGGGCTTCGCGGGCGGTGGAGAGCTGCCTGCCGTCGGGGGCGAAGAAGCGCGCTTCGTCCCCGCTGACGTGCAGGTATCCGTCGTCGCTCGCCGTCAGCGTGGGCGGCGGGTCGGCGCGCGGCGGCGGCAGGGTGCGCGTCCACGTGGGGCGTAGGGTGCGGGGATCTACCGAGGCCAGTTCGACCCGGCCGCCGCAGTGGGTGAGCAGCGCGAACGCGCGGCTGGAGATTCCCGAGCGGTAGTCGCAGCCGGGCGGGCGGGACGCCCGCGCGATCACCTTGCCCGTGCGCAGGTCGAGTGAGGTCAGGGTGAGCGGGCCGACCTGGCGGTCCAGGTACGTGACGCCGGCCTCGGTCACCATGACGACGGGGCCGAGATAGTCGAGCTCGCTGCCTTCGGATCCGCTCGGCCTGATGGTGACCGTCGCCCGCCACAGTGGGGTGCCGTCGGCCAGTTCGTACGCGGTCAGGTGCCGCTCTGCCGCTCTGAACCGCTCCCTCAGCACGACGACGGTCCGTGCCGTCATCCAGACGCTCTCGGTGGGTACGGCTTCGGCGGCGATGACGTAGCGCCGCCTGCCGGTCCGCAGGTCGTGGACCGCCACGTCGCCCTCGGGCGTGGCGACCGCGAGACCTTCGTCCGCGACCCCGTGGCGCGGGTCGCCCGGGTCGACCACGGTGCGCGCCGGGTCCTCCAGGGACCAGACAGCCCGCCAGGCGGCGGGTGCCCATGGAACCTCGGATCCGGCGGCGGTGAGGCAGGCCGCCAGTGTCAGCAGGGCGGTGAGGACCCGGACGGTCAGCATGAGCCGGCCTTCGGGAACTCCTGGCACACCTGGCCTCGGGGCATCGGCGCCCAGGCGCCCTGCTGGGACGCGGTGTAGAAGGAGCGGTAGGTCCTGGCCTCGCCGGTCACCCGGAACGGGCTCCCGCCCGGCGCGGTGATGACGATCTGCTCGCTCTGTTCCCCGGCCAGCACGGTGGCGACCAGGTCGAACTCGTAGTACGCCTTCTTGGCGGTGATCGACATCTCCAGTGTGACGCGCTCGTCCTCCTTGAGATCGATCTGTTTGGCGGAGAAGTAGCGGACGCGGGGGTTGTCTGCGGTGACGAACCGTGGTGCGGGCTCGTCGAGGTCGGCCTTGACCGCCACGGTTTCGGCCACGCCCTCTCTGGACACTGCGAGGAATGCGCCGTCCGACAATTTCTCGCGTACCTTGATCCGGGGCTTTATCTCGACAATTCGCAGGCTGCTGCGATTTCCTGTGAGGACGACCGTGAGGGTGATCCGGCCGACGGCGGCGGCTTCGTGCCGGGTCAGTAGTGCCTGCCACTCGTCCGGCGGCCGGTGGGCGCCGAGCAGGGCCCTGCGTCCCGCCGGGTCGGTGACCGGCTCTCTGAGCGCGATGTCCTGGTTGTCGAGGTCGGTGGACACGTGGCCGATCGTGACGGGCGGGGTGCCGATCATCCGGTCGATGGTGTCCGGGCCCCTGGCGTTGTACCAGGCGGTGAAGATCACTCCGATGAGCATGATGACGAGTGCGGCGATGAATCCGACGGACGGCCCGCTGCTTTCGGCGGTTGCTCCGGATTGTGTGGTTCCGGGGTTTCTCCTGCTGATTATGCCCAGCCGCATCGTGCGATTTCCCCCAGCCTTAAAAAGCGAACAGGGTAAGCGCGATTATCCCAATCATAGCGTTCGGCCGCAGGAATTACCGGGGTTCGGAGACGGCCTGATACCCCTAGGGGGTTTACGGGGTGTAAGCCCAGGTCGTGGCAGATTTCCTAGCTGGGCACAGTAGAATTTTTCCGCGTTTGTCATCTCACGTCGTGCTGGAGGCTCTGCCATGGTCCGTCCTTCGATGCTGGTCGCGCTCGGCGCGCTGGCGGCCGCAACGGTCGCCTGCGCCCCGGCCGACAACACCGCGACCGCGCCGACCGCCGCCACGACGACGGCCTGCACCAAGGACCAGCTCAAGCTGACCAACGCGGGCAAGCTCACGATCGGCACCGACAAGCCCGCCTACGAACCGTGGTTCAAGGACGACGACCCCGCCAACGGCCAGGGCTTCGAGAGCGCCGTCGCCTTCGCCGTGGCCGGTGAACTCGGCTTCGACCGCTCCGAAGTGCAGTGGAGCACGGTCAAGTTCGACACCGCCTTCGCTCCCGGCGCCAAGAAGTTCGACTTCGACGTCAACCAGGTGTCGATCACCCCTGAGCGCGCCAACGCCGTCGACTTCAGCGACGGCTACTACACGGTCAAGCAGGCGATCGTGGCCATCCAGGGCAGCAAGTTCGCCGAGGCCAAGAGCCTGGCCGAGCTGAAGGACGCCAAGATCGGCGTCCAGGTCGGCACCACCTCGCTGAACGCCGTCGAGAGCGTGATCCAGCCGTCCGCGAAGCCCAACGTCTACACCGAGCAGATCGACGCGGTGAACGGCCTCAAGAACAAGCAGGTGGACGCCCTGGTCGTGGACCTGCCGACGGCCTTCTACGTGACGGCGGCCCAGATCGAGAAGTCGAAGATCGTCGGCCAGTTCAGCTCGACCGGCGGCACGCCGGAGGAGTTCGGCCTGGTGATGCAGAAGGGCAGCCAGCTCAAGCCGTGCGTGGACAAGGCCGTGCAGACGCTGAAGTCCAAGGGTGAGCTGGCCAAGATCGAGCAGCAGTGGCTCGGCTCGGCCGCGGGTGCGCCGGAACTGAAGTGACCGCCGCCTGGGTCAAGAGCGATCGCCAGCTGAACCGCGAGCGGGTGCGCAGGTCGCGCGCCCGCCGTTCGGCGTCGGTCGCCTCCGCCTCGACGATCGTGGTGCTCGTCCTGATCGTCACGGTCGCGCTGAACGCGCCCGGCTGGCCCAGGGTCCAGGAGACGTTCTTCAACCCGGAGCAGTTCGTCAAGGCGCTGCCCGACGTCCTCGACGGCTTCCTGCTCAACGTGAAGATCTTCCTGATCGCCGAACCGCTGATCCTGATCTTCGGCCTGCTCGTGGCGCTGGCGCGGGGACTCAAGGCGCCGGTGTTCTTCCCGCTGCGGGTGCTCGCCATCGCCTACGTGGACATCTTCCGCGGCATCCCGACGATCCTGCTCATCTACCTGGTCGGCTTCGGCCTGCCCGCGCTGCAGCTCCAGGGCATCCCGACCGACGAGGCGACGCTCGGCGTGATCGCGCTGACGCTGTCGTACGGCGCCTACGTGGCCGAGGTGTTCAGGTCCGGCATCGACTCCGTGCACCCGAGCCAGGTCGCGGCGGCCCGGTCGCTCGGCCTCGGCCACGGCAAGACGATGCGGTTCGTGGTGCTGCCGCAGGCGGTGCGCAGGGTGATCCCGCCGCTGCTCAACGACTTCGTGTCGCTGCAGAAGGACACGGCGCTGGTGGCGACCATCGGTGCGATCGAGGCGTTGCGGCAGGCGCAGATCCACGCGGCCAAGACGTTCAACTACACGTCGTACCTGGTCGCTGCGCTGCTGTTCATTCTGCTGACCATCCCGATGGCCAGGTTCACCGACTACCTGGCCGCCCGATCGCAGAGGCGGCGCGGCGCATGAGCGTACTCACCGTTGAAGGGGTGTGGAAGAACTTCCACGGTCACCACGTGCTGCGCGGCGTGGACCTGGAGGTGCGCTCGCACGAGGTCGTCTGCCTGATCGGCGCCTCCGGCTCGGGCAAATCGACGCTGCTGCGCTGCGTCAACCTGCTGGAGACCGTGGACGACGGGGCCATCTTCCTGGAGAAGCAGGAGATCACCGACCCGAGGGTGGACGTCGACGACGTACGCAAGCGCATCGGCACGGTCTTCCAGGCCTACAACCTGTTCCCGCACATGAACGTGCTCGCCAACATCACGCTCGCGCCGCGCCAGGTGCACGGCGTGGCGAAAGAGCAGGCCGAGCGGCAGGCGATGGAACTGCTGGAGCGGTTCGGGCTGGCGGACCGGGCGCGGGCCTACCCCGACCAGTTGTCCGGCGGCCAGCAGCAGCGGGTGGCGATCGTGCGGGCGATGGCCACCCAGCCGAAGCTGCTGCTGCTGGACGAGGTCACCTCCGCGCTCGACCCGGCGCTGGTCGTCGAGGTGCTCGGGGTGATCAGGGAGCTGAAGCAGGCGGGGATGACGATGATCCTCACCACGCACGAGATGTCCTTCTGCCGCGACATCGCCGACACCGTCTGCTTCCTCGACGGCGGCGTGCTCGTGGAGAAGGGGCCGCCCGAGCAGATCTTCACCGCGCCGAGGCACCCGCGTACCAGGGAGTTCCTGAGCAGTGTGCTGGAGTCCGGCCGGTTCGGTGTCAGCGGCGGTGGCGGCCCCGTCCCTGCTTGACCGGGCGCACGGCCAGCAGGCTGTGCGTCCGGCCGTACCAGAGGTAGGCGAGCAGGCCGACGGCCATCCACAGGCCGAACCACGCCCAGGTCCGCACCTGGAGACTCATCATGAGCCACAGGGTGGCCAGCACCGACAGGGCGGGCAGCAGCGGTGAGAGCGGCACCCGGAAACCGCGGTCGAGATCGGGCATCCTGCGGCGCATGACGACCACGCCCGCCGCCACGAACAGGTAGGAGAACAGGGCGCCGAGCACCACGAGTTCCTGGAGCGTGAGCACCGGCGCGAACCGGCTCAGCAGCGCCGCGCACCCGCCGATCACCACGGTCGTCAGCGTCGGCGCGTCGAAGCGCCTGCTGATCCGCGCCAGACCCGGCGGCAACAGGCCGTCGCGCGAGATGGCGAACAGCACCCGCGTGAGCCCCACCACGAGCACGGTGAGCACCGAGGTCAGGCCGATCACCGCGCCGAGGTCGATGACGTGCACCATCCAGTGCTCGCCGACCTCGTCGAACGCGCCGCTGAGCGGCGCCGCGACATCGATCTTCTGGTACGGCACCATGCCGATCATGACGATCGCGACGCCCAGATAGAGCACCGTGACGATCACCAGGCCGCGGATCATGCCCTTGGGCATCGCCTTGGGCGCGTCGACCGTCTCCTCGGCGGCCGTGGCGACCACGTCGAAGCCGATGTAGGCGAACGCGATCACGGAGGCCGCCGCGAACACCCCGAACCACCCGAACTGCTGAGTGTGCCCGAGTACGGTCTCCAGCACGGTGTCCGGCGGCACCGGCGACGGCCTGGGCGCGACGAGGAAGTCGCCGAAGTTGGCCACGTCCACATGAAACGCTCCCACCGTGATGACGGCCCCGATGATCAGTAGTTTCGCGCCGACCATCAGCCACAGCATCCGCAGTCCGATGCGCGTGCCGATCGCGACCACGGTCGTGAGCAGTACCAGGATGCCGAGGGCGAACCACTCGGCGGCGCCCGTGACCTCGGCGCCGAGGCCCGCCAGCGCCCGCGCGGCGAACAGCCCCCACGCCTGGGCGAGCACGGCGGCGGCCAGCAGCATCTCCAGGATCAGCGCCCAGCCGATGATCCACGCCCAGACCTCACCGAAGATCACGTAGGTGAAGGTGTAGGCGCTGCCCGAGTTCGGCAGCGTGGAGGACAACTCCGCGTAGCAGAGCGCCGCCAGCAGGCTCGCGATGCCCGCGATCATGAAAGAGATCAGCACGCCCGGCCCCGCCTCGGTGGCCGCCTCGACACCGGCGATGCTGAAGATGCCCGCCCCGATCGTCACGCCGAGGCCGAGAACCACCAGGTCGGAAGGGCCGTAGAGCTGCGCCAGCCGATGCCGGGCGCCGGTGCGCAACCCGGTCGCCTCGGAAGGAGGCAGTCGTCGCAGAATCGTGGACAAAGCACACCCCGCGCTCGGGAACCTCGCTCACAGTGCCTCAGGGCCCGGGCGACGGCAAGCACGGGACGGTCACGCCCCGGTCACCAGCCAGGCGGTGCCGTTCGCGCGCCGGGCGAGCGTGAGCAGCCGGGCGAGCATCCAGACGCCGAGGGCGCACCACAGGACGACCACGTCGTACCCGGAGGCGAGGTAGGCGGCGGGCAGGTAGGCGAGCGTCGTCCACACCCCCGCCCAGGCGAGGTAGCGCTGGTCGCCCGCGCCGATGAGCACGCCGTCGAGCACGAAGACCACGCCGCAGATCGGCTGGAAGAGCGCGACCGGCCACAGGACGGCCAGCAGGTGCGCGGTCACCTCCGGGTCGGCGGCGAACAGCGGCGGCACGAGCGGCCTGGCCAGCAGCACCAGCGCGCCGAGCGCCACGCCCGACCACAGCCCCCACCAGACCATGCGCCTGGTCGCGGCCCTGGTGGCGGCCACGTCACCGGCGCCGAGCGTGCGTCCGGTGATGGCCTGTCCCGCGATGGCGATGGCATCCAGCGCGAACGCCAGCAGGGTCCACACCTGGACGGCGACGGCGTACGCGGCCAGTTCCGGCGGACCCATGCGGGTGGCCACGGCGGTGGCGACCAGGATCACGATCCGCATGCACACGGTACGGATCAGCAGCGCGAACCCGGCGGTGCCCGCCTGCCTGACGCCCTGTGGATGAGGCAGCAGGGAGGTGCCGGACCTCCTGGCGCCCCGGACGACGACGGCCACGTAGACGGTGGCGCCGAGGGTCTGGGCGGCGACCGTACCCCAGGCGGAGCCTGCGATGCCCCAGCCGAGGCCGAGCACGAACCAGGCGTTCAGCGCGGCGTTGAGCGCGAACGAGCCGGTCGCGACGGCGAGCGGCGTCACGGTGTCCTGCAGGCCGCGCAGGACGCCGGTGCCCGCCAGGATGACCAGCATCGCGGGCGTGCCGAGCAGGCTGATCCGCAGGTACGTCACGGCGGCGGCGGACTGCTCGGGCGTGGCGCCGAACACCTCGACGATCGCGGGGGCGAGCGGCCAGCCGAGCGCGATGAGGGCCAGGCCGATGCCGAGCGCGAGCCAGAGGCCGTCCACGCCGCTGCGCATGGCCCGCGTGTGCTCTCCGGCGCCGGTGAGGCGGGCGACCTGGGCGGTGGTGCCGTAGGCGAGGAAGACGCAGAGACTGACCAGGGTCGTGAGGATCGTGCCCGCCACGCCGAGCGCGCCGACGGCCGCGGTGCCGAGCGCGTGGCCGACGATGGCATAGTCGGCCAGCAGGAAGAGGGGTTCGGCGACCAGCGCGCCGAACGCGGGCACGGCTAGGCGGAGAATCTCCCGATCCTGCGGCGTAATGGGCATTCGTCCAGTATGGACATTACACGGCGTGTCGCGCCAACTTTCTTTCCTCCACAGCCGGTGGACAAAGTTTCCGCAGGTCAGCGCGGTATCTGGGGATGACCTTGAGAGTTATCCACAGGCTCGTCCACAGGCCTCCCACATGTTCGGGCCACTCGTACACAGCTTGACCACAACCTTGTCCACAGGCCGCGTTGCCGTGACCTCCCGAAGCCGAGAAACTGTCGCACAGGGTCGGCTACAAGTGGGGGTGGTGCGGCCGCCTGCAAGTGTTCGAGGGGGCGCGGTGAGTATTGACGAGGAGACCGGCACAGCCGGGCCGGGCTTCGAGCGCACCCCGCCCAGCAACATCGAGGCGGAGCAGTCCGTCCTCGGCGGCATGCTGCTGTCCAAGGACGCCATCGCCGACGTCGTCGAGATCCTGCGCGCCGACGACTTCTACCGCCCCGCCCACCAGATGGTCTACGACGTCATCACCGACCTGTACGGCAGAGGCGAACCCGCCGACGCCGTCACCGTCTTCGACGAACTGCAGAAGCGCGGCGAGATGGCCAGGGTCGGCGGCGCCGCCTACCTCCACACGCTCACGGCGGTCGTCCCCACGGCGGCCAACGCGGGCTACTACGCCAAGATCGTGCGCGAGCAGGCCATCCTGCGGCGGCTCATCGAGGCGGGCACCCGCATCGTCTCCTTCGGCTACGGCGGCCAGAACGAGGAGGTCGACGACCTGGTCGACCGGGCGCAGGCCGAGATCTACAAGGTCACCGACCGGCGCACCTCCGAGGACTACTCGCCGCTGTCGGAGATCATGCCGGGCGCGCTCGACGAGCTTGAGGCCATCGGCAGCCGCAGTGGCCACATGGTGGGCGTGCCCACCGGGTTCCAGGACCTCGACTCGCTCACCAACGGGCTGCACCCCGGGCAGATGATCGTCGTGGCGGCCCGTCCCGCCATGGGCAAGGCGCTGGCGCTCGACACGCCGCTGCCGACGCCCACCGGGTGGACCACCATGGGCGAGGTCGCCGTCGACGGCCTGCTGCTCGGCGCCGACGGGCGGCCGACCCGGGTGGTCGCGACCACCGGCACGCTGCTCGACCGGCCGTGTTACGAGGTGGTCTTCGACGACGGCACGGTCATCGTGGCCGACGCCTGGCACGAATGGCGCCTCGCCGACGGCTCGGTGTCCACCACCGAGGTCCTGGCCAAAACGGTGACCCGCCCATCGGTCGATGGGGATGCCGCCGTTCAAGGTGCCGGGACGGTCGACGGGGACGCCGCTGCTCAAGGTGCCGGGACGGTCGCCGACCGCGATGCCGCCGTGGCGGTCGCCGTGGCGGGCGCTTTCGACCTGCCCGACCTGGAACTCCTTCTCGACCCGCACACCCTGGGCACCTGGCTGGGTTCCCTGCCGACCCGCGCTGCCCAGGACACCGTGGCGGACACGTTGCGGGTGCTCGGAGTTCTGGGGGAACCTCGGGTTCCGCCCGCCTATCTGCGGGCGTCGGCGAGGCAGCGGCGGGGGTTGCTGGACGGGCTGCTCGACGCCGCCGGTGACGCGGGCAGGACGCGCATCGCGGTCTCCGGTGCGAAGCTCGCCGAAGACGTCCACGAACTCGCGCTGAGCCTGGGGCACCGGGCGGTGCTGCGGGTGACCGTACCCGACAAGGACGCCTGTGTCGTCGAGCTGACCGCACCACGCGCACGAGAGGTCGTCGAGGTGCGGCCGGTTCCGTCGCGGCCGGTGCGGTGTGTGGAGGTCGACAACGCCGACCACCTGTACCTCGCCGGACGGTCCTGCGTGCCCACCCACAACAGCACCCTGGGCCTCGATTTCGCCCGTTCTGCGGCGATCAAGCACAACATGACCACCGTCATCTTCTCCCTGGAGATGTCGCGCAACGAGATCACCATGCGACTGCTGTCGGCCGAGGCCCGGGTCTCCCTGCAGTCGATGCGCTCGGGCACGATGAGCGACGACGACTGGACCAGGTTGGCCCGCCGCATGAGCGAGGTCGCCGAGGCCCCGCTGTTCATCGACGACTCGCCCAACATGTCCATGATGGAGATCCGGGCCAAGTGCCGGCGCCTCAAGCAGCGCCACGACCTGCGCTTCGTCATCATCGACTACCTCCAGCTGATGAGCTCGCCGAAGAAGACGGAAAGCCGCCAGAACGAGGTCTCCGAGATCTCCCGAGGCATCAAGCTGCTGGCCAAGGAGCTGGAGGTGCCCGTCATCGCGATGTCGCAGCTCAACCGAGGCCCCGAGCAGCGGCAGGACAAGCGGCCCCAGGTGAGCGACCTGCGCGAGTCCGGCTGCCTGACCGCCCGCACCCGGGTCCTGCGCGCCGACACGGGCGCGGAGGTGTCGCTGGGCGAGCTCCTCGCGTCGGGCGCGCGCGACATTCCGGTGTGGTCGCTGGACGACCGCCTCAAACTGGTGCCCAGGACGATGACGCACGTCTTCCCCAACGGCACCAAACGGGTCTACCGGGTGCGGCTGCGGTCGGGCCGCGAGGTGGAGGCGACGGCCAACCACCCGTTCCTGACCCTCGACGGCTGGCGCCCGGTCGGCGACCTGCCCGTGGGCGCCAAGGTGGCCGTCGTACGGCACGTGCCGCCCCCGCTCGACCTGGACCCCAGGGTCGAGCACACCGTCGAGAGCGTGTTCTCGGCCCCCAAACGCCAGCTCGCCGCCTTCGTGGCCGCCCTGTGGCGCGACGGCACACACGGCGACGGCACACACGGCGATAGCACACACGGCGACGGCGCACACCGGGACGGCGCACGCCACGGCGACGGCGCACACTGGGACGGCGAGCGCGCCCACGTGTCGTACACGGCCCCCGACCGGCGTACCGCCGACGACGTGGCCCGTCTGCTGCTCCGCCTCAACGTGTTCGCGAGCGTCGAGGGCACGCGGCTGACGGTCGAGGACACCGACAACCAGCTCAGGTTCCTCGACGAGACCGGCCTCGCCCCGGAGTGCGCGCGGTCGATCCGTACGGCCCGGCTGCAGGACCCACGGCATGACGGCAAGCTGCGCGAACGGCTGCGCGAGGCGATGCTGACCCCGGCGGGCGCCCGGCGCGAGCGGATCGGCGGCCTCGCCGACGTGCTCGACGACGAGGGCATCGAACTGGTGGCGGCCAACGACGTGTTCTGGGACGAGATCGTCGCCGTCGATCCGCTCGGCGAGCAGGTCGTCTACGACGCGACCGTGCTCGGCACCCACAACTTCGTGGCCGACGGCGTGGCCGTCCACAACAGCATCGAGCAGGACGCCGACATGGTCATCCTGCTCCACCGCGAGGACGCCTACGAGAAGGAGTCACCCCGCGCGGGCGAGGCCGACCTGATCGTCGGCAAGCACCGAAACGGCCCCACCGCCACCGTCACCGTCGCCTTCCAGGGCCACTACAGCCGCTTCGTGGACATGGCCCAGCACTGAGCACCGGAGGTGTGAGCGAGTAGACAGGTCTGGGTGGAATCGTGGGGGTCGCTCCGGTGCTTTCAGAGGTGATTCTGAGCGAAGGAGTGAAGGTCATGACAATCCTCATCGCGTACGACGGTTCCGCCGACGCGCAAGCCGCGATCGAGTTCGCGGCCAAGCATCTCACCGCCGAATCCACGCTGGTGGTCACGGTCTGGGAGCCGCTGCTGGTGCAGTTGCGCAGGCACCCGATCGCGGCGGCGGGAATCATCGCCGACCAGGCCGACGAGTGGAGGGAGCTCGCCGAGCAGCACGCCAGGGAGGGTGCCGAGCTGGCCAAGGCCGCCGGGTTGCCGGAGGTGAGCCATCGTGCCGTGGCCGACAACGACTCGATCTGGCGGACCATCGTGGACGTCGCCGACGAGGTGGACGCCTCGTTGATCGTCACCGGCTCGCGCGGGCTGGCCGGGGTGCGTTCGGTGTTGCTGGGCAGTGTGTCGAACCACGTGCTCCATCACGCCCACCGTCCGACGCTGATCGTGCCTCCGGCGAAGGACTGACCGACCCCCGGTTCGCGTCCCGGCCGAGACGAGGACCGGCCGACACGACTCGCTGCCCGGCCGCCTCGCCCTGCCGTCCGGGCTGCGCTCGCCGATGAAGGCCCGGGCTCGTTACGAGCAGACGGCCTCGCCGCCGCAGGCGGCGATCTGGGTGTCCATGCGGCGGGCGCCCGGACCCTCGTCGCCGAGGCGGTCGTGCGCGTTGGCGAGCGCGCACCGGTCCAGCGACAGGCAGCCGCAGCCGATGCAGTCGGTGAGGTCGTCGCGCAACCGGACGAGCTGCTCGATCCGGTCGTCGAGCTGCTGCCGCCACGAGGCCGACAGGCGGGCCCAGTCGTCGCGGGTGGGGGTGCGCTCCTCGGGCAGCTCGGCCAGCGCGTCGGCGATCGTCTTCAGCGGGATCCCGATGCGCTGGGCCAGCCGGACGAAGGCCACCCGGCGCAGGGTGTCGCGACTGTAGCGGCGCTGGTTGCCCGCCGTTCGGCGGCTGCGGATGAGCCCTTTGGCCTCGTAGAAGTGCAGCGCGGAGACGGCGACGCCGCTGCGTTCGGCGAGTTGCCCGACCGTGAGCTCCTTGGAGTTCCACGGAGCTTTGTTGCTCATCGGTACTCCCTGTCGCTGATATGCGCGATAACCGCCATCTTCGCAGCTTATGCGAGAGTCTCACTCCCAGCGGAACAGCCGTACGGCCAGGCCGCCGAAAACCACCACGGCCACCGCCATGACCACCAGGTGCAGCGGTTGCGGCGCGTTGCCCGCCCAGGTGTCGCGCAGCGCCGCCGCCAGCGGGCCGCCCACGGAGTAGTCGCTGATGGTCCGCAGCACCGGCGGCATGATCTCGCGCGGCGTCCACATCCCGGAGACGAACATCATCGGGGTCATCGCCACCGAGCCGATCACCGGCGCGACCTTCGCCGTCTTTGCGAGGGCGGCGATGACCAGGCCCATCGACAGCAGCGCCGCCGTACCCAGGAGGAACACCAGGACGAAGCCCGGCAGTTGCTTCGGGATCGCGCTGCCCAGGACGAGCTTGGCCATGACGATGAGCAGGACGGCCGCCAGCGCGCCGAGCACCAGGTTGATGAACAGCTGGACGCCCAGGACCCGCATGGGGTGCACCGGAGTCGTGGACATCCGGCGCAGGATGCCGCGCTCCCGGTAGGTGGCCAGTGTGCCCGGCAGCACCGTGAGGCTCACCGTCAGCAGCGAAAGGACCAGCATCAGCGCGGGCATCTGGGTGTCGTTGAACGCCTGTCCGCCCAGGTCCGGGTTGGGTTCTGAGAAGCTCGGGATGCTGCCCAGGATCAGCAGCACGCCGAGCGGCAGGGCGAGCACGATCAGCGGCGCGGGCCAGTCGCGCAGGAGCATCTTGGTCTCGACGGCCAGGATCTTCATTGCAGCTTCCTTCCGGTGAGCGCGAGGAACGCGTCGTCCAGCGTCGCCTGCTCGATGCGCAGGTCGCCCGGGACGATCCGGTGCTCGGCGAGGGCGAGGGTGACGGCGGGGGCGAGGTTGCCGGTGCCCCTGACGACGACGTGGGCGCCGTCGCGGGTCACCGCGTGGACCTCGGGCAGAGCCAGCAGGACGCCGTCGTCCACCGGCTCGGACGGGCGGAACCGTACCGACTGGTCGAGACCGACCCCGGCGATCAGTCCGGCGGGGGTGTCGGCGGCGGCGACCTTGCCGCCGTCGATGAGCGCGACGCGGTCGCAGAGGCGCTCGGCCTCCTCCATGAAGTGCGTGACCAGCAGGATCGTCACGCCGTCCCGGCGGATCTGCTCGACGAGCTCCCAGACGTCCCTGCGGGCCTGCGGGTCGAGACCGGTGGTGAGCTCGTCCAGTACGGCGACGCGCGGCCGCCCCACGAGCGCGAGCGCGACCGACAGCCGCTGCCGCTGACCGCCGGACAGCTTGCCGAACCTGGCGTCCCGTTTGGCGGTCAGCCCGACCTGGTCGAGCAGGTCCGGCCAGTGGACCGGGTTCGGGTAGAAGGACGCGTACAGGTCGAGGGCCTCCCAGACCTTGATCTGGTCGGGGAGGATCGCGCTCTGCAACTGGGCACCGAGGATGAGACGCAGGCGGTCGCGTTCGCCGACGGGGTCGACGCCGGCGACGCGGATCCGGCCGCCGTCCGGCTTGCGGAGACCGGAGACGCATTCGACGGTGGTGGTCTTCCCGGCGCCGTTGGGGCCGAGGATGCCGAAGATCTCGCCCTCGTCCACCGAGAACGAGACGTCCTCGACCGCCACATGGTCGCGATAGCGCTTGTGGAGGTGGCTGACCTCGATCAGGTTCATGCCACTGACGCTAGGAGCGGGGCGATGGGGCCGGAATCCCGTTAAGTCCCAGACGGGGTGTACCTAGGTGCAGTGTCGGGTTCGGTGACCTTCCTGCACACTGGTGGCATGCGATTCAGGTGGGCGCTGGCGGTGCTGGCCAAGGCGATCATCGAGGCTGTGGCCGCGGTGGTCGCCTTGGTGTGCCTGGCGCTGGTGTTCTGCCTCGGGATGGTGTTCCTGTTCCCGCCCATGGTCCGGACGGTCAGGAGACTGACCGGATGGACCCGCCGCCTCGCCCGCGTGCATGCCGGGATGGAGATCGCGACGCCGTACCTTCCCGAACCGCCGCCGCCGGTGCAGCTGGCCGACGGCTGGTACCGCTCCTCGCGGACCCTGTACCGCACGCCCCGCATCCCGGCGTGGAACGACCGCTGGAAGTGGATGATCGGCGACCCGGCGACCTGGCGGGACCTGTTGTGGCTGGTCTGGGACCCGTTCGTCACCGTGGTGCTCGCCCCCGCGCTGCTGGTCGCGCCGAGGATCGGGCTGCGCGCGTACGCGTACTGGTGCCGGCTGCTGCTCGCCCCGACGGCCGCCATGCGGCTGGCCGGGCAGGTCGATCACCTGCACCGGGTGCGGTCGCTGGCGATGGACACCCAGGCGGCCGAGATGCGGCGGATCGAGCGCGACCTGCACGACGGCACCCAGGCGCGGCTCGTCGCCCTCGGAATGACGCTCGGCGCCGTCGAGGAGCTGGTCGACCGTAACCCGGAGGCGGCGAAGGCGCTGCTGGCCAAGGCCAGGGACACCTCGTCCGACACGCTGACCGAACTGCGCAGGCTGGTGCGGGGCATCCATCCGCCGATCCTGGCCGAGCGGGGGCTGGGCGACGCCGTACGGGCGCTGGCGATGGACAGTCCGCTCAAGGTGGACGTGGAGGTGGAGCTGCCACAGCGCCCGCAGGCGCCGGTGGAGGCGGCCGTGTATTTCGCGGTCAGCGAGCTGCTCGCGAACGCCGCCCGCCACGGCAACGCCGAACACGTCGGCATCGACATCAGCCACAACGAGGACGACCTGCGCGTCACCGTCGTTGACGACGGGGTGGGCGGCGCCGACCCGAGCAGGGGCAGTGGCCTGGTGGGCATCGAGCGGCGCCTTTCGGCCTTCGACGGCGTGCTCGCCGTCAGCAGCCCGCCGGGCGGGCCCACGACGGCGACGATGAGCGTGCCGACCGTGCTGTCCGGTCCCTGGCCGTGGGCGAAACTTCCCAAGATGCCGCGCTGGAAGCTCGCGGTCGTGATCGTGGCCTGGACCACGGCCTGGCTGCCGATGTTCCCGCAGGGGATCGTGCCGGGCATCATGAAGATCTTCGGGAATGAGGACAAGGTATGGTTCCTCGCGCTGCACCTGCCGGAGCCGTGGCAATGGCCGACGATCATCGCCATGACGGTGCTGGGGACGGGTCTGTACACGCTGGGCTTCGCGCTCCCCGCCGCCTATAGCGAGACTTCGAGGTCGTCATGCTGAACCGGGTGCTCATCGCCGAGGACCTCTACCTGCTCAGAGACGGGCTCGTGCACCTGCTGCAAGCGCACGGGTTCAACGTCGTCGGGGCCGTCGAGACCGGCCCCGAGCTGCTCAAGGCGCTGGTCGAGCTGCGGCCGGACGTGTCCGTCGTGGACGTACGGCTGCCGCCGACGTTCACCGACGAGGGGCTGCAGGCGGCACTCGCGGCGCGTGCGAAGGTGCCGGGGCTGCCGATCCTGGTGCTGTCGCAGCACGTGGAGCAGTTGTACGCGCGGGAACTGCTGGCGGACGGGTCCGGCGCGATCGGGTACCTGCTGAAGGACCGGGTGTTCAACGCCGACCAGTTCGTGGACGCGGTGCGGCGGGTGGCGGGCGGCGGGACCGCGATGGACCCGGAAGTGATCGCCAAGCTGCTGGCCAGCAACGCGCGGCACGAGCCGGTGGCGGGGCTGACGCCACGGGAGCGGGAGGTGCTGGAGGTGATGGCGGAGGGCCGCTCGAACGCGGCCATCGCGCAGCGGCTGTTCCTGAGCGAGAGCGCTGTGGCGAAGCACACGGCGAGCATCTTCGCCAAACTGGACCTGGCGCAGTCGGACGACGACAACCGCCGCGTCCTGGCCGTGCTGGCGTATCTGAACAGCCGCTGATCTTTACGGCAAGCCCGCCGACCCCCACCCGCCGCCGCGCGCCGACGGCCTCCAGGGTGACGCTCCTCCCCGCTGCGGGCTTCCCGCCGTCACGCCGCCCTGTTGCCCGGGATGTTCGCCAACGGGCGGTTTCTTGAGGCGACCGGGTTCTCGATGGAGAAGTTTGTCGGTGGGACCGGATACGGTCGGGGGGAAAGGAAGGGGATCCGGTGAAGATTCGGTTGGGGCGGGATGTGCTGGCCGATGCGGTGGCGTGGACGGCCAGAGTGCTGCCGAGCCGGCCGGTGGCGCCCGTGTTGTCCGGTCTTCTGCTGGACGCGACCGACGACCTGAGCCTGTCGGCGTTCGACTACGACGTCTCGGCGCGGGCCAGGATCGAGGCCGTCGTCGATGAGCCCGGTCAGGTCCTGATCCCCGGCCGTCTGATGGCCGAGATCGGCCGCAGCCTGCCCGCCGACGACGTCGAGATCGTCACCGACGGCGCCGAAGCCATTCTGACCTGCGGCAGCGCCGAGTTCGGCCTGATCACCATGCCCGTCGAGGACTATCCGACCCTCCCCACCATGCCCGAGAGCATCGGCGCCGTGGGCGGCGGCGTGTTCGCCGAGGCCGTCACCCAGGTCGCCCCCGCCTCCAGCCGCGACGACACGCTGCCCATGCTCACCGGCATCCGCGTCGACATCGACGGCGACGCCGTGGCGATGGCCGCGACCGACCGCTATCGGATCGCCGCCCGCGACCTCACCTGGCGTCCGGCGCGTCCCGGCCTGTCGGTCTCGGCGATGGTCCCCGCGAAGGTCATGGTCGAGGTGGCCAAGTCGCTGCGGGGCGGCGAGGTGTCGATCGCGCTGGGCGACGGGGTGGCGGGGTTCGAGAGCGTGGGCCGCAGCACCACCGTGCGGCTGCTGGACGAGCAGTTCATCGACTACCGCGCCCGGCTGTCCAACGAGTGGGGCATCAAGGCCGACGTCCCGGTGGCGCCGCTCGTCGAGGCGATCAAGCGGGTGGCGCTGGTGGCCGAGCGCAACACCGCGATCCGGCTGTCGTTCACCGAGAACCAGGTGCGCATCCAAGCCGGTGGCGGCGACCTGGGGCGGGGCAGCGAGGTGGTCGGGTGCGAACTGCGCGGCGCGGAGATCCAGATCGCCTTCCAGTCCCACTTCCTGCTCGACGGCCTGACGGCGGTCGAGACCGAGTTCGCGCGCATCAACATGGACTCCCCGACCCGGGCCGCCCTCATCCAGGACGTCCCAGGCGACGCCGAGCCGTTCTTCCGCTACCTGGTCATGTCACTACGTCAGTGACGGCTGGCCGGTTGAGCATGGTCACGGTCACGGTCACGTGGGCGGGCACCCCGAGTTGGAGCACCGCCTCCAGCCAGGTCTGGTCCACGTCGGTCTCGTCGGGCAGGTGGACGGTGACCGACGCCTCCGCCGTCCCCGGCAGGTAGCCGCCGGGTCGTGTCGACCACCCCACCCCGCCCGATTCGGTGACCTGCCCCTCGACTCCCGTGAGCGTGCGCACCAGCTTGCTCAGCGCCTCCTGCGTGCCGCGCATGCGGTGCAGCGACACGGCCTCGGCCACCAGCGCGCGGCGCTGGGCCTCGGTCATCTGCTCGCCGAAGCCGATCGCGACCCAGCTCGCCAGCCACGGCAGCATGTCGGAGGGGGTGAGCGCCGGGTCCAGGTAGCTGTCGAGGCAGTCGAGGGTGCTCAGCACCGGCGCGAGCACCTGGTCGAAGGCTCGCGTCAGCGGGCGGGCCAGCGGCAGAGGCGGCGTCAGGGGCGGCGGCTTCCGCAGCTCGTCCTCGAAGAGGACGACGGGTAGCTGTGCGGCCAGCGGGTGGGCGCTGGCGAGGTGGGTGAGGGCTCCGCGCATGGTTTCAGCTCCTCACTCTGATCTGGTGGAGGTAGGCGGAGACGAGGATGTCTCGTTCGAGACCCTGACCTGGTGGCGGTAGGAGAAGACGAGGGTGTCCCGTTCGAGGGTGATCCGCTGGGCGGGCTCGCCCCGCTCCCCGGTGACGGGGTCGGCCTCGAACAACTGGATGTCCTCGACGAGTTCGACGCCGTCCACGCGCTGGAGCACCGCGTGCACGTCGCCCGACTGCACCATGCGGCCGAACGGCCAGCCGGTGCCGTATTGGCCGCCGCTGACCGGGTTGAGGAAACCGTACAGTTCGGACAGGGCGCGGGTGTGGACGGCTTCGAGGACCGAATCCGACCTGGCCACCAACTCGGCGACGACGGTGATGCCCTGGTAGTAGGGCGGTTCGACGAGCACGCGGGCTCCGAGGCAGCGCCGTTCGTCGAGGTAGAGCCCGATCTTCCGGACCAGGGCCTTGGACGGCTGCAGATCCTCGAAGACCAGATCGGTGGTGGTCACGGACGGGACGACCAGCACCCGGACGCTCTGGTCGTCGGGCGAGGACAGGCAGTGGATCCGCGCCGCGTCCGGCGCCGCCTCCCTGGCCAGCTCCTCGTAGTCCTCCGTGGTGACGGCGCGGTCTCTGATGCGCAGTTGCAGCGGTCCCCTGGCGGCGGCGTTGGCCACCGACTCGGTCGCGACGCCGCCTGTCGCGGCCTTCCTGTTGACGACCGAGCGGACGAACGGCACCGGTTCGCGCTGCACCGTCAGTACGCCGCGCGTGACGTTGCCGCCGGGCCCGCCGCCGGTGAGGTAACGCGGTATCTGGACGAACGCCCCCTTCTCCGGCACGTCGCCGTACCGGCGCAGCGTCCCGTCCGCCAGCCGGACGGCGGGCCCGAAGACGATCTCACCGGCGGCGCGGTCGACGACCACGTGCCGGTCGCCGGCGCCGGAGGCGGCGAACGAGGTCACCTCGGTCCACTCCTGCGTCCCGCCGTCCGCGTTCACACGGACCACCAGTTTGTCCCCGGTGGCCACGATCGGCGGGCGCAGCACGGTGAAGCGCTGCCCGGGGACGCCTTCCGCCATCCCGACGATCTCGTTCTCGACGGCCTCCGCGTGCAGGGCCGCGATCGTGCCGCCCACCGTTCTGGCGCTGACCGACATCACGTGCGGTGTCACCGCGTACGGCGGCTGGCCCTCCAACGCCTCGACCACCCGGCAGCGCAGCCAGCCCGCGCGGTGCTCGCCCACGACGGAGGCCGCGTGGTCGGCGGGCACGAACACCTCGACCGTGCCGTTGTGGCTCAGCCCGCCGGTCGTGTCGGTGCCGACCTCGCAGGTCGCCCAGTCGTCGGTCTCGCCGTTCCAGTACTGCCATTCGAGCGGCGGGTCGCGCGGATCCACGCCCGCCCCGGCGGCGGCGCAGTCGAACGTGAGGCTGATCGTGCATCCGGGCACGGCGTTCGACAGCCCGAGGTACACGGCGTCGCCCTGGTGCGGAACCCGGGCGAAGCAGTCCGCTCCGGCCCCTTCGGCCAGTTCGTCGTCCCGGTTCACAGGGGCGCCGCCGGCGTGCCCGGTGCAGACGTGGCTGAGCGAGCACGGGACCATCACCAAGTCGTCCGTCGTGGTGAACACGATCGGGTCGCCCGGCTTCTCCACGGCGGTCTTGCTCGCGACCTGGGTGCCCTTCGGGACCACGATCGGCTGCTCCCTGGCCGCCGCCAGCGTGAAGGTGAGGTCGCAGCCGGCCGGCGTCGGCGGGAACAGCCGGACCCCGATGAGATCGAGGAAACGCAGGTAGTGCAGGTCGGTGACCCGGTTGAGCCGGTAGAGGAGCTGGTCGACCATGAACGCGAACGCCTCGACGAGCGTGATGCCCGGGTCGGAGACGTTGTGGTCGGTCCATTCTGGGCAGCGTTCCTGGATGAGCTGTTTGGCCTCGTCCACGAGCAGCTGGAAGTTCCGGTCGTCCAGGTTCGGAGCGGGCAGCGGCATCACGGGCCTCCAGGCGTACTGTCGTGCTGGGGGATGACGTAGAAGGGGAAGACGAGGTTGCGCGGGTCGTTGAACCCCCGGATCTTGTACCTGATGTCGATGAGCAGGATCCCTTCCGCCGCCCGGCCGAAGTCCACTCGGACGTCGCCCAGATCGATGCGGGGCTCCCAGCGTTCCAGCGCGTGCCGCACCTCGGCGGAGATCAGCCCGGCCGTGCCCGCGTTCGCCGGCGCGAACACCAGGTCATGGATCGCGCAGCCGAAGTCCGGCCGCATCGGGCGCTCTCCCGGGCTGGTGCCGAGGATGAGGTGGATGCTCTCGGCGATCTCGCGCTCGGCCCTGACCAGTTCGATGGACCCGGTCCTGTCGATCCGCAGCGGGAAGGCCCAGCCCGCGCCGATGAAGTCCCTGTTCACGATCAGCCTCCGACCATGACCGTCGGGCAACCGAGGAGGACCATCGCGCCGCATCCGGCGCGGTCGCCCACCCGGGCGGCGGGCAGGCCGTTGATGAGCACGGTGGCGCTGCCCGGCCCGACGATGGGCGTGGGCGGGTGCGGTGTCGTGGGCGAGGGGAACGCGCAGGTGTGCATCGTCCCGACGGTGGCGGCGGGCATCCCGCCGATGAGTACGGTCGCCGCCCCCGGCCCCGAGATCACGCCCGGATGGTCGGTCGGGTCGCCGACGCGGGCCGCGAAGCCCATCAGTTGATCCTCACCTGAGCGCCGGTGATCTCCACGTCCGCGTCGCCGGTCACGGTGACCCGGGCGCCTTTGAGCTCCAGCGGCCCGGCGCCCGCGTCGATGCTGATGCCCGTGGCGCCGGTGACCTCGATCCGGCCAGTACGGGCGTCCAGCCGCACGCTCACCTGCCCGTCGCCGGAGGCGAGCAGGACCCCGCCGCCGTCGGTGACCGAGTCGACGAGTTCCAGCCGATGCCCCGCCCGGGAGACCAGGGCGCGGACGTTCACCTTCCCGGTGACGTCGTCGATCACCGAGCACGACAGGCCGGGCGGCGCGTCCTGTCCGTTGAACAGGCCGCCGAGCACGTACGGCTGGTCGAAGTCGCCGTTCTCGAAGCCGACCAGCACCTCGTCCCCGACCTCGGAGGGCAGCACCGCCCCCCGGTCGCTTCCCGCGCCCGCCGCGACCACCCGGGCCCACCCGCTGGTGTAGTCGTCGGCGAGCCACGGCAGGCTCAGCCGTACTCTGCCCTGGCCCGCCGGGTCGTGGATGTCGCTCACGATGGCGGGGACGAGGCCGGTGCCGTTCGGCGGGGAGGTCGGCGGGTCGGCGGGCGCGACCGTGAAGGCGGTGGTGTAACCGGTGGCGCCGGAGAAGGAGTGGCGGGTCGCCGACAGCGTGTACGTCCCCTCGAACGGGGCGCCGACGTCGGTCAGTGTGATCGCGGTGCCCGCGCGCAGCCTGGGATCGCCTCTGACGACGCCGTCCAGTTCGGCCGCAGCCCCGCCCACGCAGGCGGCGAGCGCGTCGGCGGTGGCGTTCACGTCGGCCGGGAGGCGGCGGGTGCTGTCGCCGGCCAGCAGCGGCGGGGCGGCGAACCGTCTGCCGAGGGCGACCGGGTCGGCTCCGGCCACCTGCGACTCGGTGGCGCACGGTGCGGTTCTGGCGCTGATCGCCTGCTTGTTCTGGTAGTCCCAGCCGCGTACCTCGACCTCGGGCACCTGCCCGGCCGAGGTGACGGTGGCGTGCAGGGACAGCAGGGCGCCGCCCGCCGCCACGGTCACGGCCGGTCCCGAAGGCGGGCGGGCCAGCCGGAAGGAGAGCCTGCCGTCGGTGACGCGCACTCTGGCGCCGGTGGTGCGGGCCAGCCGGGACAGGAACTCCCAGTCGCTGAGGCCGCCCTGGTTGAGCTGGGTGCCGGAGGCGCCGCCGACGCCGGGCAGGGGGTCGATGTCGCCGGGTTGCAGGCCCGCGCGATGAGCGATCTTGCGGACGATGTCCGCCACCGACATTTCTGGATATATGGCTACTTGTCGGCCGCGCATGAGCCGGTGGGCCTCGTCCATCCCCCGCACCTCGACGAAGCTTCCGTCGGGGGAGACGTCCAAGGCGACCGAGGTGACCTCACCGGTCATCAGCGGGCGCGGACCGCCCGGGTCCGAGGTCTGCACCCGGAGCCGGACCCGCGCGCCGACGACGAAGCCGCCCTTGGCGAGCACCACCCCGGCGTCGTCGCGGAAACGCAACACGAACAGGTCGGGGAGGTACCCGCTGTCCTCGACGAAACCGGCGGCCAGCCGGACCGCCACGTCGTCGGCCAGCGGGGCGCCCTCGACCTCCACCATGAGGCCGCCGGTGAACAGGTCAGTGCCCACGGGTCAGCTCCTCCACCGTCGGGAGCACCAGCCGGGCACCGGGCCGCAGCCGCATCGGGTCGTCGATGCCGTTCGTCCGCGCGAGCGCCCGCCACAGGGCGGGGTCACCGTACGTGCGATAGGCGACGGCCGCCAGCGACTCACCGGCCACCACCACGTGCACGTCGAAGGCCCCCAGCCCGCCCGAGGTCGGATTCTGCTTCTGCGGGACCCCGGCGATCTCCTCCAGCGTCACCGTGCAGACCGCCCTGATCGGCAGCCCGCCGGGGGTGAACAGGGTGAACCTGGCCGTCACATCGCTCACGAACGCCGTGAACCCGTTCAGCAGCCCCCACCGCAGCACCACCCACGGCGGGCACGACTGCGAGTTGGCCAGCGACTTGTCCGTGGGGACCACGCAGGTGAACAGCTTCTCCACCGAGGTGACGACGCTGTCGTCCATGGTGTCGGCGGCGTCGAAGAACATCTCCAGCGTCAACCGGCACGGGTCCGGACCCTGGAACTGCGGGACACCGCTCAGCCTCGTGTTGCGCTGCGGGCTGCGCCGCCAACGTGCGGCCTTGGTGAACTCCAGCTCGTTCGGGTTGAACTGGAAGCCGACGGTGTCGAAGCCCGCCCCCGGCCGGCCCAGACCGCCGCTCGGCGGGTGCATCAGCTCCAGATAGGCCCGTTCGAGACTGGGCGGCGGCCCCTGCGCGGGGGTTCCCGAGGGCGCGGCGGCGGCGAAGGCGATGGGTGTGGACACGGCTCAGCCTCCCCATCCCGGCCCGAAGAACCCGTGGTGGGCCAGTTCGACCGTCTCCATGGCGGCCGCCGCGGTCTGGGTGTCGAACCGGGGGCCCGTCCACCTCACCGGGACGACGTCGCGCAGCCCCCAGCTCGTGATCAGGTCGCCCGCCAGCGTGCGGGCCTCGATGGTCGCGGTCCGCCTCGCCCCTCCCTGTACGGCACCGGCGAACCACCGGGCGACCTCCTGGGTGGCGGCGGTGACCGGGCGGGTCAGCCGTACGTTCGAGTAGTGCACCCGCGTCGGCAACTGCCAGACGAACCCGTTGTTCCCGCCCTCCACGCGCTGCGTGATCTCGACCTCGCAGCCGAGCCCGTCGCAGCCGTCGAACGTGCCCAGGTCGTGTCCGTCGATCTTGAGGGCGTAACACACCGCCACCGCGATCTCGTCGTTCGCCATCGCCGTCTCCTCAGAACCTTCCGCGCGCGGGCAGACCCCGGCGCTCCCGCTCCAGCCGGAGCTCCGCCCTCAACCTGCGCAGCAGCGGGTCGTAGATCGCCTCCATCAGCTCGTCCACTCTCCAGCGCCCCTCCTCCTCGCTCCGGTGCGTCCGTTCCACAGTCCTCGGTACGGCTGCAGCCGCACTCTGCCCCTCGGGGGTCGGCGCGGTGGGCTGGTCGGGTCGAGGGGATTCGTCGGGCGTGGAGTCGTTCTCCGCCGGATGCGGCAGGTCGGGGGACACCGGCCGCGCCGGTCGGAAGAGACGATTCACCGCCGCAAGGGGTCCGGCGGGCGGGGGCCCGGCGGTAGGTGGTCCGGCCGCAGGTGGTTCGGTGGTGAGGCGTCCGACGGGACGGGGTTCGGCGGGAAGGCCGCGCGCGGGGTCGCCGCAAGTGGGGCGGACGGCGCCGAATCGATCCACACCGAATCGATCCACACCGAATCGCACAGGCTCCGCCCCCAGCGGCGACCGTCCCGGCAAGGAGGGTGCTGCCGCCGCGATCGGCGCGCCGGCCTGGGCTTCCGGCCGTGGCGGTGGGCCGACCTGGTCGGAGGCGCTGGAACGAAGCGGCAGGTCGGGCCAGCCGCGCGTGGTGCGCCGATCAGGCGCGCCCCTTTCGCTCGGCATCCTGCCCTGGTCGGGCATCCGGCCTTGGCCGGGCATGCTGCCCTGGTCGGGCGGGCCGTCCCGCAGACCGGTGAAAGGAGCCGGTGGCAGGTCGGACTGAGCGCCGATCGGCTCACCCAGACCAAGCGGCTGCGAACCCGGGCCGAGCGGCCGCGAGCCCGGGTCGAGCGGCCCTGCCCCGGGCCCGAGCGGCTGCGAACCTGGGTTGGACGGTCGCGAACCTGAGCCAGGCGGCCGTGAACCCGGGCTGAAGGGCTGCGAACGGGGGCTGACCGGCGGCGAACCGGGGCCAAATGGCCGTGCCCCCGGGGCTGGTGGCCGTGAATCCGAGTTGGGCCGGCCTGATCCCGGCACGAATGGCTCTGAACCCGACCCAGGTCGTCCTGAACCGGGATCGGGCGGGCCCGCGCCTGGGCCGGGCAGATCAGAAAGCGGGCGCGATCCAGAGCCGGGCAGGTGGGATGGGTGTGCCCCCGGTTCGGACGAACGCGTGCCCAGAACCGACGGACCCTGATCGGCGCTCAGCGGGCGGGAGGCGAATCTCCCTGGGTCCTGGCCCAGAGGCGGGCGAGTATGCGGGGCGGCGTGGTCGAACGACGGCAGGCCCGAGGCAGCGTGCGGCGACCGTCCCTCCTGGCCGGGCGACCCTCTCTTCGGGCCGGGCGGCCGATTCCCCGGAACCGGCGCCCCCGGAACCGATGGCCGTTCGTCGGAGGCCCGTTCCCGGGACGTGGGTGGTTGTTCTCCGAGGCTGAGGGGGCGCCCATCGCCGACAGGCGGCCGATCGCCGAGAACAGGCGATCGTTCCCTGAGCCCTGGCGCTGTAGGTCGTTGCCCGAGGACGGGGGATCCCTCTCCGAAGGCGGTGGGGGCTCCGAGGGTGGACGGCGGAACAGGGGGCTGCGGGCCGCCCCGGTCGAGGTGGGGAAACCCGGCTGAACGGTCCTGCGGCTGGTCAGGACTTTGGTCCAGATCGTTCTGCGGGAGGTCGGGATTCCCGGGCCGCGGTTCGACGGCGGGTGCGGTCACCGGGAACTCCGGCGGCCGTACCGGCCAGGCGGGGAGTGTCGCGTGGGCGGCGGTCTCAGCATCGCGATCAACCGGAACAGCTACGGCGAGGTCGTGGACGAGCCCGCACGGCGCCTCGGTGCTGAGCCCGTGGGACAGCGGCGCCAGAAAGGACGGATCGCGCCAAGACGCGAGCATCCCGGACGCAGGCGTTCCGGACGCAGGCGTTCCGGACGTGGGCGTTCCGGACCCGGGCATTTCGGCCGTGGACAGCTCAGATGCCAGCAGTTCAGACGTCGGCAACCCGGGCGGCAGCAGTACGCGCGCCAGCAGCAGCGGATGCGGCGGTAGGACGCGGGCGATGGGCGGCAGGCGCCGCCACTCGGCGAGCGGGACGGGCGCGGGCGAGGGGCTGCTGCGCCAGGGCCACCTCATCGCGGGACGTGGGTGTTCATCGCGGCGATCTCGGCCACGAAGCGCCTGCGGTCACCGTGCTCCAGGTCGAGGATCTCGTCGAGCGGCCACTTGAAGTGGTAGGCGACGTAGGAGATCTCCGCGTAGAGCCGGTCCGGGGCGTGGGTCACGATTCCCCCAGGCGGCTGCCGGAGAGATCGACGGCGAACTCGTGCCCGCACCCCGGGCAGGACACGCCCGCCCGCGCGTGCCCCTCGCTGTTGACCTGCCGGTAGAGGTCCTGCAGAAAGGCCAGGTCGGCGGCGAAGAGGTTCTCGATGACCCCGGCGTGGACGTCCGAGACCCCGCCGAGCCGGGTGATCACCCGCCCGAGCAGGACGACGGTGAGGTACGCGGCGTTCTCCCGCACCCGGTCGTCGCGCAGCGGGACGAGCTCGTCCCGGGCGGTGGCCAGGCGCATGACGCCGTCGCGGTGCAGGGTGCCGGACTCGTCGAGGTAGCCGCGCGGCAGCCGGAAGGGGAACTCGGTGCGCAGCGGCGTCTCCTGCGTGACCGCGGTCGAGTGCCGCATGCTCACTCGACCTCCATCTGCTCGTACGTGATGGTGAGGGTCTCGGTGAGCACGTTCGTGTCGCCCGCCTTCATGGAGCTGATCTCCAGGCTCTTCGGCCAGGCGTTGAGGAGCTTGTAGCGCTTGATCGGGTTGTTCTCGAAGTCGTAGACGATGATGGCGCCGCCCTTCCTGGCGTCGGTCATCTTCCCGAACCGCGCGTTCTTGATCCATTGCTCGAAGCTGTTGTCGGCGGTGAGGCCGCGCACCAGGGTGACCTCCCCGGCCTTGGGGCGGCCGGGCAGCTTCTTGACGACGTACTTGCCGTCGGAGGTGTTCTGGCGCAGCTCGATGACGTCCTGCTCCATCCTGAGCCCGGACACCTCGGTGATCTGCTTGATGACGATGCCGTCCACCTCCAGGCCGAAGGAGTGGGCGACCGCGCTGTCGAGATCGGGAAGGGCCATCGTGCGATCCCCCTGCTAGTCGGTGACGAGGCTGACGCCGCTCGCCATCTGGGCGAGCGTGAACATGACGAACTCGGCCGGTTTGACCGGCGCGACACCGATCTCGCAGATGACCATGCCGTCCGCGATGCTCTCCGCAGGGTTGGTCTCACGGTCGCACTTGACGAAGAACGCCTCGTCGGGCGTGAGGCCGAACAACGAGCCCTTGCGCCACTCCATGATGAGGAAGGCCGAGACGGTACGCCTGATCCTGGCCCACAGCGCGTCGTCGTTGGGCTCGAAGACCACCCATTGGGTGCCGTTCAAGATCGACTCGCGGAGGTAGTTCATCAGGCGTCTGACGTTCAGGTACTGCCACTGCGTGTCGTTGCTGAGCGTGCGTGCTCCCCACACGCGGATGCCCCGGCCGGGCAGCAACCGGATGCAGTTGACGCCGATCGGGTTGAGCTGGTCCTGCTCACCGATGGTCAACTGCGACTCCAGGGAGACGGCGCCCATGACGACCTCGTTGGCCGGTGCCTTGACCACGCCCCGGGTGGCGTCGCTACGCGCCCAGATGCCCGCGATGTGGCCGCTCGGCGGGACCCGCCTGCTGCCTTTGGTGTCGGGGTCGAAGACGTTGATCCACGGGTGGTAGAGCGTGGAAAAGGAGCTGTCCAGGCTGAGCTGGCCGTACCACCCGAGAACCTCCTGCGCGTTGAGCCCCGGCGGTACGTCGAGGATCGCCATCCTGTCCTGCATGTTCTGGCAGTGCGCGGCCAGCTCTTTCTGCACCGTCTGGACGCCGAAGTCGTCGAGGGCGCCCTGCTCGTGGGCGTGCATGAGGTCCGGTATCGCGATCATGTTGATGTCGTCGATCGCCGCGAGCCCCCTCAGGCCGGTACGTTGCCCCTCGTCGCCGAGGTAGACGTCGGGGGTCATGGTGGCGGGCACGGCCGGTGGCGCGGGCGGTGTCTTCAGTGTGACGCTCTGCGGTTGCAGTTTGGCCAGCTCGGCGCCGGTCTGTTGCACTGTGACCAGCTTCGACGGCTTGAGTACTTGGGCGAGGGTGCCTTTGCCGGACTTCGGAGGAAACTCGAAGGTCTCCACGGTCTGGCCCTGCCGGACGGTGATCGTGAAATGCTCGTCTGGCGGCTGATCGCCCTCCACAGGCGGCGCCTCGGTGACGTCCACGGTGATGTCCTGGGCGTCGCCGCTCGGCAGTTGCTTGGCCACGATGGTGAAGGGCCCGATCGCCGCCTGTGGCGCGGGGGTCGGCGCGGCGCCGTCCCCGCCGATTCTGATCACGTAGCAGGAGGTGCCACCGTTGAGGAAGAACCCGTAGACGGCGTGCGCGAGCAGCCCGACGGCGAAGGACTTGCCGAACAGGGTCGTGTACTGGGTCCAGTTGGTCACCAGCGTCGGCTCGCTCGGCCCTTGGCTGGCGAACCCGATGAAGGCGGCCACCGACGTGCCCACACCCTCGATCGGGCGGGCCCCCGAGTCGACAGTCTGGACGTAGACGCCAGGCGACTGTGGCTTTTCTTGCATCATCGCCCCTCCTGGGCAGTACGGCGTGCGGTGGGGTGTCCCCTCCTGCTTGTCCCCGTTGCGCCCGGGTGTGGGCAGCACGGCCGGGCGGCCGTCCGGGCGGAGTCGGGCGGCCTTTCGGGCGTAACCGTCAGCTCGGCGGCGTCAGGACGGTGTCGATCAGGTAGAGGTTCGCGTTGGCCGTCTGGATGTTGGCGCAGATGACGGTGGCCGTACCGTTGATCTTGATGGTGTCGCCGCTGGCCTTGGTGGTGATACTGCCGGTCTGCGTGGTGGGCAGGGTCGCGTCGGCCAGGTCGGCCGGGGTCTTACGGCCCTGTACGACGTGGTAGCCGAGCAGCGCGATGACCTTGTTCTGGTCGGTGGGCGGCGGCCCGGACTTGGCGAACGCCGCGTTGACCGGGGCGAACACGGTGACGTCGGTGGCGTTGTTGAAGGTGTCGGTGTAGTTCGCGCTGTTGATGAGGCCCACGAAGCTCGACAACTCGGGCACTCCCGCCATGGCGTCGGCGACCTTCTGCCCGGCCATCGTGCTTCGGCTGCCAGCGCCGGATTGCGGCAGGATGCCGCAGCCTGTGGCCTTCGGCGTACCCGCCGGAGGCGGAGGTGCGACCCCCGGCGTGGGCGTCCTGCCGAATCCGGGTGTCGGGGACGTCGTCTTGGGCGAGGGCGAGGGCGAGGGCGAGGGCGAGGGCGAGGGCGGAGGCGTGGGCGTGGTGGGCGGGGGCGGAGTGGTCTTGGGCGGGATCTGGCCGGGGGGATTCTCCGGACTCTGGCCCGGGGGTTCGGGCGCGGGCGGCGAGAGGTGGAGCGTGTTGGCCGGCGCTGCGGCGGTCATGGCCGCTGTTGCGCAGAGTGCCAGAAAGCCCAACGAAAGCCTCGTACGTCGTTTCATGTGACATACCCCCCGAAAACAGTCGTCAAGGGGAGGTTGACATCTGCAGGGGCCGAACGACCAGCGCAGGTCAGGCAGCCGGAAGGGCGGACAACTCTGCCCTCAGGGGCGCCATGTCCGCCGCGCGACCAGGTAGTCGAAGTCCGTCGGCAGGCTGGTGATCCGGTCCGAGTACCACTCCACGGTGAACGAGCCGTCGCCCTCGCTGCCCACGCACACCCCGGGCATGGCCACCCCGGCCAGCTCGCGCGGGGCGGCGTCCGTCGTGAGCAGGACGACACTGGAGCCGTCGGCGAGCGGCGAGTCGATCCGCACCGGGTCGCCGGTCTCGGTCACGGCCGTGGTGGTGTTCGTCCCGGCCCGATCGGGGTCAGCGGAGTCGACCACGAGCCAGCTGAATCCGATGACCGACGGCGCCGGTGTCAGGTCGAGCGTGGCGACGGTGAAGGCGCCGTCGTTCTTGGCGTCCACCTTGAGCCCGGTGATCGGGGTGTCAGCGGGGCCGGGCAGTTCCACGGTCAGCAGCACCACGGAACCGCTCGTGGCCGTCGAGGCCGGGACGTCCACCCGGTTCTCTCCCGGCTGAAGCGAGCCGGAACCCGACTCGTACTGCAGCCCCTCGACGGTCCCGCTCGGCTGGGTGGCCACGAGATAGCCGAAGTCCATCCCGTCCACCTGGCCGCCGTCGATCGGCTGCACCCGGAAGAACCCCTGGCCCCGGTTGGTCACGCCAAGCGTCCCCGCCGGGCGCCGGTCGCGGGTGCGCGGCTGGCCCATCGTCGCGTTCGCCCACGTGATCCTGGACAGGTCGGGCGTGACGAAGACCTTCGCGGCCTCCGTCAGCCCGGCGACGGCGACGTCGGCGAACCCGCCGCTGATCGTCCCGCTCCCCGCGAGGTACGCCTCGTGCGTACCGGGCGGCGGGACGGGCGGCGGCCGCCGTACCGCGACGAGGACCGCGACGAAGACCAGGGAGAGCACGGCGAGTCCCGCCAGGCCCTTCAACGCCCAGGGCGCGAACAGCGGCCGCGCCACCCGGGCCCCCTCGGCGCGCAGGGTTTCCGAGCCGCCCTCGAACCCGCCCGCCACCGAGAAGGGGATCTCCCGCGCCTCACCGGTGAAGGCGGGCCGTGCGCTCACCCGCAACGGCACCACGGTACGGCCCGGCGCCACCAGCGGCCTGGCCTCCGGCAGCGTGAGGCGCAGCGGCTCCTCGTCGGCGGTGGCGCTGAGGAGTACCCGGCGCACCCGGTTGCCCTGGCTGGTCAGCACGATCGAGTGCCGGGTCGTCCACCGGCCTCTGGAGACCTTGGGCCGCAGCTCGATCCTCAGGTCGTCGAACTCGCCGACGACGCAGCCGCCCTCGGTGAACGCGTACACACCCCGGTTGACCTGGGACGCGGCCCGGACGGAGAACCTCGCCTCACCCGCCGGGACGCTCGCCGAGCGCGGCGGGGCGAAGGTGATCGTGCACGTGGCCGCCTCGCCCGGCTGGATCACGAGTTCGTCCGGCTCGACGCTCGCGTAGCCCGAGGCGTCCCCGTCGAGCTCGATCCCGACCCGTTCGATGCGGGTGCCTCTGTTGCGGACGACGAGCATCGTGGCCGTCCGCTTGCCGGGTGCGGCTGTGACGGTCCGCTCGGACAGCTCGGCGGCGAGCTCGGCGTGCTGCTCGGGCGGCCGCGGCTCCTCGGGCTGCGGCTGCCGGCTCTCCTCCGGCTCCGGGCTCCTGTCCCACGCGAGATATTCGCCGCACTCGACGCAGAACCGGGTGCCGTCCGGGTTGTCGTGGCCGCACTTCCGGCAGATGATGCTCATCCCAGTCCTTCTGCGTGCAGGTCGAGCGGGTCCTTGACCAGCGGTGCCGCCGGCACCGCCAGCTCGGCCATGATCGGGGCGCTGATCATGACGTTGACGAACGGCTGCGGCACGATCTCGGCGGCCAGCCGGTCCTCGCGTGGCGGCCCGGCGGAGACCAGCGCGACCGGCAGCGCCAGCGCGGCCAGCGACCCCGTCAGCAACTCGGCCGGTACGCTCTCACGCGCCAGCAGCCCGCCCAGCAGCGCGCCCAGCAGCCGGTACTCCTCCTCCGGCTCCGGCGCCCAGGCCATGACCAGGTACGACAGGCTGACATAGCGGGGCGGGCGGCGCCGCGCGGTCACGACCCCCTTGGCGTCGAGCTCGTTGAGCACGCCGTGCCGCCGTCGGCCGAGATCTTCACGCACGTCGTAGAGGTAGACGTGCACCGAGGCCGCGTCGCCCTCGTCGGGCGGCAGACCGGGCATGACCGGGACACCGGGCAGCACCTGGCCGACCAGCTCGCGCAGCGCCTGGCCGGCCTCGCCGACCACCCCGTCCGGCGTACTCACAGCAACCCGTTGCGCAGTGCGTAGGCGACCGCGTGCGCCCGGTTGCGCAGGTGCAGCCGCGAGGTGATGTCGTGCAGGACGGTCTTCACCGTACGCTGCGAGTACGACAGGGCGGCGGCGACCTCGGCGGTGTCGTAGCCGTCGGCGATGAGACGCAGCACCTGGATCTCGCGTTCGGCGAGGCCGGTGAGGTTCAGTCCGCGCGGGGCGAGCAGGTCGCCCTGCACCCGGCTGACCTGGGCGAGCAGTTTGCCGAGCAGGTCGGGCGGCAGGGCTCCGGCCCCGTCGACGGCCGACCTGATCACTTCGAGGAGCCGTTCCGGGCTGGCCTCCGCACGGCGCAGGACGCCGGAGACGCCGATCTCCACGACGGCGAGCAGGCCGGTCTCGTCCACGGTCCCGGCGACGACGACCAGTCGCAGGTCGCCGTGGCAGCGCAGCGCCCGCAGGTCGCTGAGCGTCTCCTGGCAGGCGGTGTCGGTGACCACCAGCGCGACGTGCGCGCGTTCCGGAGGCTCGCTGTCCATGATCTCGACTTCGGAGCGGTGTCTGAGCTGGCTCAGCACCCCGGCACGCGAGATGGGGTCGCGGGCTCGCACGACCACCCGGATACGCTCCATCCCGATCTCCATTCGGCGCCCGCTCGTTCTGGCCAGGCGGATACCTCCGAAAATCGCATATTCAGCATTCGGTGGGCGGATGCATCGTCCTCGTGAATACCAGAGTTCGGCCAGCAATCCTTTACCGGAGGATCGTTAATTCTTCGTGGCAGCGGAAATCTATGCACACAGCATCACATTTCACAGGGAGTGGGACATGGCCACATTGAACGTCATAACCGGTATGAACGTGACAGTGCGGTCGATCAATGACACGACGTCCCGATCGATGGGCAGCTCGTTCAACGTCAGCAACGGCTTTCCCGTGACGGGGGTGGCGCTGTCCACCGGCGTCCCGCTGACCGTGCAGATCTCCGCGGACAACAGCAGAGGCGACGGCAACACCTGCAGCTTCGCCGTCTCCGACCCGGAGGGCAACGGGCGCTTCCTCGGCGAGGCCGCCCTGACCTGGGAAGAGGGCGACAGCAGCGTCGGCTGGGTGGAGTTCAGCGGGTTCCCGTTGCGCGCCGACGACGTCAGCCCGGTGCAGGAGTGCAACTACGCCGTCTCACTGACGCACAACACCGACTCCAGCGGCACGGTGGTCGGCGTGCGCGTATTCACCCTGTGATTCACACCGTTCAGAGGAAGAACATATGAGCGAGCCGGACCTGGATACTCTGCCCGATGTGGACGTTCCCGATTCCCTGCCGGAAGGCGGGAACCTGGACACCACGGTCACGCTTTTCACGGCCGATGTGTGCCTGCGATTCAACGGCCGGTCGTGGAAAACGCTCACCGTCAGCGCCCCGGGGCCCGACGAGATCGCGGACCTCATGAATCAATACGTGCTCCGGCTGAACGCCGTACTCGTTTCGCGCGGCTATCCGCCGGGCCTGGCCACGTGGGGGCCGGGCGCCTGCCCCTGATCGTCGGCGATGGTCCGGAAGACGGACATGAAGGCGTCCCAGGCCGCCACACCGACCCGGTCGGCGTGGCGGCCGTCGATCGTGGCGATGACGGCGGCGGACTTGTCCAGCATGTCGAGCCCCGACTCGGTCGGGACGACGAGCTTGGCCCGGCGGTCGCCGGGGTCGTGGCGGCGTTCGACGTAGCCCAGGTCCACGAGTTCGTCCACCAGGGTGCCGATGACCTGTTTGTGCTGTCCGGATCGGGCCGCCAGCGTGGTGGCGCGGGTGCCGTCGCGGTCGAGGTAGGCGAGGACCGCGCCGTGCCTCGGCCGCAGCCGGGGGTGTCCCTGGGCGGCGAGGGCGGTGAACAGCTCCCGCTGGAAGGCGAACAGCACACGGGCGGCCAGCATGCCGAGATCGGGGTCACGCACGGTGTCCGCCCTCCGCGCTGTCACGTTCCGTGATCATGCCTCGGTCACTCTCCGTGGAAAGGGCTTACCGCTGGGCTTGTCGCTGAAAAAAATAGCGCTCGGCCGGAAAACGCTGAAAGAAAATGTCAGGGGCGCCCCGGTAAGCGCGCCCCTTGGAATGCCGGGAACCGGCGCTCGGCGCCAAAGTAAATGATCAGTTGTCGGTGAGCGCGATGAGAATGTGCTCCATGCACGCGTGCCCCGCGCGCTCGGCCGCGGCGGCGTCGCCGGCGGCGATGGCGCGGGCGATGGCGTCGTGCGGGATGTAGCTCTTGTTCAGCGACGTGCCCACCGCCGTGATGCTCGCCCGCAGCGCGGCCGAGAAGTCCTCGTACAGGTCGATCAGCACAAGATTGTGCGTCGCGTGCGCCACCGCCATGTGAAAGGCCAGGTCGGCCTCCACGAACGCGTCCGGGTCGTCGGCCTCCCAGGCGCGGTCGCGCTCGACCAGACGGGCCTCGATGTCGCGGATGTCGTCGTCAGTGCGGCGGGTCGCCGCCAGCCGCGCCGCCTCGACCTCCAACGCGCGCCTGACCTCCAGGATCTCCAGCTGTTCGGCCTGCCGCAGCCGCCTCAGCATGGCCCCGGAAAGCTCGCTCGTCGCCCGCACGTACGTGCCGTCACCCTGACGGCAGTCGAGCAGTCCGGCATGCGTCAGCGCGCGTACAGCCTCGCGTACGGTGTTGCGCCCGACCCCCAACTGCTCGGCGAGCATGGTCTCGGTCGGGATCTTGCCGTTCAGCGGCCACGACCCTGAAGTGATCTGCTCCTTGAGCTGATCGATCACCTGGTCTACGAGCGAAGCTCGCTGCGCCGTACGCAGACTCACAGTCTGCCTCCTCCGGGGAAACCAATCATCCTATGAGTCAATGACTGGTAGACCCTAATTATTCCAGTACGAGAGGCGCAAGTCTAAGGCGCGCGGAAAATACCCGACGCCAAAGGACCCCAGCCACGACATTCGGCTGAGGTCCTCGGGTAAAGCGGGTGGTCAGCTCCCGTGGCTGCTGCGTGTGTGCACGGAGACCCCTGCCATGGCCGAGCGTACACCGGCGGACTCCAGGGCCCTCCGGTAGGCCACTGTCTGCTGCTCGGGGGCATTGACCTCGCCGTACAGGTCGCCGAGCTCACGCCAGGCGCGGGCCGCCTGGCGGTCGGTGCCGTAGGCCGGCCTGGGCAGCGCCGCGAGCAGGTCGCGGGTGCCGTCCAGATGGGGGACCGCGTCGGCGCCGAGCCGCAGCTTCACCTTGGCCAGCACCAGGCTCGCCTCGGCCGCCAGCGGCGAACCGTCGAGCACCTCCAGCGCCCGCGTCGCGTACTCACCGGCCTTGACCAGGTCGTCCGCCCTGAGACGGACGTGCGCGTGCGCGGTGAGGCTCTCACCGTGACGCGACCCCATGCCGGGAAGCGCGGCGAAGACCCGCGTCGCCGCCTCCGCGAGCGCGTCCGCCTCCTCGACCGGTGAGGAGGCCAGCTTGGCCCAGCGCATCGCGATCGTGGCCAGCCGGCAGGCGACCCGCATGGGCCGACCTGCCATGATCGCGTCCTCGGCGAGCCTGACCGCCAGCGCGGAGTCCTCGCCGCCGGCGGCCGCCGTACTGGCCAGCCAGAGCGCGCGGACCTCGCCGGAACGGTCCATAACCTGTGGGACGCCGCTCACCTCAAGCGTCTGCCTGACGTACGTGAGTGCCGCCGAGTCGCCCTCCCCCTGCGTCTCGATCAGCACCGCCGCCAGGTCGATCGCCAGCTCACCCTGCACGATGGAGAGCCTGCTCGCCTGCTTGAGCGCGTGGGCCGCGAGGTCGCGGGCCCGCAGCCGGTCGCCCGCCCGCTGGTAGCAGCGGCTGAGCGCGACGGTCAGCGGCAGGTCGGCGAGCCGTTCGGGATGCGCGGCGGCCTCGCGCCGCAGCCGCTCGAACGCCTCGACGGCCTGGCCGAGCCGCCCCTGGGCCTCCAGCGCCCGCGCACGGCCGAACCGCGCCTGCGCCGTGAGCATGGCGTTCTCCTCGTCGGCCGCCTTCACGATCTCCGTGAAGCGCTCGGCCGCCGAGGCGGGGTCGCCGTGCCGAAGCTCCAGCTCCGCGTGGCGGAGGCCGAGCTCGGTGTCGATGCGCTGCCTGGGCTCGATCCCGTGCAGCAGGAATTCGGTGGTGCAGCCCAGCCTCTCGGCCAGGAGCCGCGCCACAACCGGAGTCGGGGTGCGCTTACCCGACTCGATAAGTGAGACATAACTGTCCGACAGGTCGGGTCCGGCCAGCTGGGCCTGAGACATCCGCCTGTTCAGCCGCAGTCCGCGGACGCGGTCACCGATGGTTCCCTGACTCGGCATCTCATCTCTCAAGGCGGGGAAGGGTCAACAACACGCAATGATTGCATGATGCCGCCGAATCGGGTATCCCCGCCCGAAGAATTTGCTACCGGGAGATTAATCGTCCCCGTCGTCCTTGCCGGGGAAAAGCATCGAGCAGACCTCCAGATACAGGGTCTCCGGATACGGAATGTACTCGACCGTGGACAGAGCCTGGTCCTGGCCGGCCGACTCCAGGATGAACTCACCGTAACCGAGCATGCGTCCCATGAGAGATCGCTGGAAGCTCATGTCGGTCACCTTGCCCAGCGGCATCATGGCGACCTTGCGCGTGATCAGCCCGGTGGTCAGCAGCATCCGCTTGGAGGTCACCACGAAGTAGTCGACCGACCACTCGGCGACCTTCCAGACGAAGCGGATCAGAAGCAGCAACCAGAGCCACCACACGACGACGAGAGTCGTGCCGCCACCCTGGTTGCCGAAGAACGTGCTGAGCAGCCCGGCGATGATCAGGCCGCCGACGACCTCGGCGACCGGGCGAAGCAGTACGGCGGGATGCCGCCGCACCATGATGACCTGATGTTCTTGGGGGAGTAGGTAGCGGTTGACCGACGACGGAGCAGAGTCCCCGTGGGTCACCAGCCTCATGCGAGATTGTTCACGAACTGTGCCAGCGAGTCGGCCGCGTTGAACACGGTGTTGAAAGCCCCTCTGACGGCGCTGGCCGCGTCAGATGGTCGTGCGAACAGGTAGTACGCGACGAACGCGATACCACCGTAGGTGAGGACCTTTTTGACCTGCACTGTCGCCTCCGAACCCACATACCCACTACACCCGCCGTATACGTTACCCACTACGTCCCCGGGGTAAAGCGTAACTTCGCCGGTTAGTTTTGGATCTTGTTAGCCGCGCTCGCTGGCCACGAGCGCGAGGACGTGAAGATGCTTGCGGGCTATCCGCTCGACCAGCCCCGGATGGGCGTAGCCGGTCACCTCCAGCGCACCGTAGTGCGCAGCCTCGACGCAGCGTGTGACGGTGGTCGCGGAGTGGATGCCGGCGAACTCATCGCGCAGCGCCGTCTCGACCTCCGCGTACGGACTCGGATCAGCTTCCTTGCGAGTGTCCATCGTGCTCCCTCACGCCCGCATCCCGGAAAATGGGACGGCTTCCTTACTCCTTGTACCCGTGCGAGTACAGTATGTAACGAAGGAGGGTGTCAGGGAGAAGGAAAGAGTTCTCAGACCACGCCGTAGAGGCGGTCTCCCGCGTCACCGAGGCCGGGGACGATGTAGCCGTTCTCGTTCAGCCGCTCGTCCAGCGCGGCCGTGACCACCCGGATCGGCTTGCCGGAACCCGCGAACGCCCGGTCCATGTAGGCCAGGCCCTCCGGCGCCGCCAGCAGGCACAGCGCCGTCACGTCCTGCGCGCCCCGGTCGAAGAGGAACTGGATCGCCGCCGCCAGCGTGCCGCCCGTGGCCAGCATCGGGTCCACGACGTAGCACTGCCGTCCGGACAGGTCGTCGGGCAGCCGCGTCGCGTACGTCTCCGCCTGCAGCGTCGACTCGTTGCGGATCATGCCGAGGAAGCCGACCTCCGCCGTGGGCAGCAGCCGCGTCATGCCCTCCAGCATGCCGAGCCCGGCCCGCAGGATCGGCACCACCAGCGGGTACGGCCGGGCCAGCCGTACGCCCTTGGCCTCGGCCACCGGCGTCTCGACGGTGACGTCGACCACCCGCACGTCCCGCGTGGCCTCGTAGGCGAGCAGGGTCACGAGTTCGTCGGCGAGCCTGCGGAACGTCGGGGAGTCGGTCCGGACGTCCCGCAGCGTGGTCAGCTTGTGGGCCACCAGGGGATGATCGACGACGAGGGTTTCCATGACGTTCTCCACATGCAGCGAATCGGACAAAGCGTACGTAATCTAGGCCAGGAATTCAGAGCTCGGTTCACATCCCTCGCCTGAGACCCGCTCCATTGTGGACGCTCGCGGGTGGCACCGGGCGGCGTCGGGAAGCCGCGACCCGTGACTGGTCGTTCCCGCGCTCCCTCGCCTCACACACCGACGGCTCGCTGCCGGGCAGGCGTCACGTCGAGCCAACCTCGCGAGAGGGGGACAGGCGCCACGATCTTCGCTCCACGCTCCCCCGTCGGTACGGGTCACCGGCCTGCGCCCCCATTGCCTCGGTCGCGCCCCCGGGCGGTTTCCCGTTCCCTCAACTCCGATCACTTGACCCCACGCGATCACCCCCCAAGCATGAGGATGACGAGGAAAGGACGGCGAATGCGACTGAGAGAGATCGCGGGAACATGTGAGGGCGGGACCTGCCCGGCTGTCTACGACATCGACGCGGACCCGGACCACTGTGGCGTCAGAGGTCACGTCGTTTCAGACCCCGATGCGCCGGTGCACCTCGGCCTGCCCGAAGGAGAAACGGCGGTAATCGTTCCTCGCGCGCTGCTCAGGAAGGCCATCGATGCAGATATCCCCTACGAAATGGCGTGGGGTTACCATCTAAACCAGGCGGTCGGCGAACATATCGTCGTCGTGGATGTCGCCGGCAGCGAGAATCAGCTTGCCGGAGTGCCGGATTTCTAGCTGTTCGACGACACTACCGTCGTCGCCATGCGGTACGACCCGGAGGGTCGTTTCATGGGAGCCGAAAGACTCCCGAATGACAGAACCTCCGAATACATCTCCTACCGCGAGACGGCCATGAGGCGGTCTGAGCCGTTCTCTGAGTTCTGGAAGCGTCACGGCGAAACTTGATCACCGGAAATCTCGGCACCGCGCTGCGGGAACTACGCGAGGCAAGTGGCCGACAGGCCAACACCGTGGCCCGCGGCGCGGCCATGTCCGCGAGCAAGTTGAGCAAGATCGAGCGAGGTCACCTCGCGCCAAGCCCACTGGACGTTGAGCGTATCCTGTCCGCCCTACAGGTCTCAGAAGAGGTCAAGACCAGGTTTACGCAAGCGGCTCGGGCGGCGATGACCGAGGTGACGGCCTGGCGACTCCACCGGCGCTTGTCCCTCCTCTTCTTTCGCCGTTTTCCGACATGCGGCTGGCGCTCGTAGAACTTCCACATTGCGAAGTCAGCACGCGAGATCCGCAGGACATCCGTATCTACGCGGACAAGTTTCGGCTACTTGAATCCGTAGCGCTGTACGACGACGCGATGCGCACCCTCGTCTCGTCCATTCGGCACGAAATGTTGAGAGGACGAGAAACCCCGTAGGGGAATCGGAATCCAGCGCTTACCGTCGGAGCGTGATCGTACTCGGGAGGGAAAGGAAATCGGACGGGTGGGTTATCCGGATCAGCGCGACAGGGCGTGGGCCGTGGCTTGCCAGACGTCACAAACCAGTGGCCCGCACCCGCGCCGCCGCGCCCTCCCTGGCGAAAGCCCGGAGGGACATCCGCGATCAGGGACAGGGCGCGGAGCCCGCCCGCGCTCCCCATCCATGCGACAAGCCGTCGAACACAACCACATGACCCCGCTGACGTCTCGGTGGCGCGGAACGCCCTGCGAGACGCACTCGCGGGCTTCCCGCGCCTGTTGCTGTCCTCCGGGTGAACGGCCACCGGAGAACTGGCGCCCAGGTGGATGCGCGCACGCGGAGTCGCCGAGCGCGAAGCGTCCAGAGGGCTCGGATCGCCGGGTCGTTGGCCGAGGACCTCCTCCGAGACCGGGCCAGGAGCGACGGGCCCGCCACGGTGGACCCCGGTGTGCGTCGTCGGCCAGCCCCAAAGGGCATAAGGGGCAAAGCTATCTTGTGTGGAACGTACCGGTACGATGTGGAACTGCTTTTGATCACAATTTGGTCGGAGCGGCCCACGCCGGGTAAGCAGGTCTGGAACGATGGGGGCCCTAGTGGCTGTCAGGTCAGGGATCGGGTGGGAATGACGATGGCAGACGACGACGCTCTTGACTTCGCCATCGTGATCTACCGTGAGGACGACTGCTGGGACGCCGAACTCCTCCCCGTCGCCCTCACCTCCGACTTCCGTGGCCTCATCCACGCCCTGCGTCAGCAACCCAGCGAAAGCGGCACGATTGGCCTCGTCGCCGTTGGGGATGAGTTCTTCGTGGCGCTGCGCGTTTTCGGGGACCGGGTCGACGTCTTTCTGTCCGACATCACCGCTTCCTGGGACTTCCCCCTGGCCAGGCAGGTGCTCGAATACCTCGACGTACCCGTGCCCGACGAGGACGAACTCGACGACATCCTTCAGGACGAGGACACCGTCCTGCCTGCCGGAGACCTGTCGATCTTCGCCGACCTGGGGCTCGACGAGATGGAACTGGGCATCCTGTCCGGCGACATCGACCTGCTTCCGGAGGACGTGCTCTCCAGCGTCGCCGCACGCCTCGGCTTCTCCGAGCCGTTCGAGCGAGCGATCGAATCGGTTTTCGGCTGACCCCCGGGAGCTCGGACATGGCCACCTTCTCAGCGGCATTCGTCAGAACCGGCAACGGATGGAGCGGGGCGGAGGTCGATCTCAGCTCCGCCGAGATCGTGGACGACCTCGGCGACGCCGTACACGAGAGTCTCGGTCTTGACGGCGACGAACTCGCGCTGCTGTGCGTGGAGGTCGAGGACGAGTGGTTCGCCATCGCCCGCTACACGGGCTCCGAGGAGCCGCGCGTGTTCCTGTCCGACGCCCACGCGGGGCTCAACGACACCCTGGGCGAGCTGTTCGCCGAGTTCGCCGGGGTCGCCCCCGAGACCGAGCCGCCCAGCGGGCTCGGCGTGAAGCCGTCCGGTGACTTCGAGCTGCTGTCCGACCTCGGCGTCTCCGCCGAGGAACTCCTGGAGCTCAGCATGGAGGAGGGCGTGCACCCCGCCGACATCCTGTCCGTCATCGCCGAGCGGCTCACCTTCGCCGACGAACTCGACCGGCTGCGGTGACCCCGTACGAGCCCGCGATGCGGCTGGCGCTGGAGGAGGCCCGCCTCGCCGGTGCCCGGGGGGAGGTCCCCGTGGGGGCCGTCCTGCTGTCGCCGTCCGGTGAGATCCTGGCGCGGGCCGGCAACGACCGCGAATCCACCGCCGACCCCACGGCCCACGCCGAGATTCTCGCGGTACGGCGGGGGGCCGCCGCGCTGGGCACCTGGCGGCTGAGCGGCTGCACCCTCGTCGTGACGCTGGAGCCGTGCACGATGTGCGCCGGGGCACTGGTGCTGTCGCGGGTGGAACGGATCGTGTACGGGGCCGTCGACGAGAAGGGCGGGGCGGTGGGCTCTCTGTGGGACGTCGTCCGCGACCGCCGCCTCAACCATCGACCCGAGGTGGTCATGGGGGTGCTGGCCGAGGAGTGCTCTTCGGTACTAAAAGCGTTCTTCGCCACCCGTCGGATCCGGTAAACTCGTCGGCGGTGGTGTCGCCTAGTGGCCGAGGGCGCACGCCTCGAAAGCGTGTGATGGGGCAACTCATCCGTGGGTTCAAATCCCACCACCACCGCCGTTAAAAGGGCCTCTGACCTGCATAAACGAGTCAGAGGCCCTTTGCTTTCAAGATCATGGGCCAGCGATACTGCGGGCAAGCGCTGCGGCCATCTCTCGCAGCGCCTCCACCTCGTCGGTTTCGGCGATCGTCTTCAGCAGCGGCTGGAACTGCGGGTACAACGCCATCGTGACCGCCCATATCCCGCCCTCGCGCACGCGCCCGTCGTGATGTCGCAGGGCATCCTCGATCACAACGAAGAAACGCTCATCGAACTCCGGCGGCGATCCAAAACCTGCCCGCTCCACCGCCGTCGCTCGATCCTGGGGATCGGAGGCACCACGCACCTCGGCAAGGAGTTCGTCCAGCGACCAGGCGCCCAAACACGCCTCGGCCCTCCCGAACGCATCAGCCACCCCCCCGGCATCCACCCCGGTGATGGTCAGATAGGAGAACCGGACGTCGAAGTCCTCGTAGTAGTGCAGCGCCATCGGCACGTCGTCGGCCCACCACGAAACGTGCAGAGGCTCCTCGAACGAGTCCGGAGCAGAAACGGTCACCGCACGCTGCGGCCAGCCCCACGCTTTCGCAAGCCCCTCCACCGGATCGATGTCACGCCAGCCTCGTGATGGCCGCAACATCAACCGTCGCGAACGCGCCACGTCCACGCCCATCACCGTCCTCACGGATCCTGCCGATCGGACGCATCACGCTATCGCGGCGAGATCCGCTGGATCTCCATCTAGATCATCAACCGAGCGTCCATCCGCCCGTCTGCGAAGCGAACCCGCTGTTCAACCCGAACTGGAACTTCGCCGGACGCGCGGACTCGGGGATCTCAAAGACGATCACGCCCTTCCGGTTGTCTCCGGCGTTCATCGTCACCAGGCCGGGAAACCCCGGCCCCTCACGGACCTCGCCGTAAGTATCCCGGTACTGCTGCCCCTCGGTGTCGATGAGGTAGGCGCCGCTACCCGGGGCGCCGTTGTAGACCGCCTGCCCCTGGTTGGCCAGAGTCACCTGCACGGCCACGTACCGGAACCCGCTCTTGGGCTTGAGGAAGTCGCTGGACGGTGTGGCTGGGGAAAAGACCTGAATGAGCGTCACCGTCACCTTCAGCCCTGGATCAGTGCCCTGCAAGGTGATCGACTCACCCACCTTGGCCGGCTTGGAGCCCTGCTGCTCCACGGCAGGTGGCGCGCTCGTGACCGGTGTCGTGGACTGCACCGGCTGGTCCGCCGCCGGTCCATCGGACGGTTGCGCCTGGGCGGCCGGATCGTCGTTGGTCGGGTTGGCCTGAGTGGTCAGCGAGTCCCGCTCCTGGCCGTCGGTACTGTTGCCGACGCTGATCAGCAACGTCGCGCATCCCCCCAACAGCAGCAGGGGTAATCCGATCGCCAGCACGAGGATCAGCGTCAGGTTGTTGCGCTGACGTGGTGGTGTCGGCGCCCCGTAGCCGGGCCCGGGGCCATACGGCTGCTGGCCATGAGACGGCTGCTGATACGACACGGCATCTCCCTGATCAAGTTGTGGTCCCAAGCGCTGGTGAGACGTCTGACGCGCCAGGTGGGTTCACACGAAGATCACGCGGATTCTCCCCGTCCCTCAAGGGCTCGACCAGGTGCGTTGTGGACGCCGTGATGGCCAGCGGCAAACCGAAGAAGAAGGCGGTCGCCTATCTCTTGGGGGCCGTGGCGTAAGGGACGAGGGGTCTGTGTGCCCTCGCCACGGTCTATGGCGGGTGCGCGCTTGTCACGCTGGTCTTGACGTATTCCACGTCATGAGGAATCTTTCTTGGTGTTGCTCGTTCTCCATCGGAGGTGCAATGAAGCTCCAGTTCGTGCGTTCGACATCCCCGACCAACAACACGTGCCCGACTCTCTTCACCACTGATCGTGGCACGGTCATCGTTCAGGGGTACGTGGTCGTCGATCCCGAGGCTCTCTCGCAGATGGACATCCCCGAAGGGGAGACCTGTGTGGAGGTACCGATGGCGCTTCTAGAGGAGATGCGCGGAGCCTTTGCCGATGCTGCTCGATGAAGCGGGTATGGACGCCTGGATCGAGGACCATTTCACCCGGACCGCGTTCAGGCTGGAGGTCCTGCCCCAGTACACGGTGGACTCTGACCAGGGCAATGTCGCCGCCTATCTGGCCGGTGAGTCGGAGCCGAGTTGGGCCCGTGGCGGCCCTTGGTTCGATCAGCT
>NZ_BAAAHQ010000004.1:98500-110615 GCF_039525605.1 Nonomuraea longicatena | reverse complement strand
TCTCGCCGCCGCTGTCGGCCTACCTGAGGTATGAGTGCGAGTGGGGGTACGCGTTCACGGTTCCGGCAGGGGACGAGGTGTACATACTCGATACGTCGAAGACCCCGATTCCAACCGACCAGCTTGTAGATCATGACTGGTGGTTGCTGGACGACAGTCATGTGCTGCGGATGCACTACGACATGGAGGGGCGGTTTCTCGGAGCAGAACCCCTGGATTCTTCGGCGAGCGCCCACGTCGAGAGCCGTGAGGCGCTGATGTCGGTCGCGGTTCCTTTCGAGCCGTGGTGGGCAGCCCACCCCGAATACCACAGGGCCGCGAATCTCTAGACTCCCTTCATGTCCTCCACCCCGCTGCCGTCCCAGTACGCCCGAGACAAGCTGGCCAACCTGCTTCGCAGCATGCGAGTGCGTAGCCAGCTGACGAGTGCGGCGGCCGCGCAGCGGGCCGGTTTCTCACAGTCGAAGCTATCGAAGATCGAAAATGGCGCGTTGCTGCTGTCCTTCGCCGACGGTGAGGCGCTTTGCCGAGCGTACGGCGCCACCGCTGATCAGCGAGACGAGGTACTTGATCTTCTGAAGCTGCTCCACGACGAGATGGAGAGTGCACGAATCGTCCTCCGGCGCGGAGCGCACCGCAAGCAGCAGGCATACGCCCTGATCGAAGCGGAGACGGCTCTGTACCGAGACCTGCAGGTGGCGTACGTCTCGGGGCTCCTGCAGACACCTGCCTACATACGTCACATGGCGGGCACCGCGATGAACGACAGCGACCGCGAGAAGCACGTCGCCGCCCGGATTGCTCGTCAACGTGTACTGGACGACGAGACGAAGAGCTTCGTCTTCGTCATGACGGAGGGAGCTCTCCGATGGCGGGCCGGATCCTCACAGGTGATGGCAGAGCAGATTGAACACATCACGGAGATCTCGGCTCGACCCAACGTCCGCGTTGGCGTCATTCCGTGGACAGCGTCAGCGCCACACGGCGTAATGCCAGGTCACGAGGTCCACATCTACGATGATCGGCTGGTCGTCATCGGCATCCTGACCGCGACTGCCAACATTCAGGACCCGCGCGACATCGAGCAGTACCTGGTTCAGTTCGCGGCCCTTGAGGCTGTGGCGTCCTTCGGCGCTGCGGGCCGAGCTGAGTTGGAGCGCATCGCAGGAGACTTCGCCGGCAGCTGACAGTCATATTCCATCTGATGAGGAATACTCGTTGCGATGATTCCATGTGACATGGAATCATCGTATCAAGCGTGCTCTTCAGCAGTACGGACCCTCCAGGCGCTACGAACGCTGGACGGGCCCTCGGCGCAGCCACCACCTCGCACCGCAGCCGAAGGAGGTGATCGGCTGGCCATCAGACGTAGCACGGTTCGCACCGACTCCGTCTCCGACAGGAGCATTTCATGATCTCGTTGACGCCGACCCAGTCCGACGCTGGCGTCGTCGATCCACGCACGTTGATCGCCCCGGAGCTGTTCGCCCGGATGGCCAGCCGTATCGTGGCCGACCGCGACCTGCCGTCCCAGGACGCCGAAGCCGTCCTGGAGCAGGCGCTGGGTTTCCTGTACGCGTGCGCCCGCAACCCCGGCGCCGCGCTGACCCCGTCCCCGCAGGTGGACATCGGGTGGCATACCTTCCTCACCTACACCCGCGAGTACGAGCGGTTCTGCTCGAAGGTCGCCGGCAGGTTCATCCACCACCGGCCCGACGAGCCCGGCACCGGCGACCGCTCGGCCGCCCGCCTGGGCTAGACCGTGAACGCCATGCGCGCGCTCGGTATCGTCGTCCGCCCCGAGCTGTGGCTGCTGCCCGCCGAATGCAGCCAGTGCTACGCGGGCTGCGCCGACGACCCGAGCCCGACCGAAGGGACACCGGCATGATCCGGCCCACCTGGGAAGAACTCCCCTCTGACGTCGCCGACGCGGTGCAGGCCCAGTGCGGGCCGGTGCTCAAGGCCGACAGCGCTACGGCGGGCATCATGCCGGGCGTGGCCGCCCGCCTCGACCTGGAGGACGGCGGCACGGTGTTCGTCAAGGCGATCACGGACGGCCACGAGGCGGCCGCGCTGCACCTGCGCGAGCGGTGGGCGGGCTGGAACCTGCCCAGCGAGGCGCCCGCGCCGCGCATGCTGTGGGCCGACACCGTCGCGGGCTGGCACGTCATGGTGTGGCAGCACGTCGACGGCGCCCGCCACGCCGACCTGTCGCCCGGCTCTCTGGACCTGCCCGCCGTCCTCGATGCGATGGTGCTGCTCGAAGCCGTGCTGACCCCGTGCCCGAGCGGTGCGACGCCGGTGGGGAGCAACGTCGCGTCGCTGCTCGTCAAGGCCAGGCGGCTGCTGGGCGGGCCGGTCGGCGACCTGCCCGACCGGGGGCTGTACGAGGTGGCGATCGAGCGTCTGGACCTGTCGGACCTGCGCGGCGACACGCTGCTGCACTACGACCTCAGTGCGGGCAACCTGCTCGTCACCGATCAGCAAGTCTCCGTAGTGGACTGGTCGTTCGCCGCACGCGGCGCGCGCTGGCTGGAGGCCGCACTGTTCGCGCCCCGTCTCGTCGAGGCCGGGCACCGGCCGGGCGACGTCGACGAGCTCCTGTCCACGCTCCCGGCGTGGAGGTCCGCTCCCCGCGACGCTGTGACGGGGATGGCGGCGGCGTGGACGCTGTTCCGCCGTTACAAGGCCCGGTACGGCCCACAGGAAGTGCGCCGGGCCCGCGCCCGAGCCGCGCAGGCGGGCCGCGCCTGGCTGACGTACCAGCAGACGAACTGACACGACGCCAAGTGGCGCACCTTCACAGCGCCGCCGTCCTCGCTCCGCCCTGAACTGGGCAGGGCGAGGACCCAGAGAACGTTCGCCCGTCTCCGTGTTCTGGAGAAGATAGACGTATGACAGAGATTCGGGTGCTGCTCACCGTTGGCGATATCGCGCGGATCGTGACGCCGCTCCACCCTGCGAGTTCGCCCCTGTCCGTATCGGCCACCCGGGTAGCGGAGCAGACAGGGCTGCCGATCAACGAGCTGCCTGGGCGCCGGTTCACAGTCACCACGCTGACCTTCGAGGACGCCGACGGCTTCACTCTGGTGAACGACCCGCGCGTCTGATCTTAACATGCGTGGACGGCCTGCCCGGCGCTCCCAGATCGCGACGACGTCGGCTCGCTGCGGCTTCCTGCCGTCGGCTCATACCTGGGGGTGTCCGATCTGCCGTGCGGGATGCCGCCGCGTCACCTCACGTCTTCCGACAAGGGGTATGGCTCCCCCCAGCGGCCCGTGACCGCCGCCTCCTCCACCGCCGCCAGGTCGCCGCCTGTTGATGCCGCCGTGCGGATCGCTGCCACCGCGCCACCGATGAACGGGGCGTCCACCAGCAGGCGTGTGTTATCCGGGAGTTGCTTGCCGCCGTTCGCGAGCGCCACCTTGACGGCGCCGATCGTGCTGACCATGTCGACCAGGATCACGACTCCGGCGCCGCAGTCCACCGATTGGATCCCTTCCAAGATATCTTCCGGGCTGACGCCGGGCTCGCCGTGCGGCATGCCGCCCACCCCGACCACCGGCATACCCGCCGGGTTGAGGGACGTGATCTTCCAGGCCAGCTTGGCCACCGCCTCTACCACGTCTGCGCTCTGTGAGACCAGCACGATCCCGACGATCCCTTCCTCGTACCTGCTGTCACGCACCGGCCACCTCCGCCAGGCCGACGATCAGCTGGGCCGAGGACGTGGCACCGGGATCCTGGTGCCCGAGGGTGCGTTCCGCGCGATGACACGTCCGCCTCTTGCGGGGCAGTAACGGCGTCGTTGCCGCAGCGGTGGTCGCCGTCACACAACGGTGGAAGAAACCGATCTCGAACACTGAATCTCCTTGCGTGGCAGGGTGCTGTGCGGTCGCCTGCCTCCGGATCACGGAACCGGAGGAATGACCTGACGGCGATGACCTCTCCATGATCATCTGTATCGCCAATTTCGCGGGCGAGGAACCCAGGAACAGCCGTTGGCTGTTGGACGCCTGGGATCAGGAGAGGGTGAGCTCCGGTGGCCGCGTCAGCTCCACGGTTGGATGTTCGCGTTGCCCTGTTCCCGATACTCGATCGCCTGGATCAGGCATTCGAGCTTGTCGGCGTCACGTGCGCACATCGCTTCGAGGCTCGTCTTCTGCTCGTACTCGCCCACGGCGTCCCGCATCATCCGCGCGACCGGCTCCGGAGCATTCGCCACCTGGTCGTCGGTGACCTGCTCGTTCGCCGTGGCCTGGAGGTAGTGCTTGCCGATGTACGGGATATCGGTGACTCGTGATTCCTGGGTGTCGTGGAACAGGCTCAGGAACGCGGCGCGCTCGGCATTGCCGCCCTCCAGCGCCGCGATCACACTGGCGATGAGCGCCGCCCGGAACGAGTGGTCGGCGATGCTCTCGGGATTGCCGACCCCCGCGACCGCACCTGTGGCGCACCAGCCAGCACAACACCTCCGGCGAACGCCCGTCGCTGGGCGTCGACGAGACGATCGTGCCCGGCGTCTTCTACGCGCTGCCGTACAACGTGCGGCGACTACTCGGGCTCGACAAACGTCCACGCCACGAGGTCCTCGTCAGATGATCGAACTTCGTCCCTTTCGAGACGACCCTCTGCGCTCTTCGTCGAGCGCGGCGCGTAGTTCGACCGCCCGTTCGGCGAGCCAGGTGAGGTAGGGCTCAGGCGTTTCCTCCGCCGGGCTGCCGAACCAGAGGTCAGCGGAGCGCTCCAGCGTGCGGGCCGCCCACTCCGGTCGTTCGATCAGGACTTTCTCGACACAGTCGACGACATCGGAGGCCCACCAAGCGGCGTTCCGGACCCTGATTCTGAAGATTTCCAGAGCCTCATCGACGGGGTCTGTGCGCCAAAGGTCGGCGCAGAGTTCCTCGAAGAAGAGAGCGGGGTTCTGCTCGCGCCATTCATGAGCTTGCTCAGTCTCTCGGAGAATGCGCCAACCAAGTTCAGTGTTCTCGCTCATCCGCCCCCTGCTCAGATTGTTGGCCAAGCGCTAGGGACGAAGCATCCCAGGGGTACCAATTGTCCGCCCGCGCAAACCTCGGGTACGCCGTCTGATCGATCGACGCAACCCAAACCCCGGCGAGTCACCACTACCCAGCTCGAACCCGGGAGTCCAACGACCGGCGATCAAGAGCGTGGCCCGTTTCCGCCATATCCCGGTGGCACCTGCACCTAGGAGGACATCCGATGCCGTCGACCGTGATGGCGCGAGCGCAGAAGCTGCTACGAACGCCGGACGGGCCCTCGGCGCAGCCACCACCTCGCACCGCAGCTAGAAGCTGCGGGGTGGGCTCGTGGTGGTTGCGCGTGCTGCGAGCGCGTGCAGGGCTGAGGAGACGGGGCCGGGCGCGTACCGCAGGGTGGAGATCAGTGCGGCGACCGACGGTCGGCGCACTTCCTCCGGCGCGGTCCGTTCCGCACTCAACAGCGCGTCCACGGCGCGCTCGCGATCTCCGTGGGTGTGCCAGGCTCGGGCGGTGTCGATCCAGTAGCGGGCGCGCTGCTCAGGCGTGCCCAGCAGGTTCAAGTCGACCCCGTGAGCGTGGGCGAGGGCCGTCTGCGGGTCTCCGAGCGCGTGGTGGATGTCGATCCTGAACGTGGCGACGGTCGCGACGGTGACCGCAGACACGTCGGTCACCGAGGCTGGCAAGCGCGTGGCAGCGCGTTCCGCTTCCCGGATGTAGTCCTCGGCCTGAGAGGCGTTCCCGGCCTGTGCGCTGGCATAGGCGGCGGTGCACAGGAGTGTCACGTACCCGCTGACGACGTCGGGGACGGCATCGCCTCGGTCGGCGTCCAGCCGGGAGGCGGTGTCGGCCAGCAGCCCGGTGGCGGCAGCGTGGCGTCCCTGACGGCGCATCGAGATCGCGACCCGCCGGGCCGCAGCGGTGACGGCCAGGACGTCACCGGACGTACGGGCCGCACGCAGTCCTCGATCGGCGGCTACCCAGGCCATCCCGTCGCCGCCGGCCTTGGTCGCCAGCTCGGCGGTGAGCACGTAGGCGGACGCGAGCAGGGCATGGATCCGGTCCCGGTCGTGGCCTGCGGCCGCGGTGGCGGCGGCTTCCGCCGTCTGCACAAGCGGCGGGAGCATCGCGGACAGGCGGGTGTAGTGGGCGGAGGCCATCGCCGAGCGCGCCCGGCCGAGCTGCGTCTGCAGGCCGGTCAGGCTGGCGGTCGCGGGCGTTGGCGTGCTCGGGATGGTCAGGAGTTGTTCGATACGCCCGGTGATGGTGTCGGAGGCGGTGGTCAGGAACGCGGTCCCGGCCACGAGGAACTGGCGGCGCTTCACGTGGTCCTCCTGATCCTCTCCAGCCGACGTCGTCGCCACCCTACGCGCTGCCCCTGCCGAGCTCCTACTACCCGGCGGGGTCGGCGGGCTGCCAGGGTCGGCCAAACCCAGCCAGGCTGGAGTGATTTCCAACGCGGTGGCCAGGGTGCGCAGGATGGCGATGTCGTGCAGTGGTTGGCGGCCTGTCTCCAGCCGGGAGATCGTCGCCGCCGAGATGTTCATCTGCGCGCCGAGTTGCTGTTGGGTGAGTCCCGCGCGCCAGCGTGCCAGCCGGACGATCCGGGGGAAATCCGACGCTTCCACCGCAGTACGGAGCTCGGCGGCCAGATGTGCAGGGGCTTCCAGCATGTGGTCACCGACCTGGTCCCGGGGACTCCACCGTAGCTCTGGCAGGCACGCCGGAGAAGAGTTTTGCAGATCCTGCAAACGATCTTACGAGGGTTGTGAACGGCCTTTCCCGTAGGCCCGCGAAGGAGTGTCGTAGACCGTGACCGGCCGCCCAGACCGCTCCGAAAGAGCACCTCACAGAAGGGCTCCACAATGACCGAAGCGGCTATCAACCTGACCGACCCCGTTGAGCTCGCTCCCGTGGCGTTCCTCGAACTGGAGCTCACCAACCGCTGCCAGCTCGCCTGCACGCACTGCTACTCGGGAGCGGGCCCGGCAGAGGGGCACGGCAGCATGACCGTCACCGACTGGAAGCGACTGCTGGACGAGGCCCCGTCCGCTGGGGTCGAGACCGTCCAGCTCATCGGTGGCGAGCCGACCATGCTCCCCGACTTCCTGCCGCTGGCCTGGTATGCGCTCAGCGTCGGCCTCCAGGTGCAGGTGTACTCCAACCTGTACCGCGTCACCGAGCCCCAGTGGGGGCTCTACACCCAGCCTCGGGTGACGCTGGCCACGAGCTATTACAGCGATGTGGCCGCCGAGCACGACAAGATCACCGGCCGAGACGGCTCTCACGCTCGCACTCGCGCCAACATCGTTCGCGCGCTGGAGCTGGGCATCCCGCTCAAGGTCAGCGTTGTCGACCTCGGCGACCCTGGTCAGCGCGCCCAGGAGGCGCACGCCGAGATGACCGAGCTCGGCGTGCCCAGGGTGGGGCCGATCGACCGGATGCGGGCGGTCGGCCGCGCCACCGCCGCCATGAGCATGGAGTCGGTCACGTCCGAGCTGTGCGGCCAATGCGGCGACGGACGCGCCGCCGTCTCCTGGGACGGCGACGTGCGCATGTGCGTCCTGTCCCGCTTCCTGCCCTCCGCTGGGAACGTCCGCACCGCACCGCTCGCGTCCATCCTGTCCGGAGAGACGTGGGCAGAGCTCCTCGGGCAGGTGCCGCGAAAGGTGGGCCGCGATTGCAATCCCGCCTCGGACGGGAACGACTGTGCCCCTGCCGAAACCATCTGCGAAAGCAACGCGCTCATCCTTCCGACCATCCCGGCCGCATTGCCGGCCCGTCGGAGTGGCGACCAGTGATCGCCGCGATCCCATACTCGGTCATGGACTGGAAACAGGAAGCCGTAACCCTCGCCGCCGCAGCGACGCCGCCGGGCTCCCGCTGGCGTGCCCCCGTCGAAAGCACACCCCGCCACGTGTTCGTCCCGAACTGGTGGGCGGCCGGTGACGGCGGCTGGCGGCTACGGTGCGGCCACGACGACGTCGAGGTGTGGCGGTCGGTGGCTTACCGCGACCGGACGCTCGTCACCCAGATCGGGCCGCTACACGCCGACGAGGCCGAACCGGATACGACCATGACGGCTCGTCCCACCTCCTCCTCGACGCTGCCCAGCCTGGTCGTGCAGATGTACCGGCACGCGTCCATCGCCGACGACGACACCGTCCTGGACGTTGGGACCGGCAGTGGGTACGGCACGGCGCTCCTGTGCGCTCGGCTCGGCGATTCCCGTGTGACAGCCATCGATGTCGACCAGTACTTGAACGACACCGCTGCCGCTCGGCTGGAGACGCTCGGCTACCGGCCCCGCGTGGTCACTGGGGATGCTGTCGGCTCGCTCGACGGCCAGTGGGACCGCATCGTCGCGATGGTCTCCATGCCGACCGTCCCACCTTCCTGGTTGGAGGCTCTCCCAACTGGGGGACGGCTGGCTACCACGCTTGTCGACATGGGGATCATCCTCACCGCGGAGAAACGCGACGACGGCACCGCGGCGGGCCGGGTCGAGCGAGACCAGGCCGCGTTCATGCACACTCGTACCGGTCTCGACTACCCGCCTCGGGACCTGGCGTTGCGTGAACGGGCGCTGGTGGAGGACGGGGAACATGTCGAGCCCGGTCGGTTCCCGGTGTTGGACGTGGTAGAGGCGTGGGATGTCCACACCATGGTCAGCATCCTCGCGCCTGGCGTCGAGCACCATTACGTCGAACACGACGGGCGCAAGGTCGCGGTGATGACCCACGGAGACGGTTCCTGGGCCCGCGCCGTAGAGCGTGATGGCCAGGTGCGAATACACCAGTCCGGCCCGCGCCGCTTGTGGGACGTGCTCGACCAGATCCGCGACTTCTGGCTCAGGAGCGGCGAACTGCCGTTCCGAGGTGCCCGAGCAACGATTACGCCGGACGGGACGATCACTCTTCGGCGTGGCCGATGGTCGGCCACTCTTGGTCAATAGTCGGTCGCAGCCACGCGCCTTGGACAACTCTGCCGAACGGCAGGCGACAGTCCAGGGAGCGTAGCCGCATTCACCCGCAAATCCAGATGCGGGGTGTCGAAACTCATGCCCGACACCATCGCCGCGCAGTTGGCCGCCGCCGGGCTCGCCGTGAACCGCACGGAGATCACCGCCCAGCGCCCCGAAGCGCGATCGTGACCCGGCCGCGAAAGTCGGCTCTCACCCTTGGGTGCGGACAGCCGGGCTCCGGTGGCTGCTTGGGTCAGGCACCAGCAGCTTGCCTCGTCGTGCTCACGTACGTACCGATGCGTCAGAGATTCCCGTCGCGGATGTCGGCCAGGAAGGCTCTCCACCCGCCAGGGGTGAAGGTCAGCACGGGACCGCCTCGGCCCTTGTTGTTGCGGACGTCACAGTGCGGGCATCAAGATCGACGATTGTCGGGATGCGACGACGCCGGTAGGGCGACAGTAGAGTGCGCACGGTGACCACGGTCTGCCGGGCTCGCCCGGAGTAGATGCCTTCCTGCAGCGCTGTATCCCATGTGGCGCATGCCTGATCGAGTTCGCCCACCGACAGCTGAGCGGCCCCAGATAGCCCAACGTAACCGCGCGGGTGCGGCGAAATGCCGTACCCCGAATGCGAACGCTGCGACGAAGCTGACGGACAGCGCTGCGGTGGTCTCCGCTGGCACGCAGGGTGCAGGCGGTCTCATGCGCCAGGGAGTCGCGGAGCGCCAAGTCTTTGACTCAGTCGGGGATCTGGAAGGTGTAGGACCAGGAGAAGCGGCTGCCCGCGTGGATGCCACAGGCGTACTCGATGGGGCGGCCATCGGCGGTACGAGTGATGCGATGCAGTTCGATCACCGGTTCGCCCGCCGGCAAGTCCAGCAACAGCGCTTCTTCGGCTGTCGGCATGCGTGTGGCGAGTTCCTCGGTGATCTCGTGCGGAGGCAGTCCGCGATCGGTGAGGACCTGGAAGCCGCCCGAGGGTCCGGCAATTCCTGGGCGGGGGTCGACGAGCGCGGTGCCCTCGACATCGGCCTGCCGGTAGTAGCTCGCCATCGTGTGGGTGGGCACGTTGTCGCGGGTCATCACCCGGGCGCGTTCGTAGACCAGGTCACCAGGGCTGATGCCGAGTGCGGCCGCAATGCGATCGGTGGCCTCTACCAGAGCGACATCCTGGGTCTGGCCGCCTTGCTGGGTCACCGTAGAACTGCCGGGCTTGTCGTCAGCTTGGGCCTCGACGGTGGTGTGCTGCCAGCGGTGGCGCGCGTATCGGTCGGGGCCCAGGCGGCGGACGGGGTGCGGTTGGCGCACGTACGCACCCGACCCGTGGATCGTCGTCACCAGGCCTTCGGACTTGAGTATGCCGATCGCCTTGATAACCGGGTTCTGGGTGACGCCGTACCGCTCGGCGAGTACCCGCATGCCGGGCAGCTTGAAGCCGGGTGGGAGGCGACCGGACTTGATGTCCGCCCGCAGGTCGTCGGCGATCCGGCGCGAGGGCGGGATCTGGCTTTCGCTCATCATGTCACCACCGTACGTCAACTGCTGTACGTCACTTGCTTGACGGGCGTTAGCGACGCGCCTAACGTAAGTGACGTACAGCTCTTGCTATCCGTCACTTACTTTATGGGCCTAGTGCCCGAATCTCAACGAGTGCGGCCCCGGTGCTCCAACACCGAGGCCGCGCGAGTCGCTACCTGAAGGGAACCCGACTCATGAGCAAGTCTTCCATGCCCGCTGCACGGCCACGCTGATGGTCGGGCTCGACCACGCGGCCCCCGAAACCCTCGTGTGGACCCCCCTCTACGGCGCCAAGGTGACGGAGGCGGCGTAGTGGCCATCCTGACCGAACTCGCCCCCCGCCACGCGCGCCGCCGCCAGGCGCCCGCCGAGCCGGTCGTCCGCGAGTCGTGTTTCTCGCTTCAGGATCCGCCGTTGGCGATGGGGTGCGAGGTGTGCGGGCACCCGCCCTACGCCCACGGCTGTTCCAGTGTGGGCGCCCACGAGTACGAGGTGCCGTCGGCCGTGCTGATGGCCGAGCGGCTCCACCTGTATACGGCGCTCGGTCTGCACCGGCGTCGGATGTCGGCGGCTGAGTTCCGCCGCGAGCACGTGTGCGCGCCTGCGCCCGAGCAGGCTGCCGCCGACGACGTGGATGCGGTTCAGGTCGAGGCGAAGCCTCTCGAAGGCCAGGCCGTCGCAACGGCCGTCACGATCCCGGATGTCGAGGTGGCTGCCGTGCGGCGCCCGATGCCTCGTTCTGCCGAGTCGCCGGCTCCGAGCCGTGACGGTGTCGATCGGATCGCCGTGTCACCGCTACGGTCGGGCGGTCGCCGGCGGCCGGTCCTGGGGCGGCCGTCGGCCGACCGATCGGGCGCCTTCTCGCGAGCGCGCCCCTCAAGGGCGACGGCCCGCGCCCACGCACCGGACATGTCACACCGGAAGCGTGATCACCGAGGACGGACCTTCCCACCGAACCGGCCTGAACCCGTTGGATGGCACCAGCAGGCGCAGTCCGCAGTCGCAGGAGAGGTCTCCGGGTGATGGCCACCACCGGACAGCGGCCGAGTGTTCTCACCTTGGCGTTGCCTCACACGCCCGAGGCCGTGGGGACGGCGCGTCACGCGGTCCGCGACGTGCTCCAGAAGCGCGGCTGGCCGGACGAACTGGTCGAGAACGCGACGCTCGTGGTCTCCGAACTCGTGACCAACGCGGTCGTCCACGGCCTCCCACCGATCGAGCTGCGGATGCAGGTGATCTCCGGCTTCGCCGCCGGACGGGTCACCGACCGCTCGCCGGACCTTCCCGTCCCTGCCGAGGCCGACGTCGAGGGTGAGGGTGGCCGTGGCCTGGCCATCGTGGCGGCCGTGGCCGTCGGCTGGGGCTCCTACTTGCTGCCCGAGCGTGGCGGCAAGGCGGTCTGGTTCGAGTTCCGGGGCCCTCCCGACCTCGCACCAGCCGCGAGACCGTCTCTGGGTCTCCGCCTGTGGGGTGTTCCCGGCCCCGGCAGCAGCCCGTTCCGGGGGGACCTCAACGCCCCTTCGTTCAGCAGCCCGTTCCGGTGGCCGGCCTGAGCCGTCCGAGACGTCGGCCCGCCCCCTCTTGAGGCGAGGGACGGCCGAACCAACAGGGTGGCCCACCGCCATCGAGGTACG
>NZ_BAAAHQ010000004.1:81496-98432 GCF_039525605.1 Nonomuraea longicatena | reverse complement strand
CCGTCGAGGTACGGCGGCGGGCCACCCACCCACGAATGAGGTTCACATGGACATGCATCGGCACGCTCCGAAGGAGCGCCGGACCCCGCAGAACTCGTTCTGGACCTCGGGGTCGGGCGAGCAGGGTGGTGGCCCGGCGGCACCTCGGGTCCATCAGCGGTCTCTCAACTACCGACAAGAGGATGGTGCACCAGTGAGCCGAGGGAGGCAGATCGATGAGTGACGGTGGCGGCGACGAAGCCCTGCGGCTTCACCAGGTCCCCCCGCCGCGAGAGCAGCGGGAAGCGCGGTCAGGCCCGACGAGTCCCGATGACGCCCGCGTCTACGACTGCCCGCGCGATGACGAGGAGCACCGCGAGACCGGCCGGGTTCCCGTCGAGACCCTGATCACGGAGCGGCGGCTCGGCTCTGGCGAATCCTCCGTCGACCAGGCCAGGAGCGATGCCGCAGCGCCTGTCGGCGGTGACGCCTCACCTGCGCGTTCCCGGAGCGGCCTCGTGACCGGCCTGCCGGTGGTGCCCGCTCAGCGACTGAGCGAGCCAGGCTCTTCGAGCCGGTGGGAGAGCCGATGTGGTGAGGAGTACTGCCCGGCTCCGGTCTCGGCGCGGCCGTATCGGGTGGAGTGGCAGTTCGAGGGCAATATGTGGGTGCTTCGCTATGGCAGGCAGCCTCGGGTGATGCGGTTGAGTTGCCGCTGCCGGCCGGTGGAGTATGAGGAGCTCGCCATCGGCGGGCGACACTGGATTCGCCGCATTGAGCGCACCGGCGACGGCATCGTGCTCCAGGTCAGTCCCGAGACCGCCAACCGGTGGGTGGGCGAACTGTGGGACCTGATCATGTCCGGAGACGCGTGGTAAGCGACTGCCAGCCTGGGCTGTCAACGCTCTCTGAACTCGGGTTTCAGGAAGCGGCGACATGGGCGCTGTCTCACAGCCCGGGAACGGGCCGGGCCGTGTATCGGAAGTGGTTCAAGGAGTTCATGCCGCACCCGAGATCCACTCCCGATACACGGCCTAGACCCTTCCGGTCACTGCCATCCCGTCGGCACCGAGCCTTTGCCTTCCCGAATCCGTTAAGGCTCGGGGTGCAGGGGCCGGGAGGCCCTGCTCGGGGTTTGGTGCGAAAGCCCCGATGAGGGGAGCCCGAGCGCGTTAGCGCGTGGACCTTGCAGTTGTAGGTGGGGGTCAGGGGGGATCTTCCCCCCGGGTGGGCGCTGCCTGGAGCCCTTCGCGCGAAGCGCGCCCTTACGGAAGACCACGCTTTTGAAGCGGGGATCTTCCCTGAGGAACGCGGAGTGGTCCGCTTATGTCGTGACATGATGCAATCGCTGGGCAAGGTCTGATCCGTCGGCACGCCAGAGGAACCCCCCTTGATGCGTACGTTGGTTTGTGGCACCGCGTCGGCCGTGATCGCTGTCGCCGTACTGGCGACTCCTGCGGCGGCGGCCCAGAAGACCATCACCTACACCTGCCTGAACACCGGCGGGCCGTTCGACGACGTCTCCCTGTTCAATGTGACCGTCTCCGCGCCCGATACCGGGACGAAGGGCGGCAAGGTCGCCGTCACCTTCCGGCCGGACACCGGGTTCACCGTCAAGGAGGCGATCCCCGCCGGGACCAAGGTGACCGTGACCGCCCGGATGAAGGTTACCGGCGCGACCACGACGGAGGCGGCGGAGTCCGCGTCGCAGACGACCGCCCAGCAACTCGCGGTGGGGGCCAGCTTCATTCTGCCCACAGTGACCGCCGAGGTGACGGCGACGGCCTCGGCGACGCAACTGGAGCTGAAGGCCACGGTGCTGGAGGCGCTGTCGGTCGCGGTCGAGGGGGCGAACGGCAAGACGTTCAACTGCCTGCCCCAGGGGGAGACGGTGCTCACCGTACCGCTGACCTCGGGCGGGTCGCAGGACCAGGAGTCGGACGCGGTCGACAGCCCGACGCCCACCCAGGAGGAGGACCCGGTCACCGAGACGACGCCCGACGACGCGCCGGTGCGCAAGACCCCCGTCGGCTCGGCCGAGACGGGGGGCGGCGGTGACGCGGGGGCGGACGGCCGGCTGGTCATGCTCACCGGCGCCGGACTGCTGCTGGTTGCCGGGGTGGGCGGGCTCGTAATGCGCGGGCGGCGATCTTAGGGGGTGCTCTCGGGGAGCTCCAGGACGCGGGCGTGCAGGATCGAGCGCTGGTGCAGGGCCGCGCGGAGGGCGCGGTGGAGGCCGTCCTCCAGGTAGAGCTCGCCCTGCCACTGCACCACGTGGGGGAACAGATCGCCGTAGAAGGTCGAGTCGGCCGCCAGCAGTGAGTGGAGGTCGAGCATGGCCTTCGTGGTGATCAGCGAGTCGAGGCGGACCTGCCGCGGGGGTATCTGGGCCCACTCGCGGTTCGTCAGACCATGTTCGGGATAAGGACGTCCGTCGCCGACCAGCTTGAAGATCACCCATTGATTTTAGGAGAGAATCCGGTTCTTCGCGTGGTCCGGCACTGTTGTCGCAGGTCAACGGTGCCCTATTTGTCGGGCGCGTAGGGGTTAGATGCTTCCTGAGAACGTGTCGCAACGCTTGGGATCACCGTACTGATAGCCCACGGAGAACCATTTCTCCCGCTGCTGCGAGGTGCCGTGGGTGAAGGTGTCGGGCGTGACCCGGCCTCGGGCGCGGCGCTGGATCGTGTCGTCGCCCACTGCGGCGGCCGCGCTGAGGGCCTCGTCGATGTCGGCCTGGGTGAACGGCTGGGTGTAGAAGCCGGTTTTGACCGCGTTGTGTGCCCAGACTCCGGCGTAGCAGTCGGCCTGCAGCTCCAGCCGTACGGCGCCGCTGGTGGCGCCCTGCCTGCTGTTGCCGGCGCGGTTCATGGTGCCGAGGAGGTTCTGGACGTGGTGGCCGTACTCATGGGCGATCACGTACGCCTGGGCGAACGGCCCGCCTTCGGCGCCGAAGTCCCTTTGGAGAGTGTTGAAGAACGACAGGTCGAGGTAGACCTTCTGGTCGGCGGGGCAGTAGAAGGGGCCGACGGCGGAGTCCGCGGTGCCGCAGGCCGTCCTGACGAGGTGGGAGAACAGGACGGTCTTCGCGGGCGTGTACGCCTTGCCACCGCGTTCGCTGAAAGCCTGCCGCCAGTACGTCTGGATGCTGTTGACGATGCCGACGATGCGGCAGTCCTCGTTCTGGGCGGCGTCGGCGCCGGTCTTGCAGCGTTCGGCGAGGTTTCCGCTGGGGGTGATGACCGGGGCCGGGGGCGCCTGCCTGCGCTGGGGCGGCGGTTGCTCGTCGCCGCTGAAGGGGGTGGGGACGAGTTTGAAGACGAACAGCGCGGCTATCGCGACCAGGATCAGCAGGCAGCCGCTGCCCTTGCCCATGGGCAGGGCGCCGCAGCCGGGCATGCCGCCGCCGCCACCTTGCGGCTGCCGTCCGGATGCCCGTACGTCCTCGACCTGTGAGGGATCGAGCTTCGCGTCGTCGTCGAACTGCATGGTTGACGTCCCCCTCCGCCTGCCGACCTCCTTCCCGGGTGGCGGATCAAATACGCTCAGTAATCGGACATTTCCCGCTCTGGGGGCTCAGTCGAGTACGGCGGTGGCCTCGACCTCGACCAGCAGATCTGGTTCGCCCAGCGCCGCGACGCCCAGCAAGGTGATCGGCTTGACCGGGTCGACGCCGAGCTTGGTCGCCGCCCGGGTGACACCCTCGCCCAGCAGCGGCATCTTGTCGGGTGTCCAGTCGACGACGTAGACGGTCAGTTTGGCCACGTCGTCGAAGGACCCGCCGATCCCGGCCAGTGCGGTGCCGATGTTGAGGTACGCCTGCTCGACCTGGGCGGCCAGATCCCCCTCGCCGACCGGTCGGCCTGCGGCGTCGCGGGCCACCTGGCCCGCGAGGAAGACCAGCTTCGATCCGGTGGCGATCGACAACTGGCGGTAGACGTCGGGTTTCGGCAGTCCGTCGGGGTTGACCAGCGTCACGGTCATGTCCGCTCCTTGCGTATCGGTATTTCCCGATAACATAGCAAAGCTATGTATTGTGGGGGCCATGGCGAGGATGAAGGATCCGGCGGTACGCTCCCAGCTCATCGACCGCGCCGCCCAGCTGCTCGCCGCCCGGCAACCGGTCACGCTCCGCTCCCTCGTGGCCGGAACCGGCGTGTCGACCATGGCGGTCTACACCTACTTCGGCGGCATGGACGGCTTGTGGACGGCGATGCGCCAGGAAGGCTTCACCCGCCTGGCCGCCCGCCTCGCCGAGGTCGCGCCGTCGGCGGATCCGGTACGGGATCTGGCCGCGCTCGGCGCCGCCTACCTGTCCAACGCGCTGGCCGGTCCCGATCTCTATCGGGTCATGTTCGACGCCGGGTTCGACCTCGAGAACGCGGCGGCCGCGGACGACACTCTGCACAGCCTGGTCCGGGCCGTCGAGCGGGCCAAGGTCATCGGTCGCTTCCGCGATGACGTCGAGCCGCTGGGGCTGGCCACCCAGAGCTGGATCATCGGACACGGACTGGCGTCGCTGGTCGCCACCGGGCCGCTGCCCCGCCAGGCGCTGGCCCAGGGCGTACCGCTGCTGACCGCCCTGTTCACCGGCGCGGGCGACGACCCCGGAAACTGCCGCCGGTCGGTCGAACGCGGCTGGCGCATCCCCGACGTCTGATCGCCCGGCTCGTAACACGGACGCCAACTCGTAATACGGACGCCAAGGAGGTTGACGCCCTGCTCTTGAGAATCAGGCGACGGAGGTGAAGCGGCCGCCTGAGACAAGGGGGCGGAGACATGGGCGGCCGCCTGAGACTGGAACTGAGACTGGAAACGACGAAGGGGCCGACTTGGATAGGGTCGGCCCCTTCGTACTTCTGCCTCAACCAGGCGCGGAGGATGGGGGATTTGAACCCCCGAAAGGTTGCCCTTTACACGCTTTCCAAGCGTGCGCCCTCGGCCACTAGGCGAATCCTCCGCCGACGAGCTTACCGGACTCTTGGGCCACAGGAGACCATCATTTACTGCCGCGAGCACTGCCGCTTGCGGCTAGACTGTCGGAGGACCCCTCGCGCGGCGTCATCCTGTGAACCTCCCCAGGGCCGGAAGGCAGCAAGGATAAGCGGGCTCTGGCGGGTGTGCGGGGGGTCTCTTCGTTGAGTGCCCCCTCGCAGGCGGGATGGTGTCGCATGAGCCTTGCGCTTTACCGCAAGTACCGCCCCGGGACCTTCGCCGAGGTCATGGGCCAGGACCACGTCACCGACCCGCTGCGCCAGGCGCTGCGCACCGGTCGCATCAACCACGCCTACCTGTTCAGCGGGCCGCGCGGTTGCGGCAAGACGTCCAGCGCCCGGATTCTGGCCAGAAGCCTCAACTGCGAGAAAGGCCCCACTCCCGACCCCTGCGGCGACTGCGAATCCTGTGTGGCGCTGTCCGCGACCGGACCGGGGCACCTCGACGTCATCGAGATCGACGCGGCCTCCCACGGTGGTGTGGACGACGCCCGCGACCTGCGCGAGCGGGCGTTCTTCGCCCCTGTGTCCGCGCGATTCAAGATCTACATCATCGACGAGGCGCACATGGTGACCCGCGAGGGTTTCAACGCGCTGCTCAAACTCGTCGAAGAGCCGCCGCCGCACCTGAAGTTCATCTTCGCGACGACCGAGCCGGAAAAGGTCATCGGCACCATCAAGTCGCGCACCCACCACTATCCCTTCAGGCTCATGCCGCCCACGACACTTCGGGCGCTCATGGAGGAGATTCTCGGTTCGGAGCAGGTGCCGTACGAGCCCACTGCACTCCCACTGGTCGTACGCGCCGGGGCCGGGTCGGCGCGCGACTCGCTGTCCATCCTCGACCAGCTGCTGGCCGGAGCCGAGGACGACGGCATCACCTACGCCAAGGCCGTCTCCCTGCTCGGCTACACCGACGGCGACCTGCTCGACGAGGTGGTCGAGGCCTTCGCCGAGCGCGACGGTGCCAAGGTCTTCGGTGCGGTCAACCGGGTCGCCGAGGGCGGTCACGACCCCCGCCGATTCGCCGCCGACCTGCTCGAACGCTTCCGTGACCTGGTGATTCTGGCCAACGTCCCCGAGGCGGCCAACAGCGGGCTGCTCGACCGTCCCGCCGACGAACTGGAGCGGCTGGTCCGGCAGGCGTCCTCGATGGGCCCCGCCGAGCTCACCCGGGCGGCCGAGGTCTTCAACACCGGGCTCACCGAGATGCGGGGCTCGACCTCGCCCCGGCTGCTGCTGGAGCTGATGTGCGCGCGGGTGCTCCTGCCCGGCGCCGCACAGGGCGAGGAGGCGCTCCTCGCCCGTCTCGAACGTCTTGAACGCGGCAGCACGGTCGCCCGGATGGCCTCCCGTACGGGCACCGGAACGTCACCGGGCCACGGCTCGGGCCCCGTGGATGGTGCCGGTCTGGGAGCGGTCGGTACGCAGGGCACCGGCCCGAGCGCGGTTGGCGGCTCCGGCGCGGGCGGTTCTTTCGCGGCCGGCCCTGGGACGGCGGGCCCTGGGACGGTCGGCCCTGGCGTGGCCGGTTCCGGCACGAGTGGTCATGGGACGAGCGGTCCTGGAACCGGCGGTTCCGGTGGGACTGGGGGAGCAGCCTCTGGCGCTGTTGCGGGGGGCGCCGGTGGTGATGACTGGCCTGAGGCGGTGCGGCCCGGGTCGGGTGGAAACGTGTCGGGCAACGGCGGTGGCGCCGCAGCTCAGGCTGGCCCGGCTGGGGGTGCCCAAGGGGGCGGTTCCGCTGGGACGGCGCCGTCTGGTTCTGCCGGTGGTGTGGGCGGGATTCAGCAGCAGTGGGCGTCCGTGCTGATGGCCTTGAAGCAGCGCAGCATCGTCGTCTGGGCCAATGTCAGCACCAATGCTCAGGTCGTCGGGGTCGAGGGCAACCTGGTGACGCTCGGGTTCGCCCAGGTCGGCGCCATGAAGAACTTCACCGGTGGCGGCAAGGACGCCATCGTGGCCCAGGCGTTGGGCGATGTGCTCGGCGGTGTCTGGCGGGTTGAGGCGGTTGTCGGCGGTTCGCCGGGCGGGCAGCGGGCCTCTCGGTCCGGTGGTTCGGGCGGGCCGTCGGGGTACGGGCAGAATCCCGGGCAGACCGGTGCGCCGGGATCCCAGGGCGGGTTCGACAGTCGGCAGGGTGCTTCTGGGCAGCCGGCCGGAGGTGCCGAGTCGGGTGCGGGCTTCGGGCACGCGCAGGGCTCAGTCGGCCAGCAGGGTGTAGCAGGCGGTCCGGCTCAGGGTCCGGGTTCCGACGCGGCCCATGGTTCGGGCTCTGAGGTAGTTCAGGGCTCAGGCTCGGCCCAGGGTCCGGGTTCTGGCTCGGTTCAGGGCGTGGGTCCCGGTCACGCTCAGGGGGGCGGGTCCGGTTCCACTCATTCTGGGGACGGCACGGGCCAGGGCGGGCAGCATGGGGGCTCGAACGGCTGGCCAGGCGGCCCTGACGGCCAGCACAGCGACCTGAGTAACCAGTTCGATGGTTCGGGTACTCAGCCGGGTGGCTCGAACGGTCAGCATGGAGGGTTGGGTCACCCGGGCGGGGTCGCGGGGTCCGTGAACGGCGCTTCCGCGGGGCCCGGCGCCAACGGCGGCCCGGGAGTGGCCGCCCCCGGCGACGGTGGCTCCGGGGCGACCAGTTCCGGCGATGGTGGTTCGGGGGTGGTCGGCCTCAGCAACGGCAGCCCCGGGGCGGCAGGCCCCAACGGGGCGCGCTTCGGCGACACTGGACAGCCGGGTGCGGGTGCACAGCATGGTTCGGGCGGAATGTCCGCAGTGAACGGACAGGGGAGTGCGTCCGCTGCCGCCGGAGGTGCTGGGGCCCAAGGCGGTGTCGGACAGCCCGGAGCAGAGGGCTCCGCGAACGGTCACCAGACAACCGACGAGTCGTGGCCCGCTGCGCCGGACGACCCAGGGCCTGGGGCGCCGCCGATGCCGGATCCGGGGCAGTCGAGCGCGCGTCCGGCGGCCAGGGGCTCGGGCATCGAGGCCGCTCGGTCGGCTGCCAGGGCCGCCGCCCAGTCGGGGCCGCGCGGCTCGAACCGCAAGGGCGGCTCGGCGGCCTGGCCGGACGCCATTCCGGGACGTGGTCAGGGCTCCGCCTCCGACGACGTCGACCCGCTGAACGACGCCGACGTGGATGCGCTGAGCGGCATGGCGCTGCTCACCCGCGAACTCGGCGCCCAGGTGATCAGCGAAATCGACCACATTTGAGCAGTCGCTTCGGCGTCGGACAGACAGTCCGAGCCGGATCGCGCCTGCCGGTGCACGGCGGTGCCTGGGGTAGGGCCAGGCGTGTCGGCGCGAAGCCGTGATCTGAGCTTGGGCGACTTTGCCCAGAGCGGCAAGAGCTTGAGCGGGTGACCCAGGGAAGAGCGGTGGCGACGCGGCCTCGGGTGGATGGCGCGGGGAAGAACGGCGGCGGTCTGGGGCTGAGTGGTGACGCGGGAGCGGCGGTGGTCTGGGCTTGGCTGTGGATGTGGGGCAAGGTGGCTGCGGTCTGCGCTTGGGGATGGACGTGGGGCAGAGCGGCGGTGGTCTGGGTTTGGGGGTGAACGCGGGGCAAAGCGGTGGCGGTCTGGGGTTGAGTGATCGGGTGTCGGTGTGTTTCGGGGCGTTTGTCGGGCCCTCATGCCGTTTCAGGAGTTGTCCGAGTAGGCGTAAACCTGGGCGGGCCAAGGCTTCCCGGTAGGTGTGGGCCGTCGAGGGGGCCGACGGGGCGGCGTTGCGGAGGTTGCCTGCGCGCTCGGGTGGCGCTCGTCCGTGGACGGTGGGTGGCGGCGGCGGGAGGTGGTGGGGCGGGCTTGCCGTAACAGGGCATGGTGGTGACGGCGCGTGGATACAACGGAGCGCGGCCGTAACAGGGCATGGCGGTGACGGCGCGTGGACGCAACGGAGCGCAGCCGTGACGCGGCTTGGTTGTGACAGAGCGGCCTTCGGCCGTGATGAGGTGCGGCCGTGGCGGAGTGCGCGGCCGGGCAGTGGCGCGGGTCAGGGGGAGTGGAGGCGGATGCGGGCGGTGATGGCGCGGGGGTCGGTCGTCGGGAGCGTGGTGCTCAGGCGTTCCAGGATCTGCAGGTCGTCGCGGCCGTTCGGGGTCTGTGCGTAGATCCACAGGTCCTCCGGGCCGCCGTTGCGGAGCAGCCGGGCGCGGACCTGGACCTCGAGCTCGTCCCGCGCCCGCCGGATCTCCGGCGACTCCGAGCGCGGCAGCAGCGGCCCGGGGTACGCGCGCGCCACCGCCGCCGCGTCACCGCCCGCGAGGAGGCTGCGGAGCTCGACGAAGTCGGCCTCGACGGGCGAGGACAGCCGGTACGGCTTGGCCCCCACCGTGCCGCCGAGCTGGGCGCGCAGCCGGTGGATCTCGGCGCGGATGGTGACGGGGTTGCCGGCGTCGCCGTACAGGTAGTAGCAGAGCTGCTCGGCCGTGAGGCCGTGCGGGTGCAGGGCGAGGATGGCGAGGATCTCGGCGTGCCGCAGCGACAACGTGAGCTCCCGCCCCCCTGTGTACGCCGTGGGCGCCCCGTCACCGAGGAAGGCGAGCCGGAGGGCGGGCGGCCCGCACTCGGCGGCCGGACGCAGCACGTAGCCCCCGTGGAAGGGTTCGAGGAGCACCGCCCGCCCGTCGGGCAGGGTGAGCTGTTCACCCGGCTGGGGCAGATTGAGGCGGTCGCCCAGGTCGCCCGAGGGGTCGCCGGCGATCACCCGGCCGGTGGCGGTGACGAGGACGTTGTCGTGGTCGCGCAGGAGTTCGAAGCGGCGGCGCAGGAGGTCGTCGCTTTCGAGCATGCGGATGGTGAGCTGGCTCTCGGCGAGCTTGGCGGTGGCGCCGACGAGGGCGACGGTGGCCGGGTGGAGGCTGGGCGTGGTGCCGCTGATGTCGATGGCGCCGAGCACGTCGCCGGTGTCGGGGTCGATGATCGGGGCGGCGCTGCACGACCAGATGTGGAGGGCGCGCATGAGGTGTTCTTCGGAGTAGACGTGCACGGGGCGGCGGTCGGCGAGTGCGGTGCCGATGCCGTTGGTGCCGACGGCGCCCTCTGCCCACAGGTGGCCGTCGGCGAGGCCGACGCTGTCGGCGCGGCGCATGATGGCGCGGTTGCCGTCGCGCCAGAGGATGTTGCCGTGGACGTCAGTGATGATCGCGATGTTGGCGCTGGACTCCGCCATGGTGGTGAGGGTGCCCGCGAGCAGCGGCAGGAGGGGCCGGAGCGGGTGTGCGCCCCGGACGTCGTCGATGTGGGAGGTGTCGTAGACGAGCGGGGCGGAGCGGGTTTCCGGGTCGATGCCGGCTTCGAGGGACCGGCGCCATGATGCGGAGATCAGCCGTCGGGGCGTGTCTTCGGGTGATTCGTCGGCCGTCCACATGGCTTCGTAAGCGTGTCTGAGTTTGCGAGAATAAGCATCGAGATGGGCGTAACTCATCGGCCACTCCAAGTAGTCAACCCCTAATCAATCACCCTCTCGGTCAAGGGTTCCGCGCGCAACCCGTTCGGGGGATTGCACAGGGTGATTGAATGACCGCAACCTGTGTGCAACGTTGGTCTCACTAGCGTGCACCACTGAAACGTCGGCGTGGTGCGGCCGCTCCGGCCGGCGTGCTGGCCGGGTCCCGGACGCTTTGGAGGGGGGCCGGGACCCGGCCATACACGGAAACACCTGCTCTTCGCAGTGCGGGACCGCACCGGACCCCGTAGGCTCGTCCCAGTCAAGACATGGAGCCATGAGGAGCGCACAAACGTGAATCCAGGTGACGTCAACCTGCAGCAGCTGCTGGAGCAGGCCCAGCTCATGCAGCAGCAGCTCGCGAGCGCCCAGCAAGAGCTCAACGACGCTCAGGTTGAGGGGTCGGCGGGCGGCGGCATGGTGACCGCCGTGGTCAACGGGGCCCGCGAGCTGCTGGAGTTGAAGATCGACCCCAGCGCGATCGACGCCGACGACCCGCAGGAGACGGCGGAGACGATCGCCGACATGGTGATCGCGGCCATCCGCGACGCCTACCGCGCGGCGGACGAGCTCCAGCAGGAGAAGCTCGGCCCGCTGGCGCAGGGGCTCGGCGGCGGCTTCGGTCAGTTGCCGGGGTTCTAGCCGTGTACGAGGGGGTCGTCCAGAATCTGATCGACGAACTCGGGCTGCTGCCCGGCGTCGGTCCCAAGAGCGCGCAGCGGATCGCCTTCCACCTGCTCGCGGCCGATCCCGTCGACGTCAAACGGCTGGCGCACGCCCTCCTTGAGGTGAAGGACAAGGTGCGCTTCTGCCGGGTCTGCGGGAACGTGGCCGCCGAGGAGGAATGCCGCATCTGCCGCGATCCGCGCCGCGACACCCACGTGATCTGCGTGGTCGAGGAGTCCAAGGACGTCGTCGCGATCGAGCGGACCCGCGAGTTCCGCGGCACCTACCACGTGCTGGGCGGCGCGATCAGCCCGATCGACGGCGTCGGCCCGGACGATCTGCGCATCCGCGAGCTGATGGCACGCCTGGCCGACGGCCGGGTGACCGAGCTCATCCTCGCCACCGACCCCAACCTGGAGGGGGAGGCGACGGCGACCTACCTCGCCCGTCTGGTCAAGCCGATGGGCATCAAGGTGACACGACTGGCCAGCGGTCTGCCTGTGGGCGGTGATCTCGAGTACGCGGACGAGGTCACCCTGGGCCGCGCGTTTGAAGGACGGAGGCTGCTGGATGTCTGACCAGTGGAGCGCTCTCGCTGACGAGATCGCCGGACACGCTCAGAACTACGTCGACGGCCTGACCAGGGTCGCGGGCGGCGAGGGCGGTGACGCCATCTGGTCACTGCTGCTGGTCGAGGTGGCGCAGGTGAGCCTGGCGGGGGCGAAACTGGGCGCCAGCCAGGACGTGATCCTGTCGGGCAACTGGGAGCCGCCGCTGAGCGAGGATCCCGACATCGACGGCGTGCGTACGGCACTGGCCGAGCGGCTCGGTGCCGTGGACGACTACGCCGAGGTTTTCGACCCGTACAAGGACACCACGGTCACGCCGTACCGGCTCTCCGACGACCTCACCGCGGTGGCGGCCGACCTGATCCACGGGCTGCGCCACTTCGAGGCGGGGCGCCCGCTGGAGGCGCTGTGGTGGTGGCAGTACTCCTATTTCAACACCTGGGGCAACCACGCGGGCGCGGCGATGCGCGCACTTCAGGCGCTGGCCGCCCACACCCGCCTGGACGTCGCTGAGGAGGCGTTGTCCACATAGTGGTCCGGCCCATCGGGTTCACGAGACGTCCTCGGTAGACTGGCAGCTCACTGTCCAAACCGGGAGACTCTCGTGGCGCTCGTTGTGCAAAAGTACGGTGGTTCGTCCGTCGCCGACGCGTCCTGCATCAAGCGGGTCGCGCAGCGGATCGTCGCGACGAAAAAAGCCGGCAACGACGTGGTCGTGATCGTCTCCGCCATGGGCGACACGACAGATGAACTTCTCGACCTCGCAGAGCAGGTCTCGCCGCTGCCTCCGGGCCGCGAACTCGACATGCTGCTGACCTCGGGCGAGCGCATCTCGATGGCTCTGCTGGCGATGGCGATCGCCAACCTGGGCCACGAGGCGCGCTCGTTCACCGGCTCGCAGGCGGGTGTGATCACCGACTCCACCCACGGCAAGGCCCGCATCATCGATGTGACCCCGGGCCGTCTGCGCGGGGCGCTCGACCAGGGCCACATCGCGATCGTGGCGGGTTTCCAGGGCGTCTCGCAGGACACCAAGGACATCACCACGCTGGGCCGGGGCGGCTCCGACACCACCGCCGTCGCGCTGGCGGCGGCGCTGGAGGCCGACGTCTGCGAGATCTACACCGACGTGGACGGCATCTTCACCGCCGATCCGCGCATCGTGCCCGCCGCCCGCAAGATCCCCAAGATCTCCTACGAGGAGATGATGGAGATGGCGGCCTGCGGCGCGAAGATCCTGCACCTGCGCTGCGTCGAGTATGCTCGCCGCTTCGACCTGCCGATTCACGTCCGCAGCTCGTTCAGCACCAAGGAAGGCACGTGGGTCGTTTCCGGCCCCTACTCCGAAGGAACCGAGATGGAGCAGCCGATCATCTCCGGCGTCGCGCACGACCGGAGCGAGGCCAAAATCACCGTTGTCGGCGTTCCCGACAAGGTTGGCGAGGCTGCGACGATCTTCAAGACGCTGGCCGACGCCGAGATCAACATCGACATGATCGTGCAGAACGTCTCGGCCGCGGCGACGGGCCGTACCGACATCTCCTTCACGCTGCCGACGACCGACGCCTCCACGGCGCTGACGTCGCTGAAGAAGATCCAGGAGAGGGTCGGCTTCGAGTCGCTTCTGTTCGATGACCAGATCGGCAAGGTGTCGCTGGTGGGCGCGGGCATGCGCTCGCACCCCGGCGTCACCGCGACGTTCTTCGCGGCTCTCGCGGACGCGGGGGTCAACATCGAGATGATCTCCACGTCCGAGATCCGCATCTCGGTGATCGTCGAGCAGGACGGCGTGGACGCGGCCGTGGCCGCCGCCCACCGCGCGTTCGATCTCGACGCGGACCAGGTCGAAGCAGTGGTTTACGGAGGAACCGGCAGATGAGCAGGCCCAATCTCGCACTCGTGGGCGCGACGGGTGCGGTCGGCACCGTCATGCGCGACATCGTCTCCACCCGTGAGGACATCTGGGGCGAGATCCGCCTCGTGGCCTCGCCGCGCAGCGCGGGCAAGACGCTGAAGGTCCGAGGCGAGGACGTCGTGGTCCGGGCGCTGGCCCCCGAGGTCTTCGACGGCATCGACATCGCCATCTTCGACGTGCCCGACGAGGTCTCGGCCGAGTGGGTGCCGATCGCGGCGGCGCGCGGCGCGGTGGCGATCGACAAGTCCGGCACCTTCCGCATGCAGCCGGACGTGCCGCTGGTGGTGCCGGAGGTCAACCCGCACGCGGCCGCCGACCGGCCGCGCAACATCATCTCGACGCCCAACTGCACCACGCTGTCGATGATGGCCGCGATGGGCGCGCTGCACGCCGAGTACAACCTGCAAGAACTCGTCGTCGCCTCCTACCAGGCGGTGTCGGGCGCGGGAGTGGCGGGCACGGCCCGGCTGTACGACGAGGTCGAGGCGCTGGCGGGCGACCGCGGCATCGGCCAGGTCGCCGGTGACGTGCGCAAGGCGCTCGACAACAAGCTGGCGGAGGAGTCGCCGTTCCCGGCGCCGATCGCGTTCAACGTGGTGCCGTGGGCGGGCTCGTTCAAGGAGGGCGGCTGGGCCTCCGAGGAGATCAAGCTGCGCGACGAGTCCCGCAAGATCCTCGGCATCCCCGGCCTGAAGGTGTCGGCGACCTGCGTGCGGGTTCCGGTGGTGACGACCCACTCGCTGGCCGTGCACGCGCGGTTCGAGCGGGAGATCACCGTCGCCGACGCGCACCGGGTCCTTGCGGCGGCGCCGACGGTGGTGCTGATGGACGACCCGGAGAAGGGCGTGTGGCCGACGCCGGCGGCGGTGGTCGGCACCGACCCGACGTACGTCGGGCGGGTGCGGCAGGCGATCGACTTCCCCAACACGCTGGACCTGTTCGTCTGCGGCGACAACCTGCGCAAGGGGGCGGCGCTGAACGCCGCCGAGATCGCCGAACTGGTGGCGCGCGAGTCCCTGTCCGCATAACAACGATCCTTTACGGCAAAGCCACCGAAGACCGCCACCCGCCGACTTGGGTGGCGGTCTTCAGCGTCCACGCCCCTCGGGCGCGGGTCCGATGGCCGCGACGCCGCCCGGTAACCCTCGTGCCCGGACAAGCCTGACCCAAGGACCGCATGGCCTCATGGGACCGCGCAGTGCGGCCGGTGGCCCGCCGGGTGGTGTTCCGGCTTACCGTGCGATGTCGCGGCGAGACCCGGGTGCGGGTGCGTGCCGTGGACGGAGGGCCCTTGAGTGGCGTCGGCGGGTGGTGTCAGGTTGGCTGGGCCGTTGCTCGTGGTGCTTTTCAGGGTTGTGAAGAGCACCCTCGGGTCACCGGAAGAGGATGTCCCAGTGGTCGGGCTCCTTGGCGTAGATGTCGCCCTCCGGGGAGCGGTAGAGCGGGGAGCCGTCACTACGGATGCCAGCGTATGCGTAGCTCGTGGTGATGTGCCGGTCGATGCAGGGCGTCAGTGAGATGTCCAGCTTGTAGCCCTGCTCGTGGCTGTAGCGCCCCGGCATGTGCCCCGTCTCCGTGCCGCCCGTCACCATGACGGGACAGCCGCTGTCCCGCTTCAGGTCGATGACCTTGGCGATGGTCGCCGTCCGCACCGACTCCAGCGAGGTGCAGTGCCGGATACGGCGGTTCGCGCAGTGGCCGGACGATTTCCATCGCAGGCCCGCGCTCCGCAGGCGGCCGGTGGCCGTCCGGTGGGAGATGCGGATGGGTGCTTGCCGGGACCTGACCCGGCTGAGGTCTACCTTGGGGGGCTCTACGGATGTCGTCCAGGTTGTGGGATGTATGCCGCCTCCAAAGGCGTATGTCCGCGTTATCGGCGGTCGAGATGACTCCCTTGCCTCCGAGGAAGCGGACGCGGCGGTCGCCGCCGTTGCCAATGCGATTATCGAGATCTCAACGCCCAGGAGTACGACTACGAACAGTCGCACCTTGCCACGTATCCACATGTCGATGCTCTTTCGCGGAATAGCCCTCCCGCCAGAACCATCAATCCCACGCTTCACACCGGATGATCCCTGTCGCACAACGATCTTTGCCTTGTGGCGGCGATCACGGTACGGCTTCATGACCAACCAGGGCTCTTGCCCGTAAAGTGGCGAAGGTGTCCGAACCCCGAAACCGAGGATCGGAGAGCACCCGAGAGGTCATCGTCGCGACGGCATTGCGACTGTTTCGGGAACGCGGCTTCGATGCGACGACGATGCGGGCGATAGCCGCCGAGGCCGGCGTATCGGTAGGAACCGCCTACTACTATTTTTCCGGCAAAGAAGCGCTGATCCAGGCGTACTACGATCGCGCCCAGACCGCCCACGAGCTCGCCTGCCGCGAGTTGCTGGCGTGCGAGACCTCCTTCGCCGCCCGGCTGAGCGGCGTCCTCAGCGAGTGGGTACGGGTGTCGGAGCCGTACCACGAGTTCGCGGTGAAGTTCTTCAAGCACGCGGCCGAGCCGACGAACCCGCTCAGCCCGTTCAGCTCCCAGTCCTCCCCGGCCCGCGAGGCGTCGATCGGCATCTACCGGCAGGTGGTCGAAGGCTCACGCGACCGGATGGACCCGGAACTGCGGGAGGAACTGCCGGAGCTGCTGTGGCTGCTGTCCATGGGCATGGTGCTGTTCTGGGTGCACGACACCTCGCCCGGCTGCGTGCGCACGTTCCGGCTGATCGAGGTCACGGTGCCGCTGGTGGACAGGCTGGTCGGCCTGTCGCATCTGCCGGGACTGCGGGGGATCACCAAGGACTTCATCGGGGCGGTGCACGAACTGCGACCCTGAGAGGGCCACGTTGACTTTCCACGATCATTCGATCGCGGAGCCGAAGAAGTCGCCCACGCCGGGCTGCAGAGGAGCGGTGGACATGGACGAGATACTCGATCTGGACGCCGTCGGCCAGGCGCGGGCCGTCAGGGACGGGCTGGTCTCGCCACGGGAGCTGGTCGGGGCCGCCATCGCCCGTATCGAGGCCCGCGACGGGGAGCTCAACTGCGTCGTCCACAGGCGCTTCGACAGGGCGCTGGAGGAGGCCGCGAAGGCGCCGGAGGGCACGCCGTTCCGAGGGGTGCCCGCGCTGGTGAAGGACCTGGGCTGGACGATGGCGGGCGAGCCGTACACGGGCGGCTCGCGGACGCTCGCGGGCATCGAGGCCGGCGTCGACGCCAATGTCGTGACCAGGCTGCGGGCGGCCGGGTTCGTGGTGCTCGGCCGGACGAACACCCCGGAGTTCGGCATCCTGCCGACCACCGAGCCGGAGCACAACGGCCCCACCCGCAACCCGTACGACCCGGTCTACTCGGCGGGCGGCTCCAGCGGCGGCTCG